>DASTYI010000013.1:0-5711 GCA_035765045.1 Iamia sp. | reverse complement strand
GGCCCGGCGCTGCGGGTCCATCTCGGCGTTGTTCTCCCACGCCTCGGGGATCATCATCAGCACGGCGTGGTGCAGCGGCCGGCCGGCCAGGTGGAGCAGCTCCAGCACCTCGTCGAAGCTGCCCGAGTCGCTCTGCTCGGGGTCGCAGATCGGGTAGGCCCGCTCGAGCCCCGAGCTGCCCTCGGGACCGGCGAACAGGTCGCTGGCCAGCAGCGCCTCGCGGGCCCGCATCCAGTTGCGGTTGCCCTTGACCGTGTTGATCTCGCCGTTGTGGGCGATGTAGCGGTACGGGTGGGCCAGCGGCCAGGCCGGGAAGGTGTTGGTGCTGAAGCGGCTGTGGACGAGGGCGATGGCGCTCTCGACCCGGGGGTCGCGCAGGTCGGCGTAGAGCTCGTCGAGCTGGCCGGTGGTGAGCATCCCCTTGTAGTTGAGGGTCCGGCAGCTCAGGCTCGGGAAGTAGACCGCACGTCCGCCGACCCCACCCTCCGCCCTAGGGGCGTCGGCTTCGCCGACGCTGTCCATGCTCGGAGCCTTGCCGTCGGTGGGCGGGGCGTCGTCGGGGCCCGGGTCGCCGTCGACGCCCTGGTCGAGGCCGCTGCCCTCGACGAACGGGGCGATCTCGTGCTCGGCCCGCTTGCGGGCGATGAAGGCCCGGCGCTCGAGGGCCATCCCGCTCAGCTCGCCGTCGGCACCGGCCACGAAGATCTGCCGGAACGTGGGCATCACCTCGCGGGCCATCGTGCCGAGCATCGAGGGGTCGACCGGGACCTCGCGCCAGCCCAGGACCTCCAGGCCCTCGCTGGCCATGATCTTCTCGACCGCCTCGGCGGCGGCGTCGGCCTGCTCGGGGTCCTGGGGCAGGAAGCCGATGCCGGTGGCGTAGGAGCCGACCGGCGGGAGGTCGAAGTCGACCACCTCGCGGAGGAAGCGGTCCGGGACCTGGATCAAGATGCCGGCCCCGTCGCCGGTGTTGACCTCGGCCCCCGACGCACCACGGTGGTCGAGGTGGCAGAGCGAGAGCAGGCCCTTGTCGACGATGTCGCGGCTGGCCCGCCCGTGCATGTCGACGACGAAGGCGACACCGCAGGCGTCGTGCTCGTTCGCGGGGTCGTAGAGGCCCTGGGGGCCCGGGGTGGCTCGCATGCGTCCCTTCCATCGAGAGATGGGCGGTGTGGATCGGGTACCGGGACGTCGCTGGCCCGAGGGGTCCGGAGACTCTACCGGCCCCCGGCGGACCGTCTCCAACCAGGTTCCCGCCATCGGCGGGGATAGCGTCTCCCGGGTGACGGAGCCGTTGTCGCTGGTCGTGCTGGCCGCCGGGATGGGACGGCGCTTCGGTGCCCTCAAGCAGGTCACGCCGGTCGGGCCCACCGACGAGGCCCTCGTCGACCACACCATCCGCGACGCCACCGAGGCCGGGGTCGACCGGGTCGTGGCCGTCGTCCGGCCCGAGATCCGCGCCGAGGTCGTCGCCCACCTGGAGCGCCGGGTGGCGGTGCCGCTGGTCGTCGTCGAGCAGCCCGGCCCGACCGCCCCCCGCACCCGTCCGTGGGGTGCCGCCGAGGCCGTCGTCCTGGCCCTGGCCGCCGTGCCGGGGCCGGCGATCGTCGCCAACGCCGACGACCACTACGGCGCCGACGCCGTCGGGGCCCTGGTCGGCTGGATGCGCTCGGGCGCGTCCGGGCCCGGTCGGGGCGCCCTGGTCACCTGGCCGCTGGCCGCCACCTGCTCCGACCAGGGCGTCGTCACCCGGGCCGTGTGCCGGGTGGGGGCCGACGGGGCGCTGCTCGGGATGGTCGAGCACCACGACGTCGCCCTCGGGCCCGACGGCACCGCCACCAGCGCCGACGGCCCGATCGACCCCGGCGCCCCCGTCTCGATGAACCTCTGGGGGCTGCCCGCCGACGCCGGTCCCGCCCTGGCCGGGGTGGTCGGCGCCTTCCGGTCCGCCCACGCCGGCGACCCCGACGCCGAGCTCCCCCTGCCGACCGCCGTCGACGCCATCCTCGGCGCCGGCGCCCTGGCCGTCACCACCCTGCCGGCCGGCACCACCTGGGCGGGCGTCACCCACCCCGACGACCTCGCCGCCGTCCGGGCCAAGATGGCCACCCTCGCCCCGGTCCCCCTGACCGCCTGACGACCCCCGCCGCCGGGAGGGTGGCCCGCATGACCGCCGACATCGCCGACCTGCTCGCCTACCTGGACGCCTCGCCCAGCCCGTACCACGCCGCCGCCGAGGCCGGCCGCCGGCTGGCCGCCGCCGGTTCGACCGCCGTCGACCCCCTCGGGGCCTGGGCCGACGTGCCCGACCGGGGCCACGTCGTCGCCGACGGCGCCGTCGTCGCCTGGTCGTTGCCCGCCGGGGGCCCGGCCCTGCCCCCGCTCCGCCTCGTCGGGGCCCACACCGACAGCCCCGGGCTGCGGGTCAAGCCCCGCCCCGACACCGGGGTGGCCGGGTGGCGCCAGCTGGCCGTCGAGGTCTACGGCGGCGCCCTCGTCAACTCCTGGCTCGACCGCGACCTGGGGCTCTCGGGCCGGGTGGCGGTGCGGGTCGACGGCCGGGTCGAGACCCGCCGCCTGCGCATCGACCGGCCCCTGCTCCGGGTCCCGCAGCTGGCGATCCACCTCGACCGGGAGATCACCAGCCGGGGCCTCCAGCTCGACCGCCAGCGCCACCTCACCCCGGTGTGGGGCGTCGGGTCCGTCGACGTCGGCGGGTTCCGCACCCTGGTGGCCGACGAGCTGGGCGTGGCCCCCGACGCCGTGTCGGGCTGGGAGGTGATGGTCCACGACCTCTCCCCCGCCGCCCTCGTCGGCGCCGACGCCAGCCTGGTCAGCAGCGGCCGGCTCGACGACCTGTGCTCGTGCTGGGCCGGGCTCGTCGCCCTCGGAGAGGTCGGTGCTCTGGGCTCCGACGCCCCGGTCGGCGCCGTCCTCGTCCTCAACGACCACGAGGAGGTGGGGAGCGCCTCGACCCGGGGCGCCGGCGGCCCGCTGCTCGGCCAGGTGCTGGAGCGGCTGGCGCTCGCCCGGGGCGGCGGCCGGGGCGACGTGCTGGCGGCCATCGGGGCCTCCGCCCTGGCCTCGGCCGACATGGCCCACGGCACCCACCCCAACCACCCCGAGAAGCACGAACCCGGGCACTGGATCGCCGTCGACGGCGGACCCGTGGTGAAGGTCAACGCCAACCAGCGCTACGCCACCGAGCCGGCCACCCAGGCCCTGTTCGAGGCGGCGTGCGCCCGGGCCGGCGTCCCCGTCCAGCACTTCGTCGGCCACAACGAGGTGCCGTGCGGGTCGACCATCGGGCCGATCACCGCCACCGAGCTGGGCGTCCCGACCGTCGACGTCGGCGTGGCCCAGCTGGCGATGCACTCGGCCCGCGAGCTGTGCGGCGCCACCGACCCGGTCCGGATGGCCGCCGCCCTGACCGCCTGGCTCACCCCCGACCACCCCCAGGCGTGAACCCCCCCTTCGCGACCCGTCGCCCACAAGAAGGCGTTCTTGTGGGCCAGGGGTCGCGTTCTCGGGGTGGATCGGGGGGTGCTCGGGTTCTTGTGGGGCAGGGGTCGCGGATGTGGGACGTGAGGGCACAGGAAGCCGGCGGGCGGGGCGGGGCGTGAACCGGAAGGAGGCCGCCGGGGTGCTCGGGGTCGGGCCCGGGGCCACGGCCGACGAGGTCCGATCGGCCTTCCGGGCCGCCGTCCGGCTCCACCACCCCGACCGCTCGGGCCGACCGGGCTCCGCCGCCGTCAGCCGCCTGGTCGAGGCCCGGCGCACCCTCCTCGCCCCCGTCCCGGTCGGCGGCCCCCCGCCCCCGCCGCCACCCCCGCCCGCCCCCCGGCCGGCGGTCCCGCTCGACGCCCACGTGGAGGGCGACACCCTGCTCGTCCACGCCGACCCGGCCACCGTCCTCACCCGGCTCGTCGAGGCCGGCCACGCCCTCGGCGAGATCACCTACCTCGACCGCGGCGTCGGTCTGGTCGAGGTGCTGATCCAGGTCCAGGAGGTCGACGACCCGGCCCCCGCCGCCTGCTCGCTGGTCGCCTCGCTCCAGGGCCGGCTCGACGGCGTCGAGGTCTTCTGCACCGTCGAGCGCCTCGACGGCCACCCCGCCCCCCCGATCGCCCCCGTCGTCGCCGCCCTCGCCACCGAGATGGGGGTGGCGGGCTAGCAGTCGCCGATCGGCTCGGTGGTCGTCGTGGTGGTGGCGAGGTCGGGGCGGTCGGGCTGCTCGGGCGGTTCGGGGCCGGGCTGGCCGGTGCCGCCCTCGACCGGGAGGAGGAAGTTGCGGGGGTTGACGGGCACGCCCTTGAGCCGGGTCTCGAAGTGGACGTGCGGGCCGGTCGAGAGGCCAGTGCTGCCGGCCCGGGCGATGACGTCGCCCCGCTTCACCTGCTGGCCGGTCTGGACGAGCAGCTCGGAGTTGTGGGCGTAGACGGTGCCGAGCGAGTTGAGGTGGGCGATCACGACGGTGTTGCCGTAGCCGCCCCGGGGCTCGGCGAGCAGGACGATGCCGTCGGCCGCGGCCTCGACGGGATCGCCGGTGGCGGCGCCGATGTCGACGCCGGCGTGGAGCCGGGTGATGTTGAGGATCGGGTGGGCCCGCTGACCGAACTCGCTGCTGATCTCGGTGCAGGGCACCGGGCTCTGGAACCACAGCGAGCCCGGGATCCAGTCGGGATCTTCGGCCTGGAACGAGGCCAGCACCGCCTCGACCCCGTCGGCGGCCCGGTCGAGGTTGACGATCCGGGCCTCGATCGACACCCGCCGGGCCTGGATGTCGAGGATGAGGGCGCCCTGGCGGTCGCGCTCGGCCGCCGCCTCCTGGGCCAGCCGGGTCGTCTCGGCCAGGGCGGCGGCGGCCGCCTCCCGCAGCGCCTCGACGTCGTCCCGCTGGCGCTGGGCCCGTTCGGTGGCGTCCTCGGCCTCCTCCTGGAGCCGGGCCTGCTCGGTCCGGGCGTCGATCAGCTGGTCGATGACCTCGCCCTGCTTGCGGTCGACCGAGCGGCGGTAGCCCCGTCGGACCAGCGACCCGTCGTCGCCGTCGAGCAGCTCGAGCACCTCGGCGATGTCGGTGGCGGCGCCCTCGCCGATGTAGGACTCGACGGCGAACAGCCGGACCTGGTCCTCGGCGGCGGCGACCCGGTCCCGGGCCTCCTCCAGCTCCTGCTCGGCCTCGGCCTCCTCCTCCCGCCGGGTGGCCAGGTCGGTCTCGGCGTCGGCGAGGGCCCGGTCGGCCTCGTCGGCCGCCTGCTCGGCGGCGAAGACGTCGAGCGTCAGCTGCTCCAGCCGGGCGGTCGAGAGGTCGTAGTCGACCAGCAGCTGCGCCTCCTCCCCGGCCAGCTCCTCGTACTCGGCCCGGAGGGCGTCGGCGTCGATGGGGCCCGGGTCCTCCTCCTGGGCCGGGGCCGACGCCGGCGTGCCCACGACCACGACCCCGAGGACCAGCGCCAGGACGGCGCCGCCCAGGGCCCGACGGGCGCGTCCGGATCGTGGTGGGCAGGTGTGCGGCATGGGCGTGGGCGCTCCCCCCGGGAGCCTCGGCAGCATACGACGCCCCCTGCCCCGAGCCCGGGGCAGCCGTCGAGCCACCGGCCGCTCCGGGCGCCATTCCGGCACGGAGGGTGGCGAGGTAACGTCGCACCGTGCCCGCGTCTCCCCCACGCCCCGCCACCCTCCCCGCCCCCGACGTCCTGCTCGACACCCTC
>DASTYI010000012.1:0-18383 GCA_035765045.1 Iamia sp. | reverse complement strand
CAGCAGCGGGGCGCCGATGCGCTTGGCGATGTCGACCAGCATCGGGTTGGTGCGGTGCTGCTCGGGGATGCCGTGGTCCTGGAGCTCGACGAAGAGGTTGTCGCGCCCGAAGATCTCCTGGAGCCGGGCCGCCTTCTGGAGGCCGCCCTGGTAGTCACCGGCGAGCAGCGACTGGAGGACGTGGCCGCCGAGGCAGCCGGTGGTGGCGATCACGCCCTCGCTGTGGTCGGCGAGGGTCTCCCAGTCGACCTTGGGCTTGCGGTAGTAGCCCTCCATGAAGGCCCGCGATGCGAGCTGGATCAGGTTGCGGTAGCCGGTGTTGGTCTCGGCCAGCAGGGTGAGGTGGTAGTAGGCCTTCTTGCCGCCGTCGCCCTCGCCCCCGGTGTCGTCGACCTTGCCCCGGGTCTGGATCCGCTCGCTGCGGTGCTCGTGGGCCATGTAGGCCTCGAACCCGAGGACGGGCGTGATGCCCTCGGCCTTGCACGCCTTGTAGAACGGCAGGACGCCGTACATGTTGCCGTGATCGGTGATGCCGATCGCCGGCTGGCCGTCGGCGGCGGCCGCCTTGACCACCTGGTCGACGCGCGACGCCCCGTCGAGCATCGAGTACTCGGTGTGGGTGTGGAGGTGGGTGAACGAGTCGCCCACGAGGCCTCCATCTCGTCGAGGTCGGACCGGGTCGTGCGTCGTCCACAGCGTGGTCCCCAGGCGCTGTCCACACCCTGTGGAGAATCACATCGCTGTGATTTCGGACGGTACCACGCTCCCCCGCCCGCCACACACGGGTCAGAGGTAGGTGCCGGGGCCGGGTTCGCCGAGGGAGCCGGGGCGGGGACCGCCGGGAACGCCGGGGCCGGCCGGGCCGCCGGGACCGCCCGGGCCGCCGGGGCCGATCTGGCGCCGCATGTCCTCGAGCTGGGCCCGGGCCGCCATCTGCTGGGCGAACAGCGTGGCCTGGATGCCGTGGAAGAGGCCCTCCAGCCAGCCGCCCAGCTGGGCCTGGGCGATGCGCAGCTCGGCCTCCGACGGGGGCGAGGCCGCCTCGCCGAAGGGGATCGCCACCCGGTCGAGCTCGGCCCGCAGGTCGTCGGAGAGGGCCGAGCCCAGCTCGGCCAGCGACGTCTCGTAGATCTCCCGCAGCCGGGTCCGGGCCGGCTCGTCGAGGTCGGAGCCGCGGACCTCCTCCAGCAGCTGCTTGATCATCGAGCCGATCCGCATCAGCTTGGCCGGCTCCTCGACGGCCTCACGACGCTCCTCACCCTCCTCGGCGTCGTTGTCGACCAGCTCGGCCTGGACGGGGTCGGGTGCGGCGTCGGCGTCGCTCATCGCTCTCCTCGGTGGGGTGGGCGGGCCAGCGTAGGCCGATCAGCCCCCGGTGCCGACGAGACACGGCACCAGCATCTCGGCCTCGGTGAGCGAGCCGTGCCGGCCCACGAGCACGAAGGGCCCCGAGTCGGCGTCGTCGTGGAACGAGACGGGCTCGCGGGCGACGAGGGCGACGTCGCCGAGCCGGGCCCGGGCGGCGTCGGTGACCTCGGGTCCCCACCAGCCCTGCTCGATCGTCTCGTCGCGGGTGACGACCCAGGCGTCGCCGCCGTGGTGGGCGGCGGCCGCCTCGTGGAGGGCGGCGGCCCGCCCCGAGCGGGCGTGGAGCCAGCGGAACCGGCCCTCGCCCGACTGGAGGGCGATGTGGGGCACCAGGTCGCGGTGGAGGTGGACGATCCGATCGCCGACGTGGACCTGGCCGTGGTCGGCGGTGACGACGAGGGCGGCGCCGCGGGGCAGGACCGACAGGACGTCGGCGACCAGCCGGTCGGCGAAGGCGACCTCGGCGTCGAAGTGCTCGCCCAGCCCGTACTCGTGGGCGACCTTGTCGACGCCGTCGTAGTACGCGTACACGAAGGGCTCGCCGGCCCGGGCCAGCCGGCCGACCTCGGCGACCAGGGTCGACGGCACCCGGTAGCCGTTGAAGCGGACCTGACAGAGGTGGGCGCCGCTGAAGCCGGTCGAGGCGAACTCGGCCTTGGTGACCACGGCGGGGCGCTGGCCGGCGAAGGCGGGGTGGGTCTGGAACTGCTCGGGGTCGATGTGGCGGCGGGCGTCGCCCTGGGCCGTCGACCAGCGGAGGATGTTGAGGACCTCGCCCTCGACGGCGACCCGGTAGCCGACGACGCCGTGCTCGCCCGGGGTCAGCCCGGTGGCGATCGACGTGAGGGCGGTGGCGGTGGTCGAGGGGCTGACGCTGGTGATCGCCTGGCCGGCCATCGCCGCCAGGGTGGGCGCCAGGTGGCGGCGCTCCTGGAGCTGGTCCCAGCCCAGCCCGTCGAGCACGAGCAGCACGACCTGGTCGGCCTCGACGGCGGCGGCCGGCAGCCAGGCCGGGGCCTCGTCCGTGGGCTCGAGCAGCGCCGGGACGAGGCTGGCGATGCAAGCGCCGCCGTAGTCCGGGATCAGAGGATGATCACCCACGGAGTGGACCCTTCCGTCGCCCCGGACCACCCGGGAGAGCCGCGACCCTATCGGCCCCCGCCCGCCCTCCGGTAGCCCCCGCACCGCCGATCGGGACGACCCCGTAGGATCCCGAGGGTGAAGGTCTCGACCCGCGGTGACTACGCCTGTCGCGCCCTGCTGTCGCTGACCCTCCACCCCGAGGAGGTGCCGACGTCGGTGCGCGACATCGCCGAGCGCACCGGCCTGCCCCAGCCCTACCTGGAGCAGATCCTCCTCGCCCTCAAGGGCGCCGGGCTGGTGCGGTCGAAGCGTGGCGTCGGGGGCGGTTACGTGCTGGCCCGCGAGCCCGACGAGATCACCCTGGCCCAGGTGGTGTCGGCCGTCGACGGTCCGATCGTCGTCGGCGACTTCGGCGAGCCCCACCAGAACGGCGCCTGCGACCACGAGGGCCAGTGCGTGCTGCTGGCGGTGTGGGCCGATGCCGGGCGCCAGATGCGCACGCTGCTCGAGGCCCGGACCCTGGCCGACGTGGCCGCCATCACCCGGGGCGAGGCGCCCTGGCCCGAGCCCGCCACCTGACCACCTCGGCCTCCCGGGGAGCCCTCACCGCTCCTCATGATGTTTCGTTCCCTCTCGTTGAGGGGTACGGCCGGGGCCGTGGGTGACGACGACCCCCAGGCCCCCGGGCCCACCATGTTCGAGGTCCTGGCCGACCTGGCCGACGAGCTGGCCGCCGTCCGGACCGCCGGCCAGGCGCTGATCGACCGCACCTCGGAGCTGATGACGGCCCGCCGCCAGGGGGTCGAGGCCGACCTCACCGACTGGACCGGTGGCCACCGCGACCGCTTCGACGCCCAGTACCCCGCCTCCCAGGCCGACCTCGCCCACCTGATCGACGAGGTCCAGGCCCTCATGTCGGCCTCGTCCTCGGCCGTCACCCGCTACGCCGTCAGCCGGCCGTTGTTCGGGGAGCCGGCCTGATGGGCTCGGTGTCGGCCGACCCGGCCAAGCTCGACGCCTTCGTCACCGAGTCGTCCGAGCGGGCCGACGCCGTCGGCCGGGCCCGCGGCACCCTCCAGGACGCCCTCGACGTGCTCGACGCCGCCCTGCCCAGCGGGTTCAAGGTCGGCGCCACCGTGCCCACCGCCCCCCTCGCCCGGGTCCGCAGCCTCGACGGTGGGCTGTCCGAGATCGCCCGTCGCTTCCGCCTGGCCGACTCCGGCGGCGGCGTCCTGACCGTCGACGAGGGCGCCCTCGGCGCCCCGCTGCCCATCGCCTACTCGCCCACCGAGATCGAGCGGCTGGCCGAGGAGGCCGCCGACGAGTACGCCAACCTGGCCGAGGACGACGGCGACCCCACCACCCGGGCCGAGCTGGCCGGCTACCTCGACGTGATCCGCAGCGAGATCGACGCCGCCGCCGAGGGCCTGGACGGCGTCGAGGCGTTCGAGGCGCGCAAGCAGCGGGCGGCCGAGCTGCTGGCCCCCGCCGGGCCCCGCGACCTGGCCGCCGCCCTCGAGCTGATCGGCGACGACATCCGCGACGGCGGCGAGCGCCAGGCACGGGGCGAGGGCTCGCTGGAGGACCTCGGCACCTTCACCAGCCTCGGGCTGGAGGACGACCCGATCCGGGCCCAGGAGTGGATCGCCACCCTCCAGGAGGAGTGGGACTGGGACGGCTACCACGGCGAGGACACCGAGCGGGGCGAGCTGCTCGCCCTCCTCGCCACCCAGGTCGACACCGACAGCCGGGTGCTCGGCGAGGAGATCTTCTGGCGGATCTTCGACGACCCCTGGCACCCCGACCACCCCAACGAGCTGCTGGAGGCGGTCGGCGGCGACCCGTCGGTCTTCACCGTGCTCTTCGCCGGCATCGCCGACTCGGCCCGGCTCTCCAACGCCATCGTCGACCGGGGCATCGGGTTCGAGGCCTCGGGGGACGACCAGCGGGCCGCCACCTGGGACGCCCTCCTCGACGCCCGCTACGACGGCTTCGAGAACCGGGGCGACGGCCGTGGCGACGACTCCGCCGACGCCCGCTACCAGGAGGCCCTCGGCGCCCTCCTCACCGCCGCCACCAGCGAGCGGCTGCTGCCCGAGGAGCGGGTCAGCACCGCCCTCGGCCTGCTCGAGTACCTGGAGGACCACGCCGGCAACGACGACCGCTACGTCCGCTTCAGCGGGCCGGTGCGCGAGGCCCTGGGGCGCACGATCGACCCCCTCCTCGACGCCTGGATCGCCGGCAACGCCTCGCAGCTGGCGGTGCCGGGCGACCCGCCGATCGACCTCCCGCCCGAGGCCATGGACCTCCTCCAGCGGGCCCTCGACCGGATCGCCCACGACCCCGACGCCGCGCGCGGCCTCACCGCCGTGCTCACCGACTTCACCGAGGAGCAGATCCACGCCGCCGTCACCGAGGGCGGCGACGGCGACCTCAGCCAGCTGGCGATCGTCCTCCACGCCGTGATCGGCGGGACCTCGGGCAGCCGCTACGACGCCCTGCGCGAGACCGTCGAGGGCGGGGGCGCCGGCGCCGCCCTGGAGTCGCTGTTCGGCTCGGCACTGGGGTCGGCGCCCTACGTGGGGCCGGCGGCGAGCGCCCTCTACGACGCCCTCAAGGCGTACCACGGCGACGAGACGGGCGGGGGCGACGAGATCCTGCCGCCCGACTTCCGGGCCTTCGTCCGCACCGAGCTGCTGCTGGCCCACATCGAGGCCGGCGACGTCGAGCTCACCCCCGCCATGCAGGACGCCCTGGAGGCGGCGGCCGCCGAGGACGGCATCACCGGGGTCGAGGACCTGCTCCTCTCCGACCCCGCCTTCGCCGCCATCGAGGAGGTCGTCGAGGACGAGAAGCAGCGCATCGACCCCGAGCTGCTCGAGGCCCTCGACGACATCTTCGCCGGCTGAGCCGTCCGACCCCGGTGCGCCGCCCCCTCCCCCGTCCCGTCGTGCTCGGCGCCGCGGCCGTCGCCCTGGTGGCCGTCGTCGTGGCCGTCGCCGTCGTGCGGGGGCAGGGGCCCGACGGGCCGACCGCGAACGAGCGGGACCGGCTGGCCGCCGCCGTCGCCGCCGCCGACTCCCCCGCCGCCGCCCTCGACGGCGTGGCCGACCTGGCCGCCGACCCCGACCGCTGGCGGCGGCTGGTGGCCGGTGGGGGCGACGACCTGGCCACGCTCCTCGACGCCGCCCAACCCGCCCTCGGCCAGGAGGACGACCCGGTGGCCCGGGCCGAGCCCGTCGTCGCCCCCTTCGTCGCCGGCGATGGCGTCGACGACGACGTCGCCCCGGCCCTGGGACGGTGGGCGTGGCCCCGGCTGGCCGCCGACCTGGGATCGGCCGGCGCCGCCCGCCGGGCCGGGGCGGTCGTCGCCCGGGTCGACGACGAGCGGGCGGCGGTGACCGCGGCGGTCGCCCTGGCCCGGCTCCACCGCACGCTCACCGGCCCGGCCGACCGGGAGGCGATCGAGTCGTGGCGGCACGACCTGGCCCGGGCCGCCATCGCCGGCGGGGTCGCCGACGACGAGGTCGTCGAGGACCGGGCCGGGGCCCTGCGCAGCGGCGACCTCCAGGACCAGCCGCCGGCGCTGCTGCGGGCGATCCTCGCCGCCTGGGGCCCCGAGCCGCCCCGGGTCACCGACGCCGCCCGGGCCGCCATCGCCGCCGCCACCGCCGACGACGAGGCCCGGGCGCCCACCGGCTCGGCCGTGACCGTCGCCGCCTACCTGGCCGTGATCGACGCCAGCGGCGACGGGGCCGCCGCCGCCGTGGTCGCCCGCCTGGCCGCCGGCGCCGACCCCCTGACCGAGGGGGCCACCTCGCTCGCCACCCTCGAGGACGCCCTCCTCACCACCGACGACCCCGCCCTCACCGCCGCCACCGCGGCCGCCACCCTCCTCCGCACCGCCTGACCCCGAGCGGGCTGGGCCACCGCCTCAAGGTGCCTGGCACCTTGAGGCGGTCACCCAGGTGTGGTGGCGCCCTCGGGGCTGGCGAGGAGGGTGCGGCCGGTGTCGGGGTCGAAGAGGTGGACGGCGCGGGCGTCGAGCCACAGCTCCAGGTCGGCCTGCTCGCAGGCGTCGCTGGTGACGTCGAGGCGGGCGACGACCTCGGCCCGGTCCTCGCCGCTGCGGCCGATGGCGACCTTCTCGAGGTCGGCGGCCAGGTCGGTGAGCGTGTCGGCGGCCGAGCCCTCGACCTCGAAGTGGGCGAACAGCTCCGAGCCCAGCCACTCGATCACGTCGACGTGGGCCGTGAAGGTGGCGCCCGGGGCCTCCTTGTCGCCGACCAGCGAGGCGTCCTCGAAGTTCTCGGGCCGGATGCCGACGATCACCTCGCCGCCGGCCCCCTCGACCAGCCGGCCGGTGACCGACTCGGGCAGGTCGAGCTCGACCATCGGGAGCGTCAGCGTCGACCCGTCGAGCGTGCCGGGCAGCAGGTTCATGGCCGGCGACCCGATGAAGCCGGCGACGAAGAGGTTGGCGGGGTGCGAGTACAGCTCGCGGGGGGAGGCGACCTGCTGGACCTCGCCCCGGCGCATCACCGCCACCCGGTCGCCCAGCGTCATGGCCTCGACCTGGTCGTGGGTGACGTAGACGGTGGTGGTGCCGAGCCGCTGCTGGAGCTTGGAGATGGTGGTGCGCATCTGGACCCGCAGCTTGGCGTCGAGGTTCGACAGCGGCTCGTCCATCAAGAAGGCGGCCGGCTCGCGCACGATGGCCCGACCCATCGCCACCCGCTGGCGCTGCCCGCCCGAGAGGTTGCCGGGCTTGCGGTCGAGGTGCTCGGTCAGCTCGAGCATCCGGGCCGCCTCCTCCACCTTCTGCCGCATCTGGTCCTTGGGGACCTTGCGCAGCTTGAGCGGGAACTCCATGTTCT
Source organism: Iamia sp. (assembly GCA_035765045.1). Taxonomy (GTDB): domain Bacteria; phylum Actinomycetota; class Acidimicrobiia; order Acidimicrobiales; family Iamiaceae; genus Iamia. The sequence continues at coordinate 11,055 of DASTYI010000012.1, read as the reverse complement.
CCCGCACGGTGAGGTGGGGGTAGATGGCGTAGCTCTGGAAGACCATCGCCATGTTGCGGTCCTTGGGGTCGACGTCGTTGACCCGCTCGCCGTCGACCCGCATCTCGCCGCTGGTGATGTCCTCCAGCCCGACGATCATGTTGAGCAGCGTCGACTTCCCGCAGCCCGAGGGCCCGACGAGGATGAAGAACTCGCCGTCGCCGATGGTGAAGTCGGCCTCCTTCACGGCGGCGAACCCGTCGCCGTACTGCTTGGAGACCTTGTCGAGGACGATCTCGGCCATGGGGGGTGCGGCTCCTTAGCCCTTGACGGCGCCGGACGTCAGCCCGGACACGATGCGGCGCTGGAAGATGAGGACCATCACGATGATCGGGATGGTGACGACGACCGAGGCGGCGGCGATCTGCCCGGTCGGGAACGTGAACTGCGACGAGCCGGTGAAGAACGTGATGGCGGCGGGGACGGTGCGGGCCCGGTTGGTCGACGTGAGCGACGTGGCGAAGAGGAAGTCGTTCCAGGCGAAGATGAAGACGAGGATCGCCGAGGTGAACATCCCCGGGGCGGCCAGCGGGGCGATCACCTTCCGGAAGGCCTGGAACGGGGTGGCGCCGTCGATCCGGGCCGCCTTGTCGAGGTCCCACGGGATCTCCCGGAAGAACGCCGACAGCGTCCAGATGGCCAGCGGGAGGGTGAAGGTCATGTACGGGATGATCAGCCCCGGCCACGTGTCGAAGAGCTTGAGGTCGCGCCACATGTTGAACAACGGGCCGATGATCGACACCTGCGGGAACATGGCGATGGCCAGCGCCCCCGCCATCACCAGGTTCTTGCCCGGGAAGTCGAGCCGCACGATGGCGTAGGCGGCGAAGGTGGCCAGGATGACGGCCAGCACCGTGGCGATCAGGGCGATGCCGAGCGAGTTCTTGAGGGCGGCGGGGAACTGGTCGTCCTGGAAGACACCCGTCTCCGAGCCGGTGTAGTTCTCCAGGGTGGGGTTGTCGGGCCAGAAGCCGCCGCCGCCGAGCTCGTCGGCCGGGGTCAGCGACAGCGAGACCAGCCACAGCACCGGGATCAGGGCGTAGGCGACGACCATGAAGATCCCGACGCCCCAGAAGACGCGGTCCTTGCCGGTGACCTTCGATCCGGGCGCCGCCATCAGGGGGCCTCTCCTCGCTGCTGGGACAGGTTGGTGCCGAAGCCCTTGACGAAGACGAAGGCGATGATCAGCACGCAGACGAAGATCAGCACCGACACCGCCGAGCCGAGGCCCAGGTTGAGCCGGCTGACCAGCGTCTTGTAGCCGAGGATCGACACGTTCTCGGTGCCCTGGGCGCCCCGGGTCATGACGAAGACCGAGTCGAAGATCCGGAAGGCGTCCATCGTGCGGAACAGGACGGCGACGAGGATCGCCGGCTTCATCAGGGGGATGATCACCTTGCGGAGCCGGTAGCTGGCCGAGGCGCCGTCGACCCGGGCCGCCTTGACGGCGTCGTCGGGCACGAGCGTGAACCCGGCGAGCAGCAGCAGCGACATGAACGGCGTCGTCTTCCACACCTCGGCCAGGATGATGACCAGGTAGGAGGACCACGACTCGGTGAACCAGCTCTGATCGGTGTTGAGCAGCCCGTTGACGAAGCCCTCGGTGGGGCTGAAGGCGAACCGCCAGGCGAAGGCGGCGACGACGGTGATGATCCCGTAGGGGACGAGGATCGCCGAGCGGACCAGCCCCCGTCCGAAGATCGCCCGGTGCATGACGAAGGCGAGGGCGAAGCCGAGCACCAGCTCGATGGCGACCGAGACCACCATGATCACGCTGGTGTTGATCAGGTCGCGCCACCAGAGCGAGTTGCCGAGCACGGCGCTGTAGTTGTCGAACCCGACGAAGCCCCGATCGTCGGGGAACCGCAGGTCGTAGCGCTGCATCGACAGCCAGACGGCGTAGGCGATCGGGTAGGCGGTGACGATCAGCATCACCGTCACCGCCGGGGCGCAGAGCATCCACCCGAGCTTGCGCTCGGAGCGGGCCCGGGCCGAGAGACCCTTCTTCGTCATCGCCTCCCGGGTGGCGGCCGCGGCGGCCGGGGTCGCCGCGGTCACAGGAGGCCCTCCCCCTTCAGGGCCTGCTCGATGGCCTCGCGCAGACGGTCCACGTCGGCCTCCGGGTCGATGTCGGCGGTGGGGTGCAAGATGCTGATGATCGCCAGCGAGACGTCGTTGTAGAACGGCGTGCGGGGCCGGAGGGTGGCCCGGTCGAGGGCCTCCTTCATCTCGGCGGCGTAGGGGAAGAGCTTGACCCCGTCGTCGCCCTCGGCCTCGGTGACCTCGGGGTCGTCGTAGAGCGCCTCGGTGACCGGGAGCAGCCCGGCGTCCTGGGCGTTGCGGGTCTGGTTCTCCTCGTTGGCCAGGCAGGTCGCCGCCTCGACGGCGAGGTCGGGGTGGTCGCCGTAGGCGCCGATGCCGATGTTGAACCCGCCGGCCACGACGGTGGACTCGACGTCGGGCTCGACCGACGGGAACGGCGCCCACGCCATCTTCTCGGCGATGTCGGGGGCCAGCTGGTTGGCGCTGGGCCAGACGAAGCCGTAGTTGACCATGAAGGCCGAGTCGCCCGACTCCCACGCCTGACGGCCCTGGTCCTCCTGGGCGGTGGCCAGCGCCGGCATGGCGTGCGACGACCGGCTGACGTCGCGCAGCACCTCGAGCGCCCGGCGGGTGGGCTCCTCCTCCAGGGTGACCTCGGTGCCCTCCTCGTTCAGGATCGAGCCGCCGGCGGAGGCCAGCAGCGAGGCGAACCACACGACCAGGCCCTCGTAGCGCTGGCCCTGCTCGACGATGTCGTGGGGCTCGCCGTCGGCCTCGAGCCGGTCGGCCATCTCGATCATCTCGTCCCAGGTGGCCGGGGGCTCCTCGGTGAGGTCGGTGCGGTACCAGAGCAGCTGGGCGTTGGTGTTGAGCGGGATGCCGTAGAGGCGATCCTCGAACGAGGCGCTCTCGACGGCGTTCTCCAGCCGCCCCTCGGTGACCGCCTCGACCTGGTCCTCGGGCCACTCCCGGATCCACCCGGCGTTGGCGAACTCGGCGGTCCAGATGACGTCCATGTTCATCAGGTCGATGTCGCCGTCCTGGGCCGCCAGCCGCCGGACCAGCTGCTCGCGCTGCTCGTCGGCGTTGTTCGGCATCGGGGCCAGCTCGATGCGGTAGCGCCCCTCGGCGGCGGCGTTGCAGTCCTCGATGGCGGCGCCGAACACCCCGCCGGCCTCGTCGCGGGCGTACCACTTGAGGACCGGCGTCCCGCCCTCGTCGTCGCCGCCGCACGAGGTGGCCGTGACCGCCAGGGCGCCGGCGACCAGCAGGGCGGCCAGACGGGATCGGCGAGCGAGGGGCACGGGCGCTCCGGCGGGTGGGGGACGATGCGGGGGGGCGAGGACGACGGGCCGGACGTGGCGGGCGTCACCCGGACGGGTCCCACGTTTCCCTCACCCGGACAGGTCAAACGTCGGTTCGCTCAGACGGCGGCGCGGAGGCCCTCCAGCACGGTGCGCAGGTCGTCGGGCAGCGGGGCCGACGCCTCGACCCGCGCCCCCGTCGCCGGGTGGCGGAAGGCCAGCTCGGCGGCGTGCAGGAACGGCCGGGGGCAGGCGACCTTCGTCCGGCCGCCGCCGTAGCGGGTGTCCCCGACGATCGGGTGCTCGATGGCCCGCATGTGGACCCGGATCTGGTGGGTCCGGCCCGTCTCCAGCCGGCACTCGACCAGCGCCACCGGCGACGGCTCGGCGAAGGCCTCCTGCACCTCGTAGCGGGTGCGGGCCTCCTTGCCGTCGGCCCGGACCGCCATCAGCGTGGGCTGGCGGGGCGAGCGCCCGATGGGGGCGTCGACCAGGCCCCGGGGCGGGTCGGGGTGGCCGGCGACGAGGGCGAGGTAGCGACGCTCGACGGTGCGGGCCGCCAGCTGGCCGACGAGGCTCTCGTAGGCCCGCTCGGTGCGGGCGACGACCAGCAGGCCCGAGGTGTCGCGGTCGAGCCGGTGCACGATGCCGGGCCGCTCGGGGTCGCCGACCGTGGCGATCTCCGGGAACCGGGCCAGCAGCCCGCCGACCAGGGTGCCCGTGGCGTGGCCGGCACCGGGGTGGACGACCAGGTCGGGCTGCTTGTCGATCACGATCACGTCGTCGTCGACGTGGACGGTGCGGACCTCGACGTCGGGGTCGGGGGCGGGGCCGGGCTCGGCCTCGGCCTCGTCGACCTCGACCGCCACCCGGGCCCCCTCGGCGACCCGCTCGGACACCTTGGTGACGGGGCGGCCGTCGACGGTCACCGCCCCCCCGGTGACGAGGGTGGCGGCCTCGGCCCGGCTGACATCGGCGACCAGCGCCACCACCCGGTCGAGGCGCTGGCCGGCCAGGGCAGGGGGCACGACCTCCTGGCGGGCGGTCACGGGTCGATGGTCTCGGGCTCGGGCTCGGGGCGGGCCCGGGGGTCGCCGTGGACGATCGAGGCCAGGACCAGCAGGATCGCTCCCCCGACCACGCCCATGTCGGCCACGTTGAAGATGGGCCACCACTGGACGTCGATGAAGTCGACCACGGCGCCGCCCATGAACCCGGCCTCGGTGCCGGCCGGGCCGCTGCGGAAGGCCCGGTCGGCCAGGTTGCCCACCGCCCCCCCGGCGACCATGCCGGCGGCCACCGCACCGAGCTTCGTGGCGGTGTGGCCCGACAGCAGCAGCCACCCGACGACCACCAGGGCGAGCACGGCGATGTAGGGGCCCAGCTCGAGGTCGGAGCCGACGCTGAACGAGGCCCCGGTGTTCCACGTCAGCGAGAACCGCAGCGACCCGACGACGTCGACCATGCGCCCGTCGGAGAGCCGGTTGACGGCCCAGTGCTTCGACCCCTGGTCGACGACCAGCAGGGTGCCAGCGATGATCGCCACCAGCGACCCGCGGGCCACGTGTGGTCGCCAGGCGCGCCGGTTCGGGCGGGCGCCGGCCTCGTCGTCCTCGGCCGCAGCCGGGCTCACATCAGCGACGGCCCAGCCCTCCGACCTTGTACTCGACCCGCTCGCGGGCCCAGGGGATGGCCTCCAGCCGCTCGGTGGGGATCGGCTCGCCCGACACCTCGCAGATGCCGTAGGTGCCGAGGTCGAACTTGGCCAGGGCGTGGTCGATCTCCTCGACCGCCTGGCGGGCCTGGTTCGACAGGGCCAGGTCGCGCTCGCGCTCGACGGCCAGCGTGTCGCCCTCGCCCGACTCCTCGTCGAACTGGACGTCGCCCGGGTCGATGTCGGCCACCAGCGACTCGGCCTCGGCCCGCAGGGTCTCGGCCTGCGCCACGTACGTCGCCCGCTCCTCCTCCAGCGCCGCCCGCTGCGCCCGCAGGAACGCCGCCGAGAACGGCGAGCGCCCCCGCCCCCCCGCCGCCTTCTTCGCCGGCGCCGCCTTCTTCGCCGTGACCTTCGCCGCCGGAGCCTTCGCCGCCGGGGCCTTCTCGGCCGAGGCCTTCGCCGCCGGAGCGGGCGTCTTCGCCGGGACCTTCTTCGCCGGAGCCTTCGCCGCCGGGGCCTTCGCCGCCGGGGCCTTCTTCGCCGAGGCCTTCGCCGCCGGAGCGGGCGTCTTCGCCGGAACCTTCTTCGCCGGCGCCTTCGACGCGGCCGCCTTCTTCGCTGGGGCCTTGGCAGCCAGGGCCTTCTTGGCGGGGACCGCCTTCGCCGGGGTGGCCTTCGCCACCGCCTTCTTCGCTGGGGCCTTCGCCGCCGGGGCCTTCTTGGCGGGGGCCGCCTTCTTGGCCGCCGCCTGCTTCGCCGGAGCCTTCTTCGCCGGAGCGGCCTTCTTCGCCGCCGTCCTCTTGGCGGGGGCCGCCTTCTTTGCCGGGGCCTTCTTGGCGGGGGTTGCCTTCGCCGCCGGAGCAGCCTTCTTCGCCGCGGTCTTCTTGGCCGGGGCGGCCTTCTTGGCGGCCGACTTCGTGGCGGGGGGTGTCTTCTTCGCCGCCGGAGCGGCCTTCTTCACGGGCGCGGCCTTGGCGGCGCGGGCGCTGCGTGTCGAGGCCATCGGCTGTCACCTTCCGACCGGAGCAAAGGTGCCGAAGCCTACCCACGTCCGCTGCGCCCAGGCGCGGACCCCCCGGGGCTCAGGTCCGGGCGGCGAGCTGGTTGGCGACGGCGACGAGGACGCCGACGCGGGCGGGGCCCGAGCGCTCGGCGGTCTGGACGGTGGCCAGGTCGGCCGGGTCGAGCCGGTCGAGCAGGCGGGTGATCTGCTCGGTGTCGAGCGACTCGTACTCGGCGATCGGGAAGGCCAGGCCGGGGTCGCCGGCCGCCTCGGCCAGGGCGTCGAGGACGGCGGGCCGGGCCTTGGTGGCCCGCTCCCGGGCGGCCACGACGGGGACCTCCTCGGGCCACAGCCGGGGCACCAGGGGCAGGATCTGGGCGGTGGCCAGGTCGTCGTAGTCGGCGATCGGGAAGCCGGCGTCGTCGGTGACGTCGACCGGCGCGGCGGCCGGGGCCTCGACCTCGGGCTGAGGTTCGGGGGCGGGCTCGGCCTCCACCTCAGGGGCAGGGCCGGCGGCCCAGATCGAGCCGTCGTCGACCGGGGCCGGGGTGGGCGCCGGGCGCTTGGCCAGACGGTCCGAGAGCCCGGCCATGGGGTCGGCGACCACGCCGGCGGCGACGGGCGGGCGCTCCTCCACGGCCGGCTCGGCCTCCCGGGGCGCCACCGGCTCGGGGGGCTCGGTGGCCGCCGGTGCGGTGCGGACCCGGCTCAACCGGGCCGAGACGGCCACGACGACGAGCGAGGCGACGCACAGCACCATCGACAGGTACAGGTCGCCGATCTCGCCACCGGCCAGGCCGATGACGAGGAAGACAGCAGCAGCAGCGACGAGGGCGAGGGCGCAGACGACCAGCACGATGACCTCACAGGGGACGACGGTGCCGACGTGGTTCGCCGTGGGTCGGTGCCATCCTGCCCGGCCGCCGGCGCGGGCCTACCGGCGACGCCCGAAGCGGGGGCGTCCCCGACCGGCGTCGTCGTCGACGCCGACGGGGGCGCCGGGCTCGTCGCCCCGGCGCGGGCCGAGGGGCTCGTCGTCGAGCATGGCCTTGCGCAGCTCGGCGAGGAAGGCGTCCTCGTCGGGGTCGGTGTCGGCCCCCACGGTGGCGACCGCCTCGGTGGGCGGGCCCAGGTCGCGGTCGTCGTCGTCCCCGCCGCGGGGACCGGCGAACGGCTCACCCGGGGACGCCGGCGGGGCCGCGGCGGGCTCCTCGGCGACGGGCTCGGGGGCCGAGGCAGGCGCCGGGGCCGGGCGCGACGGGCGGTCGTCGGCCGTCGGGGCCGGCGGCGGGGCGCCGTCGGAGCGGGGCGTCGACGGTGCCTCCTCGGCGCTCCCCTCCTCGGCCGCGGCCCACGCCAGGGCCGCAGTCAGGTCGGCCTTGCCGGGCAGCTCGTCGTCGGGTGCGGGCTCGGCCGCCGGGGCGGCGGGCACCGGCGTCGGCTCCCGGTCGATGTCGACCCGGGCCGTGCTGACCCCGGTCTCGTCGCTGACCCGGAACGCCTCGGGGTGGTCGAGCAGCGTCTGGAGCTCGCCGATGGCAGCCTGGACCACCTCGCGCTGCTCCTCGACGTGACGCTCGAGCACGACGACGTCGTTGGAGAGCGAGTCGCGGACCCGCTCGAGCTCGTCGATCTCGGCCAGCAGGTCGGCCCGGCCCTCGTCACGGCGGCGGGCGACCTCGGCCTCGACCTCGACCCGGAGCGCCTCGGCCCGCTGGCGGGCCGAGGCCACGAGCGCCTCGCCCTCCTCGGTGGCCTTGCGGACCTCCTCGTCGGCGGCGCGCTGGGCCAGGATCAGCGCCCGCTGGATCTCCGCCGCCTGCGCCTCGGCTGCGGCGTCGAGCGACGGGGCGGCCGGGGCCGGGGCGGGCGCCGGCGTCGCCGCGACCTGGCGGGCCTCGTCCGCCGCGTCCTCCGCCTCGGCCAGCTTCCGCTTGAGCTCGCCCACCCCGAGCGCGATCTGGTCGAGGAAGGCGTTCACCTCGTCGGGGTCGTAGCCCCGCTTGACGATGCGGAACTCCTTGGTGCCGGAGAGGCTGGAGGAGATGTCCATCCGGTGGATGGTAGTCACGGTGCGCTCGGAGCCACCGGACGCCGAGACGCGCGTCAGCAGCCCAGGACCAGTCGGAGCACCTGGAGCACGACCAGCACGACCAGCGGCGAGAGATCGAGGTACCCGGCGCCCACCCGGGGCTGGGGCAGGACGTCGCGCAGCGGGCCCAGCACCGGCTCGGTCAGGGCGCGCAGGCCGCGGGCCACCGACTCCATGGCGGTGCCCGGTTGGACGGCGAACCAGCTGGTGACGACGGCCGCCACCAGCACGAGCATGGCGGCGAGGCTGGCCCAGCAGAGGACCGTGGTGACGACGCCCAAGGGGCGCTAGTCCTCGTAGCCCCGGTCGCGGAGCCGCTCGCGCTCGTCCTCGGTGACCTCGACGCTCGCCGGGCTCACCAGGTACACCTGGCCGTCGAGCTTCTCCATCCGCCCGCCCAGGCCGTAGCAGAGGCCGCTGGAGAAGTCGATGAGGCGGCGCGAGACCTCACGGTCGGCCTGGCGGAGGTTCATGACGACCGGCTGGCCGCCCTTGAAGGTGTCGGCCAGGGTCTGGGCCTGGTTGAACGACGTGGGGACGACGACACGGGGCCGGGCCGTCGAGGCCACCGGCATGGGCCGGACGACCTTGGGCCGGGGCCGCGCCCCGCCCATGCCCCCGGTCGGGGTGACGGCACCGATGCCGCCCCCGCCGCCGAGGCCGGCGCCGACCTGGCTGGCGAAGTCGGACGGGGCCGGGTCGTGACGGACCGGGTTCATCGGGCGCACCGCGCCGACCGCGGTCGGCTGCTGCGGCTCGGGCTCGTCGTAGGCGGACGGCGCGACCGGCTGGCGGCGCTGACCCTGGGCCGGGGCGGGGTCGTCGTAGCCGGGGTCATAGTCGTCGTACTCCTCGTCGGGACCGAGCCCGAGGTACAGCATCGCTTTGCGCCACATGGTCGCCATCTGACCTCCTGGTCGGGAGCCTAACCGTCCACCGCTCGCTGACCCGTGCCTCCCGCCCGCGGCCCGAACAGGGCGGTGCCGACGCGGACGAGGGTCGCCCCCTCGGCCACGGCGGCCTCGAGGTCGTCGGACATGCCCATCGACCTCTCGGGGAGGGCGAGATCGTCGGCCAGCGACCGCAGCGTGCGGAAGCACGTCGCCGCTCCCTCGGGCCCCCGCAGGGCGACGGTCATCAGCCCCCGCACGTCGAGCCCCTCGGCCCGCAGGTCGGCCACGAGCCCGGCGGTGGCGGCCGGCTCGCAGCCGCCCTTGGTGCCCTCCCCCGAGGTGTTGACCTGGACGAGGACGGCGGCGCCGGGGGCCCGGCGGGCGATCTCGGCCCCGAGCTCGACCCGGTCGACGCTGTGCCAGAGGGCGACGTGCTCGGCGACCTGGCGGACCTTGTTGCGCTGGAGGCGGCCGACCCAGTGCCAGCGCACCCCCGGTGCGGCGTCGACCTTGGTGACCATCTCCTGGGCGTAGCTCTCCCCCAGGTCGGCCAGCCCGGCGCCGACGGCGGCGTGGACGGCGCTGGCGTCGAAGCCCTTGGTGACGCCGACGACGGTGACGGCGTCGGGGTCGCCGCCGGCGCGCTCGATGCGGGCCCGCAGGTCACCCAGCCGGGCGGCCACCTCGGCCGTCGTCGCCGCCGTGGGGATCACCGGCCGTCCTCCTCCAACCAGGCGACGGTGGCGATCCGCCCCGCCTCGCCCCGGGCCCGGTACGACCAGAAGCGGTCCTCGTCGGCCGCCGTGCACGACCCCTCGTCGGCCACCTCGGCGACCCCGGCCTCGGCCAGGGCCCGGCGCACGCCGGCGGCGACGTCGAGGGCGGGCGTGCCGGCCGCGGTGGTGCCCCGCACGGCGTCGCCCCAGCGGGCGGCGACGGCGTCGAGGTCGGCGGCGCCGAACTCGTAGCGCGCCGCCCGGATGCACGGGCCGATCACCGCCCTGGTGGGCGGGTGGCCGAGGGCGGCCATGGCCTCCGCCGCGTTCCCCACGACCCCGGCGAGGAGGCCCTTCCAGCCGGCGTGGGCCACCCCGACGGCGCCGTCGGCCAGCAGCACGACGGGCACGCAGTCGGCGGTGGTGACGGCCAGGGCGGCGCCGGGGACGGCGGTGACGGCGGCGTCGGCGACGGCCCCGGCGTGCTCGCCGGGGCGGGTGACCGTGACCACGTCGGGCCCGTGGACCTGGGTCAGCCAGGTCCACGGCAGGTCGACGACGGCGCGCCGGCGGGCGGTCAGCGCCGGCTCCTCGCCGGTGACGGCCAGGTCGCCGTCGGCCCGGGTGGTGGTGAGGTGGCGGGGCCGCACCGGCCCCTGCCTAGCGGAGGAAGGAGGGGACGTCGAAGTCGTCGTCGCCGTCGTCGTCGGGCTCGTCGTCGGACCCACCGAAGAGGTCGGTGACCGGCTTGGGGCCCCCGCTCGACTCCTCCAGCTCGGTGGTGCGGGGCCGGGTGCGGCCCTCCTCCCAGCGGTCGAAGCCGGCGGCGATGACGGTGACCCGGACCTCGTCGCCCATGTCGTCGTCGATGACGGTGCCGAAGATGATGTTGGCGTCGGGGTGGGCGACGCCGTGGATGACCTCGGCCGCCTCGTTGACCTCGAACAGGCCCATGTCGCTGCCGCCGGTGATGCTGAGGAGGATGCCGCGGGCGCCCTCGATCGAGGCCTCGAGCAGCGGGCTCGAGATGGCGTTGCGGGCGGCGTTGAGCGAGCGGCCGTCGCCCGAGGCGTAGCCGATGCCCATCAGGGCCGAGCCGGCGTTGCTCATGATCATCTTGACGTCGGCGAAGTCGGTGTTGATCAGGCCCGGCGTGGTGATCAGGTCGGTGATGCCCTGGACGCCCTGGAGGAGGACCTCGTCGGCCATCTTGAAGGCGTTGACGACCGACGTCTTGTCGTCGGAGACGGTGAGCAGCCGGTCGTTGGGGATGACGATCTGGGTGTCGACCCGCTCCTTGAGCTTCTG
>DASTYI010000011.1:0-15225 GCA_035765045.1 Iamia sp. | reverse complement strand
TCACGGCGACGATGCAGACGACGGCGATCAGGGCCACGAGCAGCGCGTACTCGACGAGCGAGGCGCCCTTCTCGCTGTCGCCGAAGCGAGCCCGGACGTAGCTGGCAACGAAATCCCACTGGGTGCTGAGCATCGGGGTGTCTCCTGAGGGGTGTGGTGCCACCCCGAGGTGGGGGGCTTGACGGTATGTCCCCACTCCTTCGGCACCCCGGCCCGATCCTTGGATGGGCCTTTCGACTCATCCTGGTGGGCGTGCTCCATCTCAGGGGCGGAGGGATCTCCTCGGCTGCGCCTCGGAGGGAACGACACCGTGCTCTCTGGTTCGTCTCGCTGCGCTCGACTCATTCGCCCCCGGCGGCGTCCAGCTCCTGGTCAGAGGGGGGTTCGGCCCGTCGGGCCCGCTCGGTCAGGAGGGCGTCGGTGGCCTGGTAGGCGCTCGACATCAGGGCCGCCGAGTGGCTGAAGTCCATGAACCGGGCGGCCGGGGCGTCACCGGTCGGGAGCAGCACCGCCTCGACGGTGTCGGGCAGGTCGGCCATGTCCCGGCGGAACCGGGCCCGGCGGGCGATCCAGTACGCCTGGAGGGCCATGTCGAAGGGCCGCTTGGGCTCGGGGCGGGGCCGGTCGAAGCCACCGACGTGGAGGACGTAGATCGTGGTGGCGCCGAGGTCGACCGCCCGGGTGACGGGGACGTCGTTGACCACGGCCCCGTCGATGTAGCGGATGCCGTCGATCTCGACCGGCGGGAGCATGGCCGGCAGCGCCGCCGAGGCCAGGATCGGCTCGACGATCGGCCCGGTCGAGAACCACACCTCGCGGGCGGCGGCGACGTCGGTGGCGACGCACTGGAACGGCACCGCCAGGTCCTCGAAGCGCCCGGCCGGGAGGACGTCCTCGATCACCGCCCGGAGTCCCTCGTTGCCGTGGACCGAGGCCCCCTTGCGGGCCAGCTGGACCGTGGTCGGGAGCAGCCCGGCGGGCAGGACGTCGCTGTCCTCCAGGCCGAGCCAGAGGTCCTGGAGCCGGCCGACCATGGCGAGCGACGGGTCGGCGGCGATCCCCGCCCCGTTGAGGGCGCCGACCGAGCACCCGAGGACGACGTCGGGGAGGATCCGGTGCTCGAGCAGGGCCCGCAGCATCCCGACCTGGAGGGCGCCGAGGTTCCCGCCCCCGCTGAGCACGAAGGCGGTGCGGGGTCCGCCGCTCCCCCGCCGCCGGAGCCGGTCACGCAGCGGCGCCAGCCGCCCGCTCAGGCCCCCGGTCAGCCCGCTCAGGGGCGCCAGCGGGCCCTCGACCGGCCCCCGTGGTCGCCGGCTCGCCTCGTCACGCCCGTCCATCGGCCCGAGGGTAGGGGCCGCGGCGGGCCCGGCCGACCCACCTACTGTCCTGGCCGTGGAGCTGCTCCTCGTCCGCCACGCCCTGCCCGTCCGCGTCGAGGGCGCCGGTGGCCCCGCCGACCCGCCGCTCTCCGAGGAGGGCCACCGCCAGTCCCGGGCCCTGGCCGCGGCGTGGGCCGGCGACGTCGACGCCATCTGGACCAGCCCCCTGCTCCGGGCCCGGGAGACGGCGGCGCCGCTGGCCGAGGCCCTCGGCCTCACCCCCACCGTCGACGACGACCTGGCCGAGATGGACCGCGACGCCGACGCCTACATCCCGCTCGAGGAGCTGCGCCAGGACCCCGACGCCTGGGCCGAGGCGGTCGAGGCGTGGGTCGGCCCGGCCGGCGAGGAGCTCCGGGCCGCCTTCCGCCGCCGGGTCGTCGCCGCCGTCGACCGGGTCGTGACCGCCCACCGGGGCCAGCGGGTGGCGGTCGTCTGCCACGGCGGGGTGATCAACGCCGCCCTGGCCGAGGTCCTGGGGCTGGGCCAGCAGCTCTTCTTCGAGCCGTCCTACACCAGCGTGAGCCGGGTGCTGGCCAGCGCCGGCGGGGCCCGCCAGCTCCTGAGCGTCAACGAGACCTGGCACTGGGACCGTCGCTCCACTTGACCGCCCGGTCAGGCACTTGACCGGGCGGTCAATTAGGCTCGTCCCCATGACCGACACCGATGAGGCCCGGGTCCGGGCCGCGGCCGAGCAGCTGATCGCCGACCACCCCCCGGCGAGCACCGACCCCGCCACCTTCCTCGGCGCCCAGTTCGACGCCGGGCTGGCGTGGGTCCACTTCGACGAGGGCCACGGCGGCCTCGGCGTCCGCCCCAAGCTCCAGAAGGTGGTCCAGGAGGTCCTCGCCGGGACCGGGGCCCCGAACCCGGTCGCCCGCAACCCGATCGGTCACGGCATGGGCGCCCCCACGATCTTCGCCCACGGCACCGAGGCGCAGAAGGAGCGCTACCTCCGCCCGCTGTTCACCGGCGAGGAGGTGTGGTGCCAGATGTTCAGCGAGCCCGGCGCGGGCAGCGACGTGGCCGCCCTCGGCACCCGGGCCGTGCGCGACGGCGACGAGTGGATCGTCAACGGCCAGAAGGTGTGGACGACGGTCGCCCACCTCTCGCGCTGGGGGATGCTCGTCGCCCGCACCGACCCCGACCAGCCCAAGCACAAGGGCCTCACCTACTTCGTGATCGACATGCACCAGCCCGGTGTCGAGGTCCGGCCGCTGTACCAGATCACCGGCGAGGCCGAGTTCAACGAGGTGTACTTCACCGACGCCCGGGTGCCCGACGCCGAGCGGCTGGGCGACGTGGGCGACGGCTGGCGGGTCGCCATCACCACGCTGATGAACGAGCGGGTGTCGATCGGCGGTGGCATCCCGCCCAAGGGCACGGGCCTGATCCAGACCGCGGTCAAGGCGTGGCGCGAGGCCGGTCGTCCCGGCGGTGCCGTCCAGGACGAGCTGGTGAAGCTGTGGATCCGGGCCGAGACGGTGCGGCTGACCAACTGGCGGGCGGCGCAGAACCGGGCCGTCGGCACGCCCGGCCCCGAGGGCTCGATCGGCAAGTCGGCCTCGGCCGACCTCAACAAGGACATCACCCAGTTCGCCGTCGACGTGTCGGGGGCGAACGGGATGCTGATGCCGGGCGGCTACCCCAAGGTCCGCCCCGAGCACGCCCTCGACCTGTCGACGCCGCAGAAGGCCTTCCTCCGCTGCCGGGCCAACTCGATCGAGGGCGGCACCACCGAGATCATGAAGAACATCCTCGGCGAGCGGGTCCTCGGCCTCCCCGGCGACGTCCGCGTCGACAAGGAGCTCCCCTGGAAGGACGTCCCCAAGTAGCCGTACGAACGGTGCCTGGCACCGTTCGTACGGTCCCTAGTTGAGGCGGGCGCGCCAGCGGTCGGCCTTGCCGCGGAGGGCGTCGGGGTCCATCCCGGCGCCGCCGGCGTCGGCCAGGGCCTCGAGCTCGTCGGCGGCCCGGTCGAAGGCACCGCTGCGGGCCAGGGCGGCGGCGAGGGTGCCCCGCTCGGCCACGGGGACGCCGGGCACCAGGGTCCGCAGCCCGAGGGCGACCGCCTCGTCGCGGTGGCGGGAGTCGGTCCGGTAGCGGTTGGCCAGGTTGCCGAGGATCCGGGCCACGACCGCCCGGGGTCCGATCGGGGCGAGGTGGCCGTCGTCCCACGGGGCGCTCCCGCCGTGGATCCGGCGGTGGAGGGCGCGGGCGTCGTCGACCCCCAGCCCCGTCCGCCGGTGGAACGGGTCGGCCAGCTCCGCCGGGGGCCACCCGCCATCGCTGACCAGCACGTGGCCCGGCATCCCGACGATGTGGGCCTCGACCCCGACCCGCCGGGCCACCTCGACCGCCACCACCGCCAGCAGGATCGGCAGGCCCCGGCGCCGGCGCACGACGTCGGGGAGGAAGGAGGAGGCGGGCGAGGCGTAGTCCGACGGGTCGCCCCCGAGGCCGAGGTCGATCAGGTGGCCGACGACGCCCTCGACGGTGCCGGCCCCGACCCCCTTGGCCAGGTCGTCGAGCCCGGCCCGGACGGCGACCAGGTCGGTGCCGTCGGCGTCGGCGCCCATGGCGAAGTGGGCCGCCACCACCGTGCACACCTCGTCGAGCGGGAGCGGGTCGGTGCCCGGGCGCACGAGCGCGGCGAAGCGCGCCGTCAACCCCGCCGGGTGCGGGGGCCGGGGGTGCAGGGGATCGTCGACCGCCGCAGTCTGCCCGGTCCCGGCGGAGCCCGCCCCGCCACCCGCGGGCCGGGTAGGGTCCGCGGCCGTGGCCCGCTTCCCCTTCCTCGACCACCCCGGGCCCCTGGCCTTCGCCCACCGCGGCGCCCACCGGCCCGAGGGCCCGGGCGAGAACACGATGGCCGCCTTCGCCGCCGCCGTCGACCGGGGCTACCGCTACATCGAGACCGACGTGCACCTCACCGCCGACGGTGTCGTCGTCGCCTTCCACGACGACCACCTCGACCGGGTCAGCGACATGACCGGCGCCATCAGCGACCTGACGTGGTCCGAAGTCCAGCGGGCCAAGGTCGGGGCCGACGGCGACCCCGTCCCCCGCCTCGACGAGCTCCTCGCCACCTGGCCCGAGGTCCGGGTCAACATCGACCCCAAGCACGACAACGTGGTCGACGGCCTGGCCCGGGTGCTGGAGCGGTCCGGCGCCGTCGATCGGGTGTGCTGCGGCTCGTTCAGCGACAAGCGCCTGGCCCGCCTGCGCGACCTGCTCGGCCCCGGCCTGTGCACCGCCCTCGGCCCCCGGGGCAACGGCAAGCTGGCGGCGGCGAGCGTCGGCGCCCCGATCCGCTCGCTCCCCGCCGCCTGCTCGCAGGTGCCGCTGGAGGTCAAGGGCCGGCGCCTCGTCACCCGCCGCTTCGTCGACAAGGCCCACGAGCTCGGCCTCCAGGTCCACGTGTGGACGATCGACGACCCGGTGGTGATGGTCGACCTCCTCGACCTCGGCGTCGACGGCCTGATGACCGACGACGCCGACGCCCTCAAGCAGGTGCTGGTCGACCGGGGCGAGTGGGTCTGAGGGCTAGCTGCGGCGGCGGACGCGCATCTTGACCGCGGTCTGGCCGAGGTCGAAGGCGTCACGGAGCTTGCGCTCGAGGTACCGGACGTAGCTCGCCGGCAGGTCCTTGTTGGTGAACAGCGTGAAGGTGGGCGGGTCGCTGGCGCCCTGGGTGGCGTAGAGGACACGGGCGCCGTGGGGGCCGGGCTGGGCCGCCTGCGCCGCGGCCAGCACCTCGTTGACCTTCCGGGTCGGGACCCGCCGGCGGTACTGGGCGATGCTCCCCGACAGCGCCGGCAGCAGCTTGTGGGTGCCCATGCCGGTGGCGGCGCTGATCTTGAGCACCGGCGCCTCGCCGACGAAGGCCAGCTTGCGCCCGACGTCCTCGGTGACCTTGGCCCGCTGCTCGGCGTCGAGCAGCTCCCACTTGTTGAGGCAGACGATCACCGGGCAGCCGGCGGCGTCGATCCGCTCGGCGAGGCGCTGGTCCTGGTGGGTGACGCCCTCGGAGGCGTCGATCACGAGGAGGGCGACGTCCGCGGCGTCGACGGCCTGGAGGGCCCGGACCAGCGAGTAGTACTCGGTGCCCTCGTCGATCTTCGACTTGCGGCGCATGCCGGCGGTGTCGACGAAGCGGATGGGCCCGGCCTCGGTCTCGACCACGGTGTCGACGGTGTCGCGGGTGGTGCCGGGCATGTCGTGGACGACGGCCCGCTCCTCCCCTGTCAGCCGGTTGAACAGCGTCGACTTGCCCACGTTGGGGCGGCCGGCGAGGGCGACCGAGACGGTGCCGGTGTCGTCCTCGGGGCCGGCGTCGTAGGCGGCCTCGGTCTCGGGCGTGGCCTCGGGCAGCACCTTGACCAGCTCGTCGAGCATGTCGCCGGTGCCCCGGCCGTGGAGGGCGCTGATCGGGTGGGGCTCGCCCAGACCGAGGCCCATCAGCTCCCAGATCAGGTGGTCCCGGCTGGTGCCGTCGACCTTGTTGGCGATCAGCAGCACCGGCGCGTCGACGCCCCGGAGCAGCTGGGCGACCCGGTCGTCGTCGTCGGTGGCCCCGACGGTGGCGTCGACCACGTAGAGGATGGCGTCGGCCTCGCGGATCGCCTGCTCGCTCTGCTTGCTGACCTTGTCGTCGAGGGCCGAGCCCCGGGCCATCCAGCCGCCCGTGTCGACCAGGGTGAACTCGCGGCCGTTCCAGTCGGCGGCGACCTCCTTGCGGTCGCGGGTGACGCCGGGACGCTCCTCGACGATCGCCTCGCGCCGGCCGATGATCCGGTTGACCAGGGTCGACTTGCCCACGTTGGGCCGGCCGACGATGGCGACGGTCGGCAGCCCGGGGCGGACGGGCACCTCGGAGGCGCCGAGGCCGTCGTCGGGCTCGTCGAGGCCCATGCGCATGGCCCGGGTCGGGCGCTCGGGGGTGTCGTCGAAGACGTGCTCGGTCATCGGGGGGCTCCAGCTCCTGCTCCGGTGAGGGCCGGCACCCGCAGGGCCCGGCGGAGGGCGGCGCCGTCGGTGGGGACGACCTCGACCGGGCGGGGCAGGTCGGCCGGCGTGGTGCCGTCGAGGAAGCGCCCGCCCGAGAGGCAGACGTCGGGCAGCAGGTAGCGGTGGCCGGCCGGCTCGGCGGCCAGCGTGCGGGCCAGGTCCTCGCCCACCATCAGCCCGGTGACGGCGACGTTGCCCCCGAAGTAGCGGTTCTCGACGGGCACGACGCGGACGTCGTCGCGCCCGCTGGCGGCGAGCAGCGGCCCGACCACCCGGGCGCCGTAGGCGCTGGTGAGCACCCCGACGGGGGCATCGGGCCGGGGCGGGCGGGGCCGCAGGGCGACGGCGGTGGCCGGGGGCGCGGGCGTCCCGACCGGCGCGGCGCACCCGCTCGGGGCCCGGACGGCCCGGTAGCCCTCGGGCGGGGCGCCGAGGTCGCCGGCCGCCTCGTAGCGGGTGGTGCGACCGGTCTCGGCGGCGTCGGCCCAGGCGAAGAAGCCGCTCTCGACCCCGCCGGTGCCCTCGATCTCCCCCCGGAACTCGAGCTCGAAGGTGCGGGCCATGCCGATCCCGTCCTCGTGCATGGCGAAGCCCTCGTAGGCCGCCGGCTCGGGGAAGGGGCGATCGGCGAGCAGGTAGTACTCGTCGGCGGCGAACACGAGACGGCGGCCGAGCACCCGGAGGAAGCGCTCCTGGGCGGCGTGGACGACGTCGACCACCCGGGCCGCCTCGGCCTGCGTCGTCGGCCGCATCCGGGCCTCGGTGTTGTGGCGGCTGACCCCGAGGGGCACGACGCACAGCGACGCCAGCTCCGGGTAGCGGTCGAGGACGCCGGCCAGGGTGTCGGCCAGCACGGCGCCGTCGTTGACGCCGGGGCAGCACACGACCTGGCCGTGGACCTCGACGCCGTGGTCGAGCAGGGCCCGCAGCCAGCGCAGCGACGTGGCGCCCCGCCGGTTGCGGAGCATCGCCGCCCGGATGTCGGGGTCGGTGGCGTGGATGCTGACGTTGAGCGGGCTGATCCCCTCGGTGACGACCCGCTCGAGGTCGGCCTCGGTGAACCGGGTCAGGGTCGTGAAGTTCCCGTAGAGGAAGCTCAGCCGGTAGTCGTCGTCCTTGAGGTACAGGCTCTTCCGGAGCCCCGGGGGGAGCTGGTAGATGAAGCAGAACTCGCAGTGGTTGTCGCAGGTGCGGACCTGGTCGAACAGCGAGCTGTGGACCTCGATGCCGAGCGGCTCGCCGGCCGCCTTGGGCACCTCGACCGTGAGCTCCAGCCCGCCCCGGCGGACGTCGAGCACCGGGTCGGGCTCGTCGGTGAGCCAGCGCCACTCGATCACGTCGCGGGGCGCCTCGCCGTCGACGGCCACGATCTCGTCGTCGACGAGGACACCGGCCCGGTGGGCCGGCGATCCCGGGGCGACGGCGACCACACGAGGCGAGGACATGACCGGCCAAGCCTACGGTCTCCCCACCCCTCCTCCCCCGGTCCCCGAAACGCGACCCCTGACCCACAGGAACCGGTTCTTGTGGGCTGGGGGTCGCGGTCCTGGGTTCTTGTGCGGTGGGGTCGCGGATGCGCGACGTGGGGGGCACAGGAACGCAGATCACGGGCGAGGGAGGCCTGGCTACCGTGCGGCGGTGACCGCGCTCGAGATCCGCACGCTCGACCCGGGGGACCTCGACCAGGTCGCCGATCTCGGGGCCCACTCCTTCGGCGGCCCCCGCCCCGCCCTCGACCTCGACACCCGGCCCGTCCCGCCCGAGGACACCGTCGCCGCCTACCGCGGCACCCGCCTGGTCGGCACCGTCGTCGTGCACCGGTTCACCCAGACCTTCGGCGGCCGGGGCGTCCCCTGCGGCGGCGTCGCCGGCGTGATGGTCGCCCCCGACCAGCGCGGCACCGGGCTCTCCCGCACGATGCTGGCCACAGCCACCGCGGCCATGCGGGCCCGGGGCGAGCCGATCAGCGCCCTGTACCCGACCACCGCCTCGCTCTACCGCAGCGTCGGCTACGAGATCGCCGGCTGGTGGGGCCGCCGGGCCATCGCCGTGCGCGACCTCCCCGCCCCGTCGGGCACCGTGACCTGGGCCCCGGTCGACCCCGCCGATCCCGTCGTCGCCACCGTGGCCGCCGGCACCGTGGCCGGGCGGGACGGGTGGGTCCTCCCCTCTGCCCGCTGGTGGCGGTCGTGGGCCGCCCGCCGGACCGAGACGGGGGCGACGACGTGGACCTGGCTCGGCACCCGGGCCGGGGCGCCGGTCGCCGTCGTCTCCTACGGCCACGCCGACTCCGAGCGGGCGCTGTTCGACCTCGACGCCGACGTCGTCCTCGGCGTCGACGCCCCGGCCCTGGCCGACGCCCTCGCCTTCCTCGGCGCCAACGGCACCACCGGCGACCGCCTCCTCACCACCCTCCCCGGGCCGCTGCTGGCCCGGCTGGTGCGGGAGGGGTCACGCATCCCGACCCAGCGGGACTGGCCGTGGATGGTGCGGATCGTCGACCTCCCGGGCGCCGTCGCCGCCCGGGGCTGGCCCGCCGGCGTCAGCCTCTCCGTCGACCTCCGGGTCACCCCGCCGACGCACGTCCCCGACGACCCGGTGGGCGGCGACTGGGTGCTGCGGGTGGCCGACGGCGCGGCGACGTGCACGCCGGGTGGGAGCGGCGCCGTCACCGTGGCCTCGACCGACCTGGCCGCCCTCTGGACCGGCCACCTCGACCCCGCCCAGCTGGTCTCCGAGGGCCGTCTCGCCGGCGCCACCCCCGACCAGGTCGGCGCCCTCCGCGCCACCTGCGCCGGCTCCCCCTCGCTCCCGATGTTCTTCTGAGCGGCCCTGCTCGTAGCCTGACGGGATGGACGTCCAGAGGGTGCTGATCGCCGAGCCGCGGGGGTTCTGCGCGGGCGTCGAGATGGCGATCAAGGCCCTGGCCTGGATGGTCCGGGCCTTCGAGCCGCCGGTGTACTGCTACCACGAGATCGTCCACAACAAGCTGGTGGTCGACCGGTTCCGGCAGCAGGGCGTGGTCTTCGTCGACGACATCGCCGAGGTCCCCGAGGGCCGGCCGGTGATGCTGTCGGCCCACGGCTCGGCCCCCGAGGTCGTCGCCGCCGCCCGGGCCAGCGGCGGCTACGTGGTCGACGCCGTCTGCCCGCTCGTCACCAAGGTCCACCACGAGGTCAAGGTCCGGGCCGGCAAGGGCTACCAGATCGTCTACGTCGGCCACGAGGGCCACGAGGAGGCGGTCGGCACGATGGCCGTCGCCCCCGACGCCATCCACCGGGTCGAGACCCTCGACGAGGTCGCCGCCCTCCCCGACTTCGACCAGCCGGTGGCGATGCTGGCCCAGACCACGCTCTCGCACCGGGACTGGTCGGGACTGCGCGACGCCACCGTCGAGCGCTTCCCCGACATGTGGGTGCCTGGCCGCAGCGACCTCTGCTTCGCCACCACCAACCGCCAGACCGCCCTGCTGGAGATGGCACCCCACTGCGACGCCATCGTCGTGATCGGCTCGTCCAACTCGTCGAACACGATGGCGCTGGCCAAGCTGGCCGGCGAGGCCGGCTGCCCCCGGGTGTTCCGGGTCAACTCGGCCGACGAGCTGCCCGACGACCTCAGCGGCACGGTCGGCATCACCGCCGGCGCCTCCGCCTATGAGGAGCTGGTCGACGCCGTGATCTCCCGGTTGGGCCACACCAAGGCCACCGCCGAGCCGGTCCGGGTCACCGAGGAGGACGAGTACTTCCCCCCGCCCCGCAACCTGCGGGACCTGGTCGCCGCCATCGACGTGGTCGCCACCCTCACCCTCGGCGGCTCGCTCCCCGGCCGCCCGGCCGCCGACGACCGCGGCCTCCCCGCCAGCGACGTCCTCGCCACCCTGTAGCCCCGTTCTGTCCATCCCCGTGGACCGCCACGGGTCATGCGGGTTGACAGAAGGGATCGCTGCCGGGGCCCCGAACCCTCTCGGGGTGACCGCGGCCACGTCCCCCCGATCCGCACCCCGGCCGGTCACGGCCGAGGACCCCCCGCCCGCCGTCGCCCGGCCGACCGGCTGGGCCGCCCTCCGGGCCCGGATGCCGGGCGAGGAGCTCCCCGGGATCCTCACCCTGGTCGCCCTCCTCGGCCTGGTCGGGCTGGTCGTCGCCGGGTGGGCGGCCCCGACGACGGCGTTCTCGCTCGCCGTCCTCGTGCTCGGCGCCCGGACCGTGGTCGACGCCCGCTCGGGCCGGCTCCCGACCGGCGCCGTCGTCGTCGGGGGCGTGCTGGTGGTCGTCCTCGCCGCCTGCTGGTGGTCGGGCACCGACCTCGACCAGCGGCCCCGCTGGACCACCGAGAGGCCGACCGAGGGCTCGGTCGCCTACGAGCAGGCCGCCGGCAGCCTCACCATCGACCTGACCGAGAGCCCGCGCCCGATGGACGTCACCGCCAAGGTCGGGGTGGGCCGGGTGATCGTCAAGGTGCCCGACGCCGACATCCGCAGCGGGGTGGTCGACGTGCAGGCGCGGGTGGCCGGGGGGTGGGCCAGCGTGCCGATCCCCAACGACGACCCGGTCCGGCCGATCGGGCGCGACGCCGGCCCGGCCCTGATGGACGAGATCGCCACGCGACCGGGCGGGGCCCCGACGGTCACCGTGCGGGTCGACGTCGGCATCGGCAACGTGGAGGTGCACCGTGTCCGATGATCGCCGGGGCTGGAACCGGGGCTGGGACGTGAAGGGGGCGGCGCTCGGGCTGTTCCTCGTCGGGGCCGGGGTGGTGCTGCTCCGCCGTGACGACGCCGCCTTCGACGCCCTGCCCGGGCTGGCCGTCGTCGGGGCCGTGGCCTGCGTCGTCCTGGCCGTCGCCCTGGCCCGCCTCGACGGCGCCGTCGGCGACCTCGTGAGCAAGGAGCTCACCCGCCGCCGCGCCCGCAAGGCCGGCGCCGAGCGCATCTGAGGCGCCACCGGCACCCCGCCGGCTCTCCCCCGCCTCAGAACCAGGCCCACCCCTTCTGAGGCGCCAGCCAGACCCCCACAACCACCCCACGCCTCAGAACCGGGCCCACCCCTTCTGAGGCGCCAGCCACACCCCACAACCACCCCACGCCTCAGAACCAGGCCCACCCCTTCTGAGGCGCCAGCGGCACCCCGACGACCATGCCGCGCCTCAGAACGGGGCCAACGTTTCTGAGGCGCCAGCCGCATCCCGACGACCATCCCGCGCCTCAGAACGGGGCCTCACTGGGGCATACGTGCGCGGGGGCACCACGGGCGGTGCACCAGGGCGCGGGGAGGGCGGGCGGGTTCGGCTCGCCGGGGCGGGGGGCCGGGTGCCAGCATCCGGCGGTGCTGCCGATCACCGTCGACACCGTCCGCCTGACGCTCCACGTCCTCGCCGCCTGCATCTGGGTCGGCGGGCAGGTGGTCCTGGCCGGGCTGGTGCCCACCGCCCGCGGGCTGGGGGACGACGCCCCCAAGGCGATCGCCCGGGCCTTCGGCCGGATCGCCTGGCCCGCCTACGCCGTCCTCGTCGCCACCGGGGTCTGGAACCTGCTCGAGGTCCAGGTCGGCGATCGGAGCACGGAGTACCACGCCACCCTCGGGCTCAAGCTGCTGGTCGTGGCCGCCTCGGGCGTGAGCGCCGGCATCCACGCCACCACCCGCACCCGCACGGTGCTGGCGATCACGGGCGCCGTGGCCGGCCTGACCGCCCTCGTCGCCGTCCTGCTCGGCGTCCAGCTCGGCCGGGGCTAGTTGGGGTGCCGGCCCGGCGCTGGGCGTCGTCGAAGAGGGCCTGGACCCGCTCCTTGAGCGCCGCCGTCTGGGTGCGGACGGCGGCCCGGCGGGCCTTGGCCCCCTCGGTCTCGGGCGCCGGCAGCGGCTCGCCCACCACGACGACGACCTTCTTGGGCCGGATCCACTTGGCGCCCTTGGGCATGGCCGCCTCCGAGCCGCCGATCCCGACGGGGACGATCGGCACGCCGGTGCGGGCCTGGACGAAGGCGGGGCCGTCGAACAGCGTCTCGACCACGGGGCCGGTCTGACGGGTCCCCTCGGGGAACATCACCAGCGGCTCGCCCGCCTCCAGCACGGTCTGGCTGGCGGTGAGGGCCTCCCGGTCGGCCGTCCCCCGGGCCACGGGGATGCCGCCGAGGGCCGACCACAGGACGCCGAAGCCGGGCTTCCACAGGGTGTCCTTGGCCATGAACCGCTGGCGCCGGCGGGTGAGGCAGGCGGCCAGGGCGAAGTCGATGTTCGACCGGTGGACGGGGGCGAGGATGTAGGGCTCGTCGGCCGGCAGGTGCTCCAGCCCGTGGTACTCGACCCGGAACCAGAGCTTCGTCCAGCCGTTGAGGAGGTGCCAGGCGATGGCCCAGACGATCCGCTCCCGCCGCGTCGGCGGCCCGAGGTAGATGTGGACGCCGCTGCGCCGCTCGGCCTTGGCCAGCGCCGCGGCGCGCTCGGAGGTCATGCGCTCACCTTGGCCGCCAGGGCCTCGACCACCTCGTCGATGGTGAGGTCGCTGGTGTCGACCACCAGGGCGTCGTCAGCCTCGGTCAGCGGCGACGTCTCCCGCCCCTGGTCGAGGGCGTCACGACGGGCCAGGTCGGAGGCGACGGCCTCGTAGGAGAGGTCGGCCACCTCCTTGGAGCGGCGCTCGGCCCGCACCTCGGGTCGGGCGGTCAGGTACACCTTGAGCTGGGCGTCGGGGAAGACGACGGTGCCGATGTCGCGCCCCTCCAGCACGCCGCCACCCCGCTCGGAGGCCCACTCCCGCTGACGCCGCACGAGGTCGGCCCGCACGCCGGGGTTGGCGGCGACGAGCGAGACCGCCCGGGTGACCTCGGGGCCCCGGATCTCGATGGTGGCGTCGACCCCGTCGACCAGGACGGTGTCGAGCCCGACCTCGAGCTCGACGTCGCCCACGATCCGGGCCACGTCGTCGGCGTCGCCCGGGTCGATCCCGCGACGCAGCGCGGCGAAGGTGACCCCCCGGTACATGGCCCCGGTGTCGAGGTACTGGAGGCCGAGGCGCTGGGCCAGACGGCGGGCGATGGTGGACTTGCCGGACCCGGCCGGACCGTCGATGGCGATGATCCTCACGAGAGGAGGACCGTAGCGGAGGTCCCTCCGCGGAGCCCCCACCGCCGTAGGATCGGGGACCGTGCGCCAGTACCTCGACCTGCTCGACGCCGTGCTGCACCAGGGTGAGGACCGCGCCGACCGGACCGGTGTCGGCACCCGCTCGCTGTTCGGCTGGCAGTCCCGCTACGACCTGGCCGACGGCTTCCCGCTGGTCACCACCAAGAAGGTCCACCTGCGGTCGGTCGTGGTCGAGCTGCTGTGGTTCCTCCAGGGGCGGACCGACAACGGCTGGCTCAACGACCGGGGCGTCACCATCTGGGACGAGTGGGCCACCGAGGAGCAGGCCGGGCGGTTCGGCCGCCCCGAGGGCGAGCTGGGGCCGGTCTACGGGCACCAGTGGCGCAACTTCGGGGCCACCCTGCGGGCCGACGGCACCTACGCCGACGACGGGGTCGACCAGATCGCCCGGGTCGTCGAGCAGATCCGCTCGGATCCGACCTCGCGCCGGCTGATCGTCAGCGGCTGGCACCCGGCCGAGGCCGAGCAGGTCACCCTCCCGCCGTGCCACACGCTGTTCCAGTTCTACGTCACCGGCGACGGTCGGCTGTCGTGCCAGCTCTACCAGCGCTCGGCCGACGTCTTCCTCGGCGTGCCGTTCAACATCGCCTCCTACGCCCTGCTCACGCACATGGTCGCCCACGTCACCGGGCTGCGGCCGGGGGTCTTCGTCCACACCTTCGGCGACGTCCACCTGTACGCCAACCACCACCAGCAGGCGCTCACCCAGCTGGGCCGGACGCCGGGCCCGCTGCCGACGCTCACGCTCGACCCGGCGGTCACCGAGATCGACGGCTTCACCCCCGAGAGCATCGTCATCTCGGGCTACGAGCCCGCCGGGGCGCTGCCGGCCCCGGTGGCCGTCTAGGTGACCGTCTCGCTGGTCGTCGCCGTCGGGGCGGGAGGCGCCATCGGGCGGGACGGCACCCTGCCGTGGCGGGCCCCCGAGGACATGGCCCACTTCAAGCGGGTGACGGCGGGCCACACACTGGTGATGGGCCGGCTGACGTGGGAGTCGATCGGCCGGCCGCTGCCGGGGCGCCGGATCGTCGTCGTGTCCCGGTCGCCGCTGGCGGACCTGCCCGACACCGTCGTCGGCGCCGGCTCGCCCGACGAGGGCCTGGCCGTCGCCCTCGACACCGACCCCGAGCCGGTGGTCGCCGGCGGGGCCACGATCTACGAGGCTCTGCTCCCGCTCGTCGGCCGGGTCCACCGGACCACGATCGCCGTCGACGTGCCCGGCGCCGACACCTGGTTCCCCGACCTCCCGCCGGTCGACTGGCAGCTCGTCACCCGGCAGCCCGGCGTCGACGAGCGCCTCACCTTCGACGTCCTCGACCGCATCCCGGCGGACTAGGAGCTGTCCTGCGCTGCCCGACCGCCTCAACGTGCCAGGCACCTTGAGGCGATCGCAGGTCGCCCGCCCGTCGGCGGACTAGCCCCGCAGGCGCTCGAGGTCGGCCCAGAAGCCGGGGTGGGTCTTGGCCACGACGCCCGGGTCGGCGACCGAGATGCCGGACACGACCAGCCCGACCAGGGCGAACGACATGGCCATGCGGTGGTCGTCGTAGGTCTCGATCACGGCGGGGCCCCGGGGCGGGCCGTCGGGCCGGACGACGAAGCCGTCGGGCGTCTCGTCGGCCGCGACGCCGATGCGGCGCAGCTCGGCCACCGAGGCGGCGATCCGGTCGGTCTCCTTGCCCCGGATGAACCCC
>DASTYI010000010.1:0-43736 GCA_035765045.1 Iamia sp. | reverse complement strand
GATCCCCCACGGGGCAGGACCGGGTCACGATCGGCCGACATCGTCGGCTCGGAGCGCATCGCGGTGCCCTGCACCCAGGCCACCGGCCCGGGGGCCGCCTCGGCGACCCGCTCGCTGGTGAGGACCATCGCGCACGCCCCGTCGCTCGACGGGCACGTCTCGGCGTAGCGGATCGGGTCCCAGAGCATCATCGACTCCTTGATCGAGTCGAAGGTGATGTCGGGCTCGTGGAGGTGGGCGTAGGGGTTCTTGAGCCCGTTCTGGCGGTCCTTGAGCGCCACCAGCATGCCGATGTGGTCGGGTGAGCCGGAGCGGCGGATGTAGCTGCGCACGTGGGGGGCGAAGTAGCCGCCGGCGCCGGCGTGGAGCGGCGGGGTGAACGGGATCGGCAGCGAGAGGGCCCACATGGCCTCGCTCTCGGACTGCTTCTCGAAGGCGACGGTGAGCACCTTCTCGTGGATGCCGGCCTGGACCAGCTGGCTGGCGACGATCGCCGTCGACCCGCCGACCGAGCCGGCGGTGTGGACCCGGAACAGCGGCTTGCCGGTGGCGCCCAGGGCGTCGGCCAGGAACAGCTCCGGCATCATCACGCCCTCGAAGAAGTCGGGGGCCTTGCCGATGACGACGGCGTCGATGTCCTGCCAGGTCATGTGGGCGTCGTCGAGGGCCCGCTGGGCCGCCTCCCGGACGAGCCCCGCCATCGAGACGTCGCCCCGCGTGGCCTGGTGCTTGGTCTGGCCGATGCCGACGACGGCGACCCTGTCCTTGCCCATCAGGCGTCTCCTTCCAGCACGGTGACCAGGTTCTGCTGCAGGCACGGCCCGCTGGTGGCGTGGGCCACGCCCCGCTGGGCCGACCCCGACGAGATGCGGGTGGCGACCTCGCCGATGCGGATCAGGCCGGCGGCCATCATCACGTTGGCGGCGAGCGCCCCGCCCGAGGGGTTGACGCTCACGTCGTCGCCCAGACCGATCGCCTCCCGCAGGATCAGCTCCTGGTGGGTGAAGGGGGCGTGGAGCTCGGCCACGTCGACCGGGCCGTCGGCCACGCCGGCCCTCTCGGCGGCGATGCGGGCGCTCTCGCTGACCGTCAGGTCGCGGAGCCCGAGGTGGATGGGCTCGATCCGGTGGTCGATGCCCCGGATCCAGGCCGGGCGCTCGACCTTCTCCCGGGCGACGTCGCCGGCGGCGAGCACGACGGCGGCGGCGCCGTCGGTGATCGGCGGGCAGTCGCTCCGGCGCAGCGGGCCGATGTGGTACGGCTCGGCCAGCACGTCGGCGGCCGGGCGGTCCCAGGCCAGCTGGGCGTTGGGGTTGTCGAGGGCGGCCTTGCGGGACCGGGCCGCGACCTCGGCCATGTCCTCCTCGGTGCCCTTCTTCGCATCCAGCCAGGCCTGGGCCTGGAGGGCGGCGAGGCTGACCGAGTCGGGCCACAGCGGGCCGGTGAGGATCGGGTCGAGCTGGCGGGTCAGCACCATCGGCAGGTCGCCGGGCGAGGACTTCGAGTAGCAGTAGACGAGGGCGGTGTCGATCTCCCCGAGCTGGAGCTTGACCCAGGCCTCGTAGAGGGCGAAGGCCCCGTCCATCTCGACGTGGCTCTCCTGGATCGGGGGCCACGGGCCGACGGCGTCGAGCGTCGACACGAAGCTGAAGCCGACGCCGGCGAGGTAGTCGGTCGAGCCCGAGCAGGTGAAGCCGATGTCGTCGATGGTCATGTCGACCTGGCCCAGGGCGGTGTGCACCGCGGGCATGAGCATCTCGACCTCGTTGAGCTCGGCGACCTGCCGCCGGGCGGGCGTCTGGGCGAAGCTGATGACGGCGATGTCCCTCACTGCACGCCTCCTTCGCCGGTGCGGGGGTTGCGGACGAGCGCCTCGGTGGGGGCGACGCCGCCGACCCACGAGCCCAGCCCGGTGCCGTGGTCCTCGCCGGGGATGCGCACCGAGGTGTCGTCGGGTTCGCCGTTGGGGCGGAACCACTTGATCGACTCGAGGGTCGGCTCGATGTCGGCGTCGTCGCGCCACACCGCCTCGACCCGCATGCCGATGTGGACCTCGTCGGCCGGCACCTCCTGGATGAGGTGCATGATCGACAGGTCGGCGCCGTCGAGCATGATCAGCGCGCTCACGTAGGGGATCTCCATCACCGAGCCGTAGAACTGGAGGTTCACGACGCAGAAGCTCGTGACCGTCCCCACCTGGGCGACCTCGACCTCGATCGGCGTGGCCTGGCCCAGCTCGGGGTCGGCGCCGCGGGGCGGGACGTAGACCCGGCTGGTCTCGGTGGCCCGCTGGCCGATGATCTTCTTCTGGGTGATGCCCCGGAGGAAGCGGGTGGTGGCGTCGCCGGCGGTGAACGTGTAGTCGAGCTGCGCCGGGGTGCGGACGCTGCGGACGGCCTCGACGTCCCGCAGCGACGCCGGCAGGTTGACCTCGGGCGGCATCAGGCGGTCCCCTCGATCTCGAAGCAGGCGATGTCGGTGATGTGGCCCTCGCGCTCGTCGGCCCAGCGGGGGACGACCCGGGTGCCGGGGGCGACGGCGTCGGGACCGCTGGCGGCCACGGCGTGGAGCAGCGGCGTGTCGGCGCCGTCGAGGGTGATCAGGGCCCAGGCGAAGGGCTCGTCGAGCGGGTGCTTCTCGTGCGGGCTCGGCACCCAGGCGGCGGTCTGGATCGTCCCGCCGGGGCCGACCTCGACCAGCTCGGTGAGGTCCTCGCCGGTGACGGGGTCGAACTCGGCGGGGGGCACGATCACCCGGCCGTCGGCCGCCCGCGACCCCACCAGCACCTGCTCCCGGAGGCCGGTGAGGAAGGCGCCGATGACGGGCCCGGTCGTGCGGGTGAACGGGTACTCGATGATCAGCGGGGCGGACAGGACGTCCGGCTGTTCGGTGTCAGGGGGCACGGTCGGAGACTAGAACACGTTCTCGTTCCCCGGGCAAGCACTCCGATCTAGCCTCTCGGACCGGAGGTGGTGCCTCGTGGCGGTGCAACGATGGGTCTGCGGAGCGGTCGTCCTCGTCTCGCTCCTGGCCGGGTGCGGCGACGACAGCAGCGAGCGGACCGGGGCCGAGCCCGGGACCGACGAGCCTGCGGACGGGACCGGGGCCGAGCTGGACGACGGGCTGGTCGTCCCCGACGGCGCCCGCCTCGCCGGCACCGTCTTCCGCCGCCCCGGCTACGGCCTGATCGAGCCCGTGCCTCCGATCACGGCGGTCCCCCCGACGGCGGTGGCGGGCGGGGACAGCGCCCCAGCGACCGACGCCCCCGGCCCGGTGGCCACCCAGCCGCCCCTGGAGATCGACCCGGCGGCCGAGGGGTGGTCGACCGTCCTCGTCGTCGAGGGCGATCCCTTCGCCGTCTGGGACGACCTCGCCGCCCAGGTCCGCGCCATCGGCCCGGCGCTGGCCGGATCGGCCGACGCCTGCGCCTGGTGGGTCGAGCAGGATCCCGACGAGCCCCGCCCCTCCGACGCCCGCCGCATCACCGATACCGCCCCGCCCGAGCCGATCGACCACCTGCGGTGCGAGGCGGCGGCATCCGACGGCACCCTCGACATCGGCGTGGCCCTCCGCCACGGCGGCGTGCACCCGGGCACCGTCGAGATCGCCGTGCGGCCCGACGAGGACGGCCAGGCGAGCACCTACGCCGAGGCGGTCACGATCGGGCCGGTCGACCCCGACCCCACGCCCCCCGAGCCCGTCCCCGCCGACGCCGGACCGGCGGGGACCGGCCAGCCGGCCACCGGGCCGACCTCCACCGTCACCACCCGGCAGCCCCCCGACTCGCTCCCGACCCCCGGGCCCGACGCCGTCCCCGCCGCCGCCCACGACCTCGTCCCCGAACCGGAGCCCGGGCCCGCCCCCGAGCCCGGCGACCGCTTCGGCGGCGAGGGCAACTGCCTGGCCACGGGCTACGACCGGATGGTGCTGCCCGAGGGGGCCGAGCTGGTCGCCACCGTCGGCGGGCCCGACGGCACGTCGATCCTGCGGGTCGACGACGTCCGCGCCGCCATCGACGCCCTGCTGGCCAGCGGCGCCGACGGCCCCGACGCCGAGAGCTTCGAGCCCGGCCCGGTGGAGGAGCAGCCGCTGGCCGACGGGGGCACCGTGCTCGCCGTCGCCTGGTCGATCAGCGCCGGCGGCGGCGCCTGCGACCTCCTCGCCAGCCCCGACGGCACCCACCTCCTCGTCACCATGCACAGCGACTGAGCCCCCTCGGGGCCGCCCGGTCAGTAGCGGCGGGGGACGAAGCGCTGGGACTCCTTGGGCGGGCGGACGTGCTCGCCGTGCTGGGGCGGGCGGGGCGGGAGCTCGAGCGGCGGCGGGGTGAGGTCCTCGTAGGGCACCAGCGAGAGCAGGTGGCTGATGCAGTTGAGCCGGGCGTGCCGCTTGTCGTCGGCGTCGACCACCCACCACGGGCTCTCGTCGGTGTCGGTGCGGGCGAACATCAGGTCCTTGGCCCGCGAGTAGTCCTGCCAGCGGTTGCGGGACTCGATGTCCATGGGCGAGAGCTTCCACCGCTTGGTCGGCGTGGTCAGCCGGCGCTGGAACCGCCGCTCCTGCTCGTCGTCGCTGACCGAGAACCAGTACTTGACCAGCTGGATGCCCGAGCGCAGCAGCATGTCCTCGAACAGCGGGGCGGCCCGCAGGAACTCCTCGACCTCGTCGTCGGTGGCGAAGCCCATCACCCGCTCGACGCCGGCCCGGTTGTACCAGGACCGGTCGAACAGGACGATCTCGCCGGCGGCCGGGAGCTGCTCGACGTAGCGCTGGAAGTACCACTGGGTGCGCTGGCGGTCGCTCGGGGTGCCGAGGGCGACGACCCGGACGATCCGGGGGTTGGTGACCTCGGTGATCCGGGTGATGACCCCGCCCTTGCCGGCGGCGTCGCGCCCCTCGAACAGCACGACGAGCCGGTGCCCCGACGCCCGGACCCACTCCTGGAGCTTGACCAGCTCGACCTGGAGCCGGCCCAGCTCCTCCTCGTAGACCGCCCGCTTGAGCCGCCCGGTGGACGTGTACGCCTCGGGCCCGAACACGGTCTCGCTCATGACCGTCGATCTTGCCCCAGGGCTCAACCGGTGAAGCGGGCGGTGGTGCGGATCGGGCGGGCGGGGGTGGCCGGCACCGGGTCGTCGGGGTCGACGTCGGGGTCCGGGTCGGGGTCGACGACCGGGGGCTCGGTCGGGGTGCAGGCGTCGATCACCTCGGGGACGTCGCCGGTCCAGGCCACCTCGCGGGTGGGGGGCTCGCCGGCCAGGCGGTCGAGGATCCAGGTGTTGCGGTCGTCGGCGGACTCGCCGGGGCTCGAGCTGTGGCCGCCCGAGTCGTACATCCACACCCGCAGGTCGGTGTCGAGGGCGGTGAGGCCGATGCAGATCGACTCGGTCATGAACGGCGGGACGGTGGTGTCGTCGCGGGCGGCCACCATCAGCACCGGCACCGGGACGGGCCGGCTCCCGGGCTCGTTCTCGACCAGGGCGTCGCGCCAGGCGGGCAGCTCGAGCGGGTCGGTGCGGATGTCGGTGTCGAGGTCGAAGGCGCTGAACTCGCAGGCCATCGGGTCGCTGGCGTCGATGGCCGCCAGCTGGTCGAAGGCGGCCTCGCCGCTCGGGGTCAGCAGCTCGGTGCGGTCGAGGTCGGGCCGGGCGGCGACGATCCCGGTGAGGATGATCCCGGCGTAGCCGCTGGCGTTCGGGAGGGCGTCGCGGGCGTTGTAGGCGAGGCTGGTGTGGGTCGGCGCGGCGATGGGGGCGACGGCCCGCAGGTCGATGTCGGGGGCGTAGTCGGCCCACTCGGCACCGGCGAAGAGGGTGGCGTGGCCGCCCTGCGAGAAGCCGGTGACGGCGGCCGGTCCGGTGCCGCCGAAGGCACCGGCGGCCCGGATGGCGTCGAGCACGGCCCGGCCCTCGCTGATGCCGTCGAGGTAGGGGTGGACCCCGGGCGTGCCCATGCCCGGGTAGTCGGTGGCCACGACGATCGCCCCGGACGCCAGGACCTCGTCCCACGAGCCGGCGTAGGTCAGCCCGGCGCCGCCGAGCGAGGGGGCGCAGCCGTCGGTGATGCCGCTGGTGCCGTGGTTCCAAGCGACGACCGGGCGGCCCCCGGGCGGGGCGGGGACGCCGGTCGGGGCGACGAGGATGCCGGAGACGGCGATCGTGGCTCCGAAGCGGTCGGTCGACCGGTACAGCAGCTGGTGGGCCTCGACCGCGAACGGGTACCCGTCGACGGCGAAGGCCTCGGAGTCGATCACCGTTCCCGGGGCGCCCGGGGGCAGCGGGGAGGGCACCGGGAGGAGCCCGGGGCCCAGCTGCGCCTCGGCCCTCGGCCCGGGCACGGCCAGCGCCCCGAGCAGGGCCAGCCCCGCCAACACCGTCGATCGCCGCCGTGCCCGCATCCCCGGTCCTCCCTCGTCCGTGGCTCCGCCGGCGGCGAGCCTACGCCACCGTCAGGTGCAGAGGCCGTCGGCCGTGACCCCCCGGGCGCACAGGGCCGTCGCCTCGACGGTGGCGGCCGTGACCCCGTCGCCTCCGGGCGTGGCCTCGATCCGCAGCCGCTCGCCCTTGAGCGAGTCGTCGGCCAGCCCGACCACGTCGACGGTGACCTCGGTGTCGGTCGGCCCGGCCACGATCGTGACCGTCGGCGTGGGGCCCTCCCCCTCGCCGACCCTCGTGGCGGCGATCGCCTCGGCCAGGGCGCCGACGGTCGCCGCGCTGGTGGCGGGGACGTCGGCGGTGATGTCGGTGGTGGCCCCGGCCTGGGCGACGTAGAGCACGTTGACCCACCCGGTCGTCCCGGCCGCCTCGACCTCGACCCAGAGGGCGTCGCCCAGGTCGCGGTTCTGCCCGGTGGCCACCGCCTCCTCCGACAGCGGGTCGAGCTCGGCGACCACGTCGAAGTCGGTGCCGGGCCCGGACCGGACGTTGAGGGTGTCGTCGGCGGCCACCCCGACCACGGCGAGGGTGGCGCCCTCGTAGGGGTAGATGTCGATCGGCTCGCCGGGCAGGTCCTCGGGGGCCGTGCTGGCCGTGGCCTCGGCGGTGCTGCTCGTGGCCGCCTCGGTCGTGGTCGACGCCGTGGTCGTGCTCGCCCCGTCCGCCGCCTCGGTGGTGGTCGGGCCCGGGGAGCCCTCGTCGTCCCCGTCGTCGTCGCCGCACGCCGTCAGGCCGAGGAGGAGGGCGGCGGTCAGGGCGAGGACGGCGTGGGGGCGACGCATGTCCCCCACGGTAGGGAGCCGACCGCTCTCGGTCGGGGAGGAGGCCACCCGGCCACTAGAACACGTTCTCGTTTCGGCCTAGTGTCGCCGCCATGGGAGATCTCGGGTTCTGGAGGCTGGCGGAGGCGGACGGCGACTGGCTGGCGGTCGTCGACCCGCAGGGCGGTGAGCACCGGGCCGGGGACCTGCTGGCCCGGGCCAACCAGGCCGCCCACGCCCTGCGCGACCTCGGGCTGGAGGAGGGCGACACCCTCGCCGTCCTGCTGCCCAACGGCATCGAGCTGATCGAGCTCTTCCTCGCCGCCCTCCAGATCGGCGTCCGCATCACGCCGATCAACTGGCACCTCGTCGGCCCCGAGGTCGCCTACATCCTGAGCGACAGCGACGCCAAGGCCTTCGTGGCCCACGAGCGGCTGGCCGACGTCGCCACCAAGGCGGTCGAGGAGGCCGGCTTCCCCGCGGGCTCCCGGTTCGCCGTCGGCCGCGTCGACGGCTTCCGCCCCTACGCCGAGCTGTTCGACGGCCAGCCCACCAGCGTCCCCGAGAACCGGACAACGGGGGCGGCGATGCACTACACGTCGGGCACCACCGGTCGCCCCAAGGGCGTCAAGCGGGCGCTGGCCGGGATCGACCCCAGCGACATGGCCGAGCTGATGGCCTACCTCCCGAACCTGTTCGGCATCGGCCCGCGGGACGGCCACGTCCACCTGACCGTCTCGCCGCTGTACCACACGGCCGTCCTGATGTGGACGGGCAACGCCCTCGCCCTCGGCCACACCGTCGTCCTCATGGACAAGTGGACCGCCGAGGAGACCCTGCGGCTGATCGACCGCTACAAGGTCACCAACTCGCACATGGTGCCGACCCAGTTCGTCCGGCTGCTCGACCTGCCGTCGGAGGTGCGGGCGAAGTACGACGTGAGCTCGTTGCGGAACATGGTCCACGGCGCTGCACCGTGCCCCCACGAGATCAAGCGCCGGATGATCGAGTGGTGGGGCGACACGATCCAGGAGTACTACGCCGCCACCGAGGGCGGCGGCACGCTCATCTCGGCCAAGGAGTGGCTCGAGCGCCCCGGCTCGGTCGGCACCGCCTGGCCCGGCAGCGAGATCCGCATCTACGACGACGAGGGCAACCGGCTCGGCCCCGGCCAGGTCGGCACCGTCTACATGCAGCTGATGGCCGACTTCGAGTACAAGGGCGACTCGGCCAAGACCAAGGCCAACCGGATCGAGAACTTCTTCACCGTGGGCGACCTCGGCGAGCTCGACGAGGACGGCTACCTGTACCTGCGCGACCGCAAGAGCGACATGATCATCTCGGGCGGCGTCAACATCTACCCGGCCGAGATCGAGGGCGAGCTGATCACCCACCCCAAGATCCAGGACGTCGCCGTCTTCGGCATCCCCAACGAGGACTGGGGCGAGGAGATCAAGGCCGTGGTCGAGACGCCCGAGGGGGTCGAGGGCGGCCCCGAGGTCGAGACCGAGATCCTCGAGTGGGCGGCCACCCGGCTGGCCAGGTTCAAGCTCCCCCGCACCGTCGACTTCGTCGACGCCCTGCCGCGCGAGCCCAACGGCAAGCTGATCAAGCGCCGCCTCCGCGACCCCTACTGGGCCGACCACGACTCCCAGATCTGATGTGACCGATCGGCGGCCGCGCCCCCTTTCTGGTGGGGTGTGGTGGCCATGACGGAGCAGCGGGGGGAGGTCGAGGAGGCGTTCGCCGCCTTCGTCGACGAGGTCGGGCCCCGGGTCCGGCGCGCCCTGGTGGCGGTGGCCGGCGCCGAGGGCGCCCGCGACGCCACCACCGACGCCCTGGTCCACGCCTGGCGCCACTGGGACCGGGTGCGGGCCATGGCCAACCCGGCGGGCTACGTCTGGACCGTCGCCCGCAGCCGGCTGCCCACGCGGCTCCCGCCGACGGTCGCCCTGCCCGCCGGGCTCGCCGCCGGCGACCGCTTCCCCGACGTCGAGCCGGGGCTGGCCCGGGCGCTCGCCGCCCTGCCCGAGCGCCAGCGGGTCGCCGTCTACCTCCAGGTCGGCTGTCGCTGGCCCACCCCCGAGGTGGCCGACCTGCTGGGCGTGTCGGTGTCGACCGTGCGCAACCACACCGAGCGGGGCCTGGCCCGCCTCCGCCGCGAGCTGGGCGTGACCGAGGAGGAACCGTGGACCCCGACGACCTGACCCGCGCCCTGGAGGCCTGGGCCGACGCCACCGACCCGGCCGCCGACCCCGTCACCGCCGCCCACGTGGCCGCGGCCGACGCCACCGCCGAGCCGATCCGGGTCCGCCCCCGTCGGTGGCTGGCCGCGGCGGCGGTGCTGGTCGTCGCCCTCGGCATCGGCGGCGCCCTGGCCGTCACCGGGGACGACGGCTCCCCCGAGGTCCTCACCGACGGCACCGACGAGCCGGCCGGGCCCCGCACCCAGGTCGTCGTGATCGCCGACATCGACGACGGGGACGCGCCCCGGACCCACCGGTTCACGATCGAGTCGACGTGCACCGACCCCTGCATCCCCGAGGAGCGGCTCGCCACCGGACCGCTCCTGCCGGGCACCAGCTTGGTGGCCGACCTCCCCCTCCCCACCGGCGCCTGGTCGCTCCGCTACGAGTCCGACACCTGCGGCGACCCCTGTGGCCCGCTCGACGAGACCGGCGCCCTGGCCCTCGGGGGCGACCACCCGCTGTCCTGCCTCGCCGGCCTGCCCGCCGGCGCCCGCCGGGTCGTCGTCCGGGTCACCGACCACGCCGGCGACGGCCCCCCGACCTGCGCCCTCGACACGGGCGGCGCCGAGCCCGAGCTGACCGTCCCCCCGGCCTGGACGGTCCGCGACCCCCGACCGTGGAGCTGCGGGACCGGCGCCTGGGACATCGGATCGGGCACCGCCCCGTCGGATCCCGACGAGCTGAGGACCACGCTGACGTGCTTCGCCGAGGCGGTCGAGACCGGCGCCCCGGTCGAGGTCCCCGCCGGTGCTGCGCTGTGGCGGGTCGGCGCCACCGGCCCCGACGACCGGCCCGTCGAGATCCTCACCGGGCCCGACGGCCCCGAGCCCTGGACCCGGTCGTGGTGCCACGCACCCGACGTGGGCCCGATCGACCACCGGGCGGTCGACGCCGCGGAGCCGGGGGGCTCGGGCGTGACCACCGAGATCGGGGTCTGGGACGAGGCCCTCTTCCTCGACTGCACCGAGGCCGAGGCTCTCCCCCTCGACCTGCCCCCGCTCGACGAGGCCATGCCCGCCCCGCCGACCGGACCCGCCGTCACCGTGTCGACCACGACGCCGGTGGGCGGCCACGCCGTCGACATCGTGATCGACGCCGACGACCTGCCGGTCTGGGTGGAGGGCGTCGAGCGGCGCTGGGTGCTGACCATCGCCGGTGGCGAGGTGCTGGCCGAGGGGCTGGTGGAGGAGCCGGGCAGCCCGCCCGAGGACATGGGGGGCCCGCCGGCGGGGACCGAGGGCACCGCCGCGGTGGCCGTCGTGGCCCGGGGCGTGGGCGTGCCGGCCGGCACGGCGATGCTCCTCACCCTGGAGGAGCACGACTGCTTCAGCGGCGGGTGCTCGGGGGCCCGGGCGCTACCGGGTGACATCACGCCCCCCGAGGCCGACCCGGCCCCGGCCAGCACGTGCGCGAGCGAGGTCCCCCCGGCCGACCAGGCCACGGCGATCGTGCTCACCCTCCGGGAGGAGACCTGCTCCGCCGCCCTGGCCGACGCCCTCCCCCGGCTGACCGTCCCCCTGGCCTGGAGCCTCCGCGCCCCGGCCGTCGAGTGGTGTGCCGGCTACCCCGACGACCTCGCGGACCTCCGGCTGGAGGACATCCAGCGCGCCCGGGCCCAGTGCCTCCTACAGGCCCTCGCCACCGACGCCGCCGTGGTCGAGATGCCGGGGTTCGGGCCCGAGGGCGACCAGACCCTCCACGTCGAGGGCATCCGCTCCGAGGGGCCCCGCACCGTCACCCTCTTCAGCCCCCCGGGGCGCCACGGCGGGCGCTGGGCGATCGAGGTCTGCTCGTCCCTGACGGGCGCCCCCG
Organism: Iamia sp.; assembly: GCA_035765045.1. Classification (GTDB taxonomy): domain Bacteria; phylum Actinomycetota; class Acidimicrobiia; order Acidimicrobiales; family Iamiaceae; genus Iamia. The sequence continues at coordinate 32,480 of DASTYI010000010.1, read as the reverse complement.
ACCCGCCCTACATCGACCTCGGCGGCTGCACCGAGGAGGACACCGGGCTCTGAGCCCGCCGGTGGTCAGTCGAACTGCGGGCCCTCGTGGCGGGAGCGCTTGAGCTCGAAGAAGTGGGGGTAGCTGGCCAGCGTCACGGCGCCGTCCCAGACCTTGCCGGCCTCCTCGCCCCGGGGGATGCGGCTGAGGACCGGGCCGAAGAAGGCCACGCCGTTGATGTGGATGGTGGGGGTGCCCACGTCGTCGCCGACGGCGTCCATGCCCTCGTGGTGGCTCTTGCGCAGGGCGTCGTCGAGCTCGTCGGAGTCGTAGACGTCGAACAGCTCGGCCGGCAGCCCGGCGTCGGCCAACCCCGCCCGGACGACCTCGGGCAGGTCCTCCTCGCCCTGGTTGTGGATGCGGGTGCCGACGGCCGTGTAGTACGCCGACAGCGCCTCCTGGCCGTGGTCGCGCTCGACGGCGATGGCCACCCGGACCGGGCCCCAGCCCTTCACCATCAGCTCCTGGTACTGCGCGGGCAGGTCGCGGCCCTCGTTGAGCACGGCGAGGCTCATCACGTGGAAGGTGGCGTCGATGTCGCGCACCTTCTCGACCTCGAGGATCCAGCGCGAGGTGATCCAGCACCACGGGCAGAGTGGGTCGAACCAGAAGTCGGCGCGGTCGCGATCAGCCATGGAGGTGGTCTACCGCGTTGAGGTGAGGGTTCCACCTTGATAGGCAGGTCCGATGTTGCGCACCATCCAGGGCACCGCGGTGCCCGCCATCGGCTTCGGGACGTGGGAGCTGGTCGGCGACGACACCGCCCCCGGCGTCACCGCCGCCCTCGAGCTGGGCTACCGGCACATCGACACCGCCCAGGTCTACGAGAACGAGGCCGAGGTGGGCGCGGCCATCGCCGCCTCGGGCGTCGACCGGGACGAGATCTTCCTCACCACCAAGGTGTGGAACGACCAGCTGACCCCGGCCAAGATCGAGCGCTCCACCTACGAGAGCCTGGAGAAGCTGCGGACCGACCACGTCGACCTCCTCCTCGTCCACTGGCCGCTGCGGCTCGGGCGGCTGGAGGAGAACCTGGAGGCCTTCGCCAAGCTGGTCGAGGCGGGGGCGACCCGTCACATCGGCGTCAGCAACTTCACCCCCGACCTGCTGCGCCGGGCCCTCGACGCCGCCCCCATCTTCTGCAACCAGGTCGAGCACCACGCCTACCTGGCCCAGCCGGCGCTGCTCGAGCTGACCGCCGCCCACGACGTCCTCTTCACCGCCTACTCCCCGCTGGCCCGGGGCGAGCTGCTCACCGACCCCGCCGTCGTCGCCATCGCCGAGGAGCGGGGCGCCACCCCGGCCCAGGTGCTGCTGCGCTGGATCCTCGACGAGGGCGACCACGTCGCCGTCATCCCCAAGGCCACCGCCCGCGAGCGGATCGCCGAGAACCTCGGCGCCCTCGACGTCGAGCTGGGTGACGGCGACCGCGAGCTGCTCGCCGCCCTCGACCGCGGCCGCCGCACCGTCGACCCCCCCTGGGCCCCCGACTGGTCCCGCTGACCCCCCGCCCCAGCGGGACCTAGCAGTCCGCCAGCGCGCTCAGCGCCCGGCAGATCTCCCCGCCCTGGTCGGGGCGGAGGTGCCCGACGTACTCGGTGAGGTACGACCGCAACACCGTCTCGAGGTTGTCGAAGGTGGCCGCGCACTCGACCGGCAGGCCGTGATCGGGCCCCAGCGGGACCTCGGTCGGGATGTGGCGGACCGTCCGGGTCACCGGGGCGACCATGATCCGGTGCACCCGGCCGATGGCGGCGTCCCGGGTGACGACGAGCACCGGGCGCCTCTTGTCCTGCGCCTCGGCCCACCAGATGTCACCCTGGGCCGGGCTCACCACGGCTCCTCCCGGATCATCGCCACCGAAGCGGCATCGGCCCAGGCCAGCTCCTCGTCGGTCTCGGGGATGCGCTCGTAGCCGGCGACGATCTCCTCGCCGATCCGGCGGCGGCGGTGCTCGTCGACCAGCCGCTCCAACCCGATGCGGATCGCCTCGGAGCGGCTGGCCACCCGGCCCTCGGCCACCAGGGCGTCGACCGCCCCGGCCAGCTCGTCGTCCAACCGCGCCACCATCTGTGCCATGCGGGGAGCATAACGCATCGCACCACAGAAGGCGCTGCGGTCAGGCGCGGGAGCCGAGGCCGTTGCTGCTCAGGTAGCTGATCAGGCCGGCGGGGTTGCGGCTCTGCATCAGGACCTCGCCGGGGCCGGTGAACTCGAACACGAAGCCCTCACCCGACTTGGCCGACTGGATGAAGCTGCCCTGGGCGGCCCGCCGGAGCTGGTACTGGATGTTGGCGTGGGCGGCGACGAAGTGGCCCGAGTCCACGACGATGCTCTGCCCCGCCTCCAGGGCGATCCGGTCGATGGCCCCGAAGGCCGACACCACCAGCGGGCCCTGGCCGCCGGCCTGGAGGAGGAAGGCCCCCTCGCCGCCGGCGAACATCTTCATCCCGGTGAACTGGGTGTCGACGGTGACGTTGGTGTCGGAGCCGAGGAAGGCGCCCTTGCTCAGGAGCCACGGGTTCACGCCGTCCATCTGGATGACCGCCAGGTCACCGGGCAGGTTGGCGGCCAGGTCGACCCACCCGCCGCCGGGCCCGGCGGTCAGCGTGGTGATGAAGAACGACTCGCCACCGAGCGCCGCCCGCTTGAGCGACTTCATCACGCCGCCCTGGGCCTTGGCCTCCAGGTGCGTGTCCGCCGCCATCGCCATCATGGCCCCCGACTCGGCCCGGAGCGGCTCGTTCGGCGCCAGCAGGAAGCGGGCGATGGCGAAGGCAGGCTGATGACGGAGCTGGACGTCCATGTCGGTGTGTCTTAGTCGGTCCGGACGCCCCCGTCCTCCGGAGGCCAACCTGCGAACTGGTGTCAGGAGGTGCGGCGGACGCAGCGTCTGGTGACACCGGTTCGGCGGGGGGTCAGGAGAACTGGTCGAGGAGGAGGCGGGTGGCGTTGGTGATCTCGGCGCTGACGTCGGTGGTGCCGGACCAGCCGTTGACCCAGCCGAGCAGGGCGCCGTACCAGACGAAGTTGAGGACCCGGGCGACGTCGGCCCGGACCAGGGGGTCGAGGTCCTCGGGCATGGCCTTGTCCATGACCCGGGCGAAGGCCCCGGCCACCTCGCCCTGGCACGAGGCCGCCCCCTGGTCGGGCGACGAGATGGCCAGGATCACCGCCTCGGTCAGCTTGGGCTGGCGCTCCATCGCCTCGGTGGCCCGGCGCAGCACCTCGCCGACCCGGTCGGCCGGGGTCTCGCCCTTGGGGGGACGCCGGGCGATGCGCCGCTCCAGGTCCTCGGTCCACGTCACCAGCGACGCGGCCAGCAGGTGGTCCTTGGAGGAGAAGTAGCGGTAGATCGTGCCCAGGGCGACCTCGGAGCGGGCGGCCACGTCCCGCATCTGGACGGCGTCGTAGCCGCCCTCGGCGGCCAGCTCGAGGGCGGCCCGGACGACGCGCTCGCGGCGCGCCGCCTGGGCGACGGTCAGGGTGCTCGTGTCGGTGGCGGAGGGGGGAGGCGGCGCCATCGCTCGAACCTACCGCCGGCCGCTGACGAGCTGGCGGAACGGGACGTCATCGACCGCCGCCTCGCGGGGCAGGCCGAGCACCCGCTCGCCGATGATGTTGCGCTGGACCTCGTTCGAGCCGCCGGCGATCCCGATGGCCGGGGCGTGGAGGAAGCGGGCCTGCCAGGCACCGGCGCCGGGGCCCTCGCCGGCCCGCATGCCGTCGGCGCCGAGCAGCTCGAGGGCGGCGGCCCCGAGGCGCCGCAGGTACTCGGCGGCGAACAGCTTCATCACCGACACCTCGGGCCCGGGCTGGCGCCCCTGGCTGAGCGCCGTCTGGAGCCGGTAGCCGTGGTAGGTCTGGATCCGCTGCCGGATCCAGCAGTCGACCAGCTTCTGGCGGAGTACCGGGTCGTCGCCCCGGCCCAGCTCGGTGGCCAGCACGCAGAGGGCGGCGGCGTCGGAGGCCTTGTTGCCGCCGGCGATCAGGCCCCGCTCGTTGGCCAGCGTCGTCTGGGCGACCGCCCACCCGCCGTGGACCTCGCCGAGCACGCCGTCGGCGGGGATGCGGACGCCGTCGAGGAAGACCTCGCTGAAGTGGCTCGACCCGGTCATCTGCCTGAGCGGCCGGATCTCGATGCCGGGCGTCCGCATGTCGACGAGGAAGTAGGTGATGCCCTTGCGCTTGGTGGCGTCCTGGTCGGTGCGGGCCAGGAGGATGCCCCAGTCGGCGTGGTCGGCCGAGGAGGTCCAGACCTTCTGCCCGTCGACCACCCACTCGTCGCCGTCGCGGACGGCCCGGGTCCGCAGGGCGGCGAGGTCGCTCCCCGCCTCGGGCTCGCTGAAGAGCTGGCACCACATCTCATCGCCCCGCAGCATCGGGCGGAGGAAGCGCTCCTTCTGGGCGTCGGTGCCGTGGCGGAGGATCGTGGGCCCGGCCATGCCGATGCCGACGGCGAAGGGCCCGACGGTCACGCCGTAGCGGGCCATCTCGGCGTTCCAGATCGACGACTCCAGCGAGCCCAGCCCCCGGCCCCCGTGCTCGACCGGCCAGGTGATGCCGGCCCAGCCCTCGTCGAAGAGGAGCCGCTGCCACGCCTTGGCCCGGGCGATGTGGGTGGCGGCGTCGGCCGTGCCCTCCAGGTATCCGCCGGAGAAGTCCTCGGGGCTGCCCTTGGCGGGAGCGTGGGCGTCGAGCCACGCCCGCGCCTCCCGGCGAAAGGAGGCTTCGCGAGGGGTATCGTCGAAGTCCACGGCGTGAGAGTAGAACACGTTCTAGGTCTCGAGGGCATCTGATGGAGCGACTCAGCGGGTTGGATGCGGCGTTCCTCTACCTGGAGACGCCGACCCACCACATGCACGTGGCCATGACGATGGTCCTCGACCCGTCGACCATGCCGGGCGGCTACTCCTTCCATGCGATCAAGGACTTCATCGCCTCCCGCACCGACCGGATCGCCCCCTTCCGGCGCCGCCTGGTGTCGGTGCCGCTCAACCTCCACCACCCGCTCTGGGTCGAGGACCCGGAGTTCGACATCGACTACCACATCCGCCGCATCGGGGCGCCCGCCCCCGGCGGCCGGCGGGAGCTGGGTGAGATGGCGGCGCAGATCGCCAGCGTCCCGCTCGACCGGTCCCGCCCCCTCTGGGAGATGTGGGTGGTCGAGGGGCTGAAGCAGGACCGCATCGGCGTCGTGTCCAAGGTCCACCACTGCGCCATCGACGGGGCCAGCGGGGCCGAGCTGATGGTCCACCTCTTCGACCTCGACCCGGCCGACGCCGTGGTCACCGGTCCCCCACCCGAGCTGCCGTCCGAGCGCATCCCCCACGACGTCGAGCTGCTCGGCCACGCCATCACGTCGCGGGTGAAGCGCACGATGGGCCTGGGCGGGCTCCTCAACGAGACGGCCCGCAGCATCTCCCGGGTGGCCAAGGCCCGGCGCGACCCTGAGGGCCTCGTGGGCGCCGTGCCCCTGACCGCCCCCCGGGTGCCGTGGAACGGGCCGACCTCGGGACGTCGCGACGTCGGCTTCGCCCGGGTCCCGCTCGCCACCGTCAAGGAGCTCAAGGCCACCCTCGGCTGCACGGTGAACGACGTCGTCCTCGCCCTCTGCGCCGGCACCCTCCGCCGCTACCTGGAGGACCACGACGCCCTGCCCGGCGACCCGCTGGTGGCCGTCTGCCCGGTGTCGGTCCGCACCGCCGAGGACACCCCCGGCTCGAACAAGGTGTCGGCCCTGTTCACCGCCCTCGCCACCCAGCTCGACGACCCGATCGAGCGGCTCGAGGCCATCCGCACCACCACCCGGGGCGCCAAGGAGGAGCACAACGCGGTGGGCGCCACCATGCTCCAGGACTGGGCCGAGTTCGCCGGGCCCAACGTCTTCAACCTGGCGTCGCGCCTCTACTCGGGCATGAACCTGGCCAACGTCCACCGGCCCGTGCACAACCTGATCGTGTCGAACGTGCCCGGGCCGCCGTTCCCGCTCTACTTCGCCGGGGCCCAGGCGATCGCCGCCTACCCGATGGGCCCGGTGATGGAGGGCTGCGGGCTCAACGTCACCGTCATGAGCTACCAGGACTCGGTCGACATCGGCTTCATGGTCGACAAGGAGCTGGTGCCCGACGTGTGGGCCATGGCCGAGGCGGTCGAGCCCGCCCTCGCCGAGCTGGTCGCCGCCGCCGGCATCGGCACCGGCCCCGGCACCAAGGCCCGCCGCCGGAAGGCCTCCTGAGCCGGCCACCCCTGCGAACTGCGACCCTGAGCGGGCGAGGAGCCCGCTGAGGGTCGCATTCGGATCGGACTAGCCGGAGCCGGACGACGAGGCGGCGATCACGGCGACGAGGATGATCGTGCCGAGCACAAGGATCGCCGTCCCGACCCACCCGATGATCACCCCGGCGAGGGCGTAGCCCCGACCCTGCTTGCCGTTCTCGGCGATCCGGCGCAGGGCCAGGTGGCCGAGGACCGCCCCGACCGGGCAGGCCAGGATCGGCACGAAGAGCATCCCGGCGGTGACCAGGCCGACCAGCGAGGTCGTGAACGCCCCGATGGCCAGCCCGTCGGTCGGCCGCGGCGGCACCCACACCGGCGGCCCGTACCCGTACCCCGGAGGCGGCCCGTACCCGGGCGGCGGGCCGTAGCCGGGCGCGGCGCCGTGGTCCGAAGGCGGGCCGTAGCCCAGCGCGCCGTCGGCGGGCGGGCCGAACCCGGGCGGTGGGCCGTACCCCGGGGGCGGGGCGTAGCCCGGTGGGCCGTAGCCCGGTGGGGCGGAGCCCGGCGGGCCGTAACCCGGGGGCGTGCCGAAGCCGGGGGGGCCGTAGGTGAAGCCGGGGTAGGTGCCGGTGGCCCAATCGGCGGGGGGTGGGGCGCCCCAGCCCCCGGGCGGGGCCGTCGGGGTGGGGCCGGCCGGAGGGCCCTCGGGGACGGCGAAGGGGCCGGCGGGCTCGCCCGGCCAGGCGGTCTCGGCCGAGGGCGGGCCGTCGACCTTGGTCAGGTCGATCCCCTGGGCCTGGGTGGCGTCACCCGGCTCCTCCTCGACGGCGCCCCCGCAGCGCGGGCAGGTCACGTCGGTGGCCGCCACCATCGAGGAGCAGAGCATGCAGCGGGCCATGGCGGCGAGACGCTACCCCACGCGGAAAACGAGAACGTGTTCTAGTCCTCTGGTAGAACCTCGGGATGGCGTTCAACATCGCTGACCTCTTCGAGCGCACCGTCGACGTCGTGGGCGACCGCCCCGCCCTGATCGTGGGCGACGACCGCCTCACCTACGCGGACGTCGAGGAGCGGGCCAACCGGCTGGCCCACCACCTCGCCGACCACGGCGTCGGGCCCGGCGACCACGTCGGGATCCACGGGCAGAACTCGACCGAGTGGATGGTGACGATGATCGCCGCCTTCAAGCTCCGGGCCGTCCCGATCAACATCAACTTCCGCTACGTCGAGGACGAGCTCGCCTACCTCTTCGACAACGCCGACCTCGTCGCCCTCGTCCACGACGTGGCCTACGCCCCCCGGGTCGCCGCCGTCGCCCCCGGGATCGAGAAGCTCCGGCACCTCGTCGCCATGCCCGGCCCGCCCGACGCCGAGTCGACGGCGGCCGCCGAGGACCCGGAGGTCACCGCCGCCCTCGAGCAGCTCGGCTCCGTCCCCTTCGCCGCCGCGCTGGCGTCGGGCTCGCCCGAGCGCGACTTCGGCGAGCGCTCCCCCGACGACCACTACGTCCTCTACACCGGCGGCACCACCGGCATGCCCAAGGGCGTGGTGTGGCGCCACGAGGACGTCTTCTTCGCCCTGGGCGGCGGCATCGACGCCTACACCCAGGAGCGGGTCACGTCCGACACCCAGCTGGCCGAGAAGGCGGCCGCCACCGAGAACCCCATGGTCACGCTGTCGGCCCCGCCGCTGATGCACGGCGCCGCCCAGTGGTCGACGCTCCGGTTCTGGTTCGAGGGCGGCACCGTCGTCTTCACCCCCCGCTTCTCGCCCCACGGCGTCTGGGAGACGATCGAGCGCGAGAAGGTGACCACGGTGATGATCACCGGCGACGCCATGGCCCGCCCGATGATCGAGGCCCTGGAGGAGGACCCCTCCCGCTACGACCTGTCGTCGCTGTTCGTCGTCTCGTCGAGCGCCGCCGTCTTCTCGCCGACGGTCAAGGACCGCTACCTGGAGCTGATCCCCAACGCCCTGATCATCGACTCGATCGGGTCGAGCGAGGGCGGCATGAACGGGATGATCGCCGTGCAGAAGGGCCAGACGGAGATGAAGGGCGGCGGCCCCACGGTGACACCGTCCCGCGACGCCGTGGTGCTCGACGACGACCTCAAGCCGGTCGTGCCCGGCTCGGGTGTGATCGGCCGGGTGGCCCGGGGCGGCAACATCCCGATCGGCTACTACAAGGACGAGGCCAAGACGGCGGCCACCTTCGTCACCGCCGCCGACGGCCGGCGCTACGTCGTCCCCGGCGACTTCGCCACCATCGAGGCCGACGGCTCGATCACCCTGCTGGGCCGGGGCTCGGTGTGCATCAACTCGGGTGGCGAGAAGATCTTCCCCGAGGAGGTCGAGGCCGCCCTCAAGGCCCACCCCGAGGTCTACGACTGCGTGGTGGTCGGCGTGCCCGACGAGCGCTGGGGGTCGACCGTCGCCGCCGTCGTCCAGCCCCGCCACCCCGACACCCCGCCCTCGCTCGACGACCTCGACGCCCACTGCCGGACCCGCATCGCCGGCTACAAGATCCCCCGCCAGCTCCACCTGGTGGCCGAGGTCCTCCGCTCCCCCGCCGGCAAGCCCGACTACCCCTGGGCCACCCGCCTCGCCGCCGGCACCGACAACTAGGCGGGCGCGAGGAGGGCCTCGACCTCGGCCACCGTGCGGACGTCGCCGATCGAGCGGTAGATCGTGCGGAGCGAGGCGGCGTGGCTGGCGTCGTCGACCCCGGCGCAGGCGTCGCCGACCACGACGGTGCGGTAGCCGAGCGTCGCCGCGTCCCGGGCGGTGGCCTCGACGCACACGTTGGTGACGGTGCCGCCGACCAGCACGGTGTCGACGCCCCGGTCGCGCAGGAGGCCGTCGAGCGGTGACCGACCCGGGAACAGGGCGCTGGGCGCCGTCTTCTCGACGGTGAGGTCCCCGGGCGCCACCGTCAGGCCGGCGGCGAGATCGGACCCCGAGGCGGCGTAGGTGGCGGCCACCTCGTCGCCGTAGAAGCCCCGGGCCCAGGCGGTCGGGGGCGTCACCGCCGGGGTCACCCAGGCCACCACGCCCCCGGCGTCCCGCACCGCCGTGGCCAGCCGGTCGACCGGGCCGACGATGCCGCCGGCGTGGGCCATCGACCCGACGAAGAAGGCCGTCAGGTCGACCACCACGAGAGCGGTCGCGGCCGGGTCGAGCGCCTCGTAGGCGTGGCGACGGCCGCGCCGGGCCACGTGGCGCGCCACGTCCCCCTCGGGGATCTCCCACCCGTGCGTCGGTCCGATCGGCCTAGCGTCCCACGCCGTGACCGTCGTGCGGATGAAGGACATGTGCCTCGACGCCCGGGATCCCGAGCGGGTCGGGCGGTTCTGGGCCGAGGCCCTGGGGCTGGCCTGGCGGGGGCACACCCGACCCGGGGTCGTCGGGGTGTGGGACGGCGACCGGCCGGTGCTGTGGGTCAACCGGGTCGCGCACGACAAGGTGGTGAAGGACCGGGTCCACCCCGACCTCCACGTCGCCGACGTCGACCGTCTCCTCGCCCTGGGGGCCACGGTGCAGGCCGAGCACGAGGGCTTCACCGTCCTGGCCGACCCCGAGGGCCACGAGATGTGCGCCTTCCCGGCCCCCGCCGGCGCCGACCCCGACGGTCCCCCGGCCACCGTCTTCGCCTGGTGCACCGACAGCGACCGGCCGGCGGAGATCGCCGCCTGGTGGGCCGCCCGCACCGGCGCCGAGATCGGCCCCGGCCCCGACGGCACGCCCCGCTACCTCCACGGGGTGCCCGGCTACGAGGGCCTGATCTGGAAGTTCGTCCCCGTCGCCGACGCTCGGGTGGGCGAGAACCGGGTCCACTGGGACGTCACCGGCGACGTCGACACCCTCGTCGCGGCCGGCGCCACCGTCCTCCGCCGCCCCGACGGCGACATCGCCTGGACCGTCCTCCACGACCCCGACGGCAACATCTTCTGCTGCTTCTAGGCCGGCAGGTCGAGCAGGTCGGCGATCACCTCACGCACCTGGGCGAGCACCTCCGCCCCGATGTGGCCCCGGCTGGCCACGATGCGCTCACGGGAGACGGAGCGGAGGTGCTGGCACTGTGCCGCGGAGTCGTTGTCGAGCCCGTTCTGGGCATCGGCCTCGACCACCACCTCGGACTCGTAGTCACGGATCCTGGAGGTCAGGGGAACGACGTGCACTTCGCTCCCCGCTCCCTCCAGGACGGACTGAGCCGTCACGATGAGGGCTGGGTGCAGACCGGCTGCCTCGTGCCCTACGACGGCGTCACCGAGGTCTACGTCGACGACCTCACCCGAGGTCGGCACTGAGCCAAGCTGATTCGTCGCGGGTCAGAGGTGCCGCCAGCTCCTCGCCCATCCGACGCTGGCGCAGAGCCCTCAGCGCCAGCCTCAGCGCGCCGTCGAGGTCGGTGTCGTACTTCCTCGCGAGCCGCTCGAGATCGGCGTAGCTCTTGTCGTCGATGGTGACACGCCTTGGCACGGGTTGAAGCCTACGAGACGACTCAGCGCCTTGCGCTTCTCGACCGCCGTGGGGCGCCAGCCGAGGAGGAGGGCGGCGAGGGGGAGGAGGGGGTGGCCGCGGACGAGGTCGGCGAAGTAGTCCTCGTGGCGTTGCTCCTCGACCTCCATGGCCTCGAGGTCGGGGACCATGGCGACGAGGCCGAGCGTGGTGGCGTCGGCCCGGGCGGTGGCGTACTGGCCGACGTTCATCGCCTCCAGCCGCCCGGCCGCGTACATCGGGCCGAACCAGCCGCTGACCCAGCACAGGGAGCCGAAGAACCGCCCGATCGCCCCCATGAGGAGCTCGCGCCGGCGGCGCGGGACCTCACCGAGGTCCTCCAGCATCTCGGCCACCCGGTTGCGGTGGTGCCACTCGGCCGCCTCGATCACCTGGATGGCGTGGGCCTGGTCGGGGTGGCGCCGCCGCAGCGAGCGGGCGTGGCCCCGGTAGGCGAAGGCGGCCGCCAGCTCGCCGGCGTGCGCGTCCTGGAGCATCCGCACCAGCGCCCGCCGGGTCTCCTCCACCCGGCCGACCCTACGGCGGTGGCTACTCGCCCGTGAACACTGGGGCCCGCTTCTCGGCGAAGGCCCGAGGACCCTCCTTGGCGTCCTTGGTGTTGAAGATGATCGGCTCGCCGATCGTCATCTCGTGGGCGAGGGCCTCGGCGATGGGCATGTCGGCCGTCTCCCGCATCGAGCGGAGCACGGCCTTGACCGCCAGCGGGCCGTTGGCGGCGATCAGGTCGGCCAGCTCACGGGCCTTGGCCAGGGCCTCGCCGGCCGGGACGACGTGGCCGATCAGCCCGATCTCCTTGGCCTCGGTGGCGCTGATCCGGCGCCCGGTGAGCAGCAGGTCGGCGGCCATGGTGAAGCCGATCTGGCGCTGGAGCCGCACCGTCGAGCCGCCGAGCGGGAACAGCCCCCGCTGGACCTCGGCGATGGCGAACTCGGCGGTGTCGCCGGCGACCCGGATCTCGGTGGCCTGGAGGATCTCGGTGCCGCCGGCCACGCAGTAGCCCTCGACGGCGGCGATGATCGGCTTCGACGGCCGGAAGTGCCGGAGCAGGGCCTTCCAGTGCATGTCGGGGTCCTCGCTCCAGCGGGCCTGGACGTCCTCGGGCATCCCGGCGGCGAGGGCCTTGAGGTCCATGCCCGAGCAGAACGTGCCGCCCGCCCCGGTGAGGATGCCGACCCGCAGCTCGGGGTCCTCGTCCAGCAGCTTCCAGGCGTCGGCGGCCCGGACGAGCATGTCGGGGCTGAAGGCGTTGCGGGCCTCGGGACGGTTGAGGGTGACGGTCAGGACGTGGCCGTCCCGCTCGACGATCAGGTCGGGCACTCAGCTCTCCAGGGGTTCGGCGCGGAGGGGCTCACGGCGGACGCGGTGGCTGTCGCCGGCCCCGTCGGTGGTGACGTCGACCGGCGGCGCCGGAGCAGGAGCAGCACCGGCCCCGGCACCGGCGGCCAGCACGGCCTCGATCCGCTCGAGGGCCTCGACGGTGCGGTCGGTCTGGACCTGGTGCTCGTGGAGCGTCCGGGCCAGCCAGAACCGGAACAGCCGGGCCAGCGAGAAGCGGGTGATCAGGGCACAGCCGAGCACGATCAGGCCCAGCCCCAGCACGCCGCCGGAGAGGGCGTAGGGCACCTGCTCGTAGACCTTGGTGGTGCCCGAGGCACCGATGTAGCCGACGAGCACGGCGACGATGCCGACGGCGACGAGCACCCCGCCGACGATGAGCATCAGCCGCTCGCGGTCGGCGTTGGGCTCGGGGACGTGGATCTGGTTGACGCGGTCGGCGAGGCCGGCAGGGCCGCCGGAGGTCGTCGGATCGGTCATGAGGAGGCTCCCAGGTAGGCGGCGGACAGCTCGGACTCGATGGTGGAGGGATCGCCCACGGAGGTGATGCGGCCGTGGGCCATGATGGCGGCGATGTCGGCCACACCGAGGACGGTGCGGGCGAACTGCTCGACGACGAGCACCGACACGCCGTGGCGGGTGATCCTCTGCACCTGCTGGTACAGCTCGTCGACGATGATCGGGGCCAGGCCCATCGACAGCTCGTCGAGCAGGAGGACGGCGGGGTCGGTCACCAGCGCCCGGGCCAGCGAGAGCATCTGCTGCTCGCCGCCCGACATGGTGCCGGCCAGCTGGTCGCGGCGGGCGCCGAGGCGGGGGAAGATGCCGTACGCCTTGTCCTCGACGTCGGACAGCCGGACCCCCCGGTAGGTGGCCATGCGCAGGTTCTCCCGCACCGTCAGCGACCGGAACACGCCCCGCCCCTCGGGCACGGTGCAGAGGCCGATCGAGGCCAGCGCCTCGGGGGCGGCGCCGGTGACCCGCCGGCCGGCGACGTAGACGTCGCCGGCGGTGGGGGCCATCTGGCCGCTGGCCACCGACAGGGTGGTGGTCTTGCCGGCGCCGTTGGGCCCGAGGAGGGCGACGACCTTCCCGGCCGGCACCACCAGGTCGACCCCGTGGAGGACCTCGATCTTCCCGTAGGCCGCGGTGACGCCCCGCAGCTCCAGCACCGGGGCCCCACCGCTGTCGGGCGCGACGGCGGCCGCCTCCTCCGACAGCAGCGAGCTGACGTCGATGCCACTCATCGGTGCCCCTCCGGCCGACCGTGTGCGCTCGCCCGATGTCCGGCCCGCGAGCACCGATGAGCGCTGACGGCTCCGCAAGCTCCGCCGTCAGAGAGCCCGTGCTGTCGGGTTCGCTCGCTGCGCTCGCTCATGCCATGACCTCCCCCACCGGCGTGGCGCCGAGGTAGGCCTCGACCACCCGGGGGTCGTTCTGGACCTCGGCCGGGGTGCCGTGGGCCAGCACGCTGCCGAGGTCGAGGACGTAGACCTCCGACACCAGCCGCATCACCAGGGGCACGTCGTGCTCGACGAGGAGGATGCCGAGGCCGTCGTCGGCCAGCTCCTCCAGCACCGAGGCGAAGTGCTCGGTCTCGGACTCGTCGAGGCCGGACGCCGGCTCGTCGAGCAGCAGCAGGCGGGGCCGCGTGGCCAGGGCCCGGGCCAGCTCGACCATCCGGGCGGTGCCCGTGGGCAGCTCCTCGGCCCGGGTGTCGGCCAGGTCGCCGAGGCCGAGGTGCTCGAGCAGCAGGGCGGTCTCCTCGACGGCGCTGGTCGCCGCCGACGCCCCCGGCACCCGGGGCGTGCGGTCGCCCCCGCCCTGGCGCCGCAGCAGCTCGCCGGCGAGGAGGACGTTCTCGGCCACCGACAGCGAGCCGAACAGCTCCAGTCGCTGGAACGTCCGCCCCATCCCGAGCCGGGCCCGCTTGTGGGCCGACAGCCCGCTGATGTCCTGGCCGTCCCAGAGCACGAGGCCCGACGACGGCCGCTGGAGCCCGGTGATGACGTTGAAGGTGGTGGTCTTGCCGGCGCCGTTGGGGCCGATCAGGCCGGTGATCCGACCTTCCTCGGCGGCCAGGCTGGCATCGGACACGGCGATGTTGCCGCCGAAGCGGACGGTGACGGAGCGGAGCTCCAGCAGCGGAGCCGTCATGCTTCCCGCCCCCAGCTCAGTCCGAGGACGTGGTCGAGGTGGGCGACGTCGTCGTCGCTCATCCGGCCGGCGGCCACCATCGCCTCGGGCTGGCGCCGGGCGGGGGCGGTGACGGCGGCATCGTCGCCCGCCTCCCGTCCGGCCCGCAGCCGGGCGATGGCCTCGGCCACGTCGGAGGCGCCGTCGGCGATCTGGCGGGCGGCCCCGTCGGGCGACTTGGCCAACCCGATCCCGGCCAGCCCGGGCAGCACGTTCATGATGCTCTTGAGGCTGCTCACCTTGTTGCCGAGCAGCGGCATCCCCACGAACAGGAAGGCACCGAAGGCGGCGCCGAAGACCGAGGTGATGCCGCCGATGACGGCGACGAGCACCAGCGGCAGGCCGCCGAGGGCACCGCCCTCCAGCAGGGCGTACTGCGAGAGCCCGACGTTGGTCGAGTTCCACATGGCCAGCATGGCCCCGCCGAAGCCGGCGATCCCCGACGACAGCACGAACACCTGGAGCTTGGTGGCGGTGAGGTCGAGCCCGAGGGTGGCGCAGGCGGCGGGCGAGTCCTTCATCGCCGCCAGCCGCCGCCCGAAGGGCCCGTTGCGGATCAGGGTCAGCCCCACCGCGATCAGGGCGAACGACACGGCCATGGCGATGAAGAAGGCCTTGTCGCTCTCCAGGAAGCTGGGGCGGTCGGCCCGGGCGCCACCGGTGGCGAAGGGCGCCAGCGGGTCGAAGATCGTGTTGTTGCCGTAGACCACCGTCTCCATCAGCAGGGCGAAGGCCATGGTGGTGAGGGCGAGGTAGAGGCTCCGCATCCGCAGGGCGGGCAGGGCCACGAGGGCACCGACGGCGGCGCAGATCACCACCCCGGCCACCAGCCCGGCGATCGGGCCCATCTTCCACACCGCGCAGGCGGCCAGGCCCGACAGCCCGAGCTGGGCCAGCGAGACCTGCCCGGCCCACCCGGTCAGCAGCACCAGCGAGAGGATGACGATGCCGAGGGCCAGGCCCTTGCCGTAGTTGAGCCGGGTGGTGACGGTGAACAGCTCGAGCTGGGCGACGGCGGCGGCGACGAGCACCAGCGCCCCCATCCCCAGCGCCACCGTGCGGGTCGAGGGTCGCGGCACCCGGAAGTTGAGCTTCTCCGAGCGCAGCCCGCCCCGGTCCTCGCGCAGGAAGATCAGGACGCCGAGCAGCATCAGCACCGGCACCGCCGAGGACAGCGTCCCGAGCTTGCCGCTGACGCTCTCGCCGAAGACGTCCCTGACGTCGATCAGGGCCAGGATCTGCTCGACCTCGGCCAGGATCAGGGCGCCGAGGAAGGTCAGCGGGAGGCTCCGGAGCCGCCCGACCATCGCCGCCGCGTAGGCCTGGATGACGAGCAGCGTCAGGGCGATCGCCGTGAACTGCGAGAGGTTGGGGGCGATGAGGATGCCGGCCAGCCCGGCCAGCGAGCAGCCCAGCATCCACGCCACCGACGAGACCCGGTCGGGCGAGGCGCCGTTGAGGGCGGTGAGGTCACGGCTGTCGACCACCGCCCGCATCGCCACCCCGAGCCGGGTGTTGTAGAGCAGGGCCCGGAGCCCGAAGGCCACCGCCAGGGCGATCAGCAGCGACAGCGCCCGGTGGTAGGTGACGTTGACCGAGAAGAGCGAGAAGCTCTTCCCCGGGAAGAACCCGGGCAGGCTGTAGCTCTGGTCCTGGGGCCAGAGGATCCCGGCGATCTGGACCAGGGCGAACAGCAGGCCGATCGTGGCCACGATGCCGGCGATCGTCGACGCCCCCGCCAGGCGTCGCATGATCACCCGGTCGAGCACCCACCCGAAGGCGGGGGCGACGACGACGAGGCACAGCACGAGGGCCAGCCAGGGGTTGAGCCCGAGGCCGCCGCCGAAGAAGGCATCCCCTCCCGAGGAGGTCGAGGTCATCTGCCAGTAGGCGAACGCCACCACCATGCCGATGGCGCCGTGGGCGAAGTTGAAGATGCCCGAGGTCGTGTAGGTCACGACCAGCCCGCTGGCCGCGATGGCGTAGATCGCCGCCGACTGGAGGGCGAAGATGACCAGGTACTGGAGGATCTGCTCCATCGGCGCGGCGGCTCCCTAGCCCTCGTAGACCGTGTCGGACTCCAGGACGTACGCCGGATCGCAGTCGAACCCTTCCTCGGGGTACTCGCGCACGAAGTCGCCGTCGACGACCCGCATGTAGAGGAAGCAGTCGTTGAGCTGGTCCTCGCCCGGGTTGGTGGGCATCTGGAGCCCGCCGCCGTCCCACTCGGTGATGCCCTCGAGGGCGGTGAGCAGGTTCTCCCGGGTGAGGTCGTTGCCCAGCGAGTCGACCGCGGTGGCGAAGAGCAGGCCGGCGCTGAAGGCCTGGACGCCGAGGGTCGTGATCTTCTCCTCGGGCTCGCCGATCTCGTCCATCCACTCGGTGTAGAGGCCGAGGGCCGGCGTCTCGCCAGTCTCGGTGAAGGGCACCGTGTTGGTCAGGACGTAGGCGCCGTCGGCGAGGGCCTCGTCGGCGATGGCCTGGTCGTAGTACTGCTGGCCGAGGTCGATGACCTCGAACTCGACGCCCTGGGTGTCGGCCTCGCGCAGCACGGCGAGGGTCTCCGAGGCGGCGCTGACCATGGTGAAGTACTCGACGCCCTCGGACTTCATCTCGGCGATCAGCGGGCCGAAGTTCGTCTCGCCGAACGGGATCGGGAAGTCGACCAGGTACTCGAAGCCGGCGTTCTCGGTGCAGTTGTCGCGGATCTGCTCGCCCCGGACCCGGGCGGCGGGCAGGTCGGTGTACACGATGGCCGCCTTCTTCACGGCGTCGGGGAACTGCTCGGCCATCCAGGTGCAGGGGCCGATGTTGTAGTCCTGCGAGTGGGTGGCCGGGATGGGCTGGAAGAAGAGGTCGGACTCGGCCCGGGTCGAGGTGGCCGAGTAGGCCGCCACCTCGGGCAGCTCGCAGGCGACGCGCGACTCGACGCCCAGCTGGTCCTGCACCGACCCGCTGCCCACGAGGGCGAACAGGTCGTCGTTGCAGGCCTGCTTGGTGACCTCGTCGGTGTTGGTGATCTGCGAGTCGTAGGTGAGCAGCTCCAGGGTGCGGCCGTTGATGCCGCCGGCCGCGTTGCAGAACTCGACGAAGGCCTTGACCGCCTCCTCGATGCCGACCGTGGGCAGCGGCACCGTCGGGTTCTCCTTGTCGGAGATGACGCCGATGCGGATCGTGTCCTCGCTGACCCCCGGAGTGTCCGAGGGCAGCTCGCCCTCGCCGGCGTCGTCCGAACAGGGGTTGTCGATGTCGCCGATGGTGTCGGAGTCGGGAGTGGGGACCTCGCCCCCGCCGCCCTCCTCGCCACCGTCGCCGTCGCCGCCGCCCTCCTCGGCGCTGAGGCCGTCGTCGCCGTTGCCGCCGTCGTCGGCGTCGTCGGCTCGCGACCCGCAGGCCGTGATGCCCACGAGGAGCAGCAGGGCGAGCAGGGCGGTGCCGGCGCGGCCGGCGAAGGTCGTGGTCCCCGGGGATCGGGTCATCGGTCTCCTCAGTTCTCGAAGCGCTCGTCGGACGTGTGGATGTAGGACGGGTCGCAGTCGTAGCCCTCGTCCGGGTGCTCCCGGACGAAGTCACCGCCTTCGACCCGCAGGTACAGGAAGCAGTCGATCGTCTCGTTGGTGCCGGGGCTGCCGACCAGGTTCAGGCCGCCGCCGTCCCACTCGG
Source organism: Iamia sp. (assembly GCA_035765045.1). Classification (GTDB taxonomy): domain Bacteria; phylum Actinomycetota; class Acidimicrobiia; order Acidimicrobiales; family Iamiaceae; genus Iamia. The sequence goes on along the minus strand of DASTYI010000010.1, from coordinate 14,510 downwards.
TGATCCCCTCCAGCTCGGCGACGAGGCCCTCCCGGGTGATGTCGTTGCCGAGGGCGTTCACGGCCGTGGCGAACAGCAGGCCCGAGCTGAAGGCCTGGACGCCGAGGGTCGACTCCACGCCGCCGACCTCGGCCAGGTACTCCTGGTAGAGCCGCAGCGTCGGGTTGGAGTCGGCCTCCGAGAACGGCGCCGTGTTCGACAGGACGTAGGCCCCGTCGGTGACGGCCTCGGCGGCGAAGTTGGGGTCGTAGTACTGCTGGCCGAGGTCGAGGACCTCGAGCTCCAGGCCCTGGGTCTCGGCCTCGCGCAGCACGGCGAGGGTCTCGGAGGTGGCGCTCACCATCTGGAAGTACTGGACGCCCTCGGACTCCATCTGCTCCACGACCGGACCGAAGTTGGTCTCGCCGAAGGCCAGCGCCTCCTCGACCACGTACTCGAAGCCGGCCTCGGCGGTGCAGCCCTCGACGATCTGCCGGCCCCGGACCGAGGCGGCGGGCAGGTCGGTGTAGAGCATCGCCGCCTTCTTCACCGCCTCGGGGAACCGCTCGGCCATGTAGCGGCAGGGGCCGACGTTGTAGTCGGTGGGGCTGAGGCCGGGCACCGCGGTGAAGAAGCCCTCGGACTGGGCGCGCGACGACGTGGCCGAGTAGCCGGCGACCTCGACGAGGCCGCAGCCCTCGCGGGTCTCGATGCCGAGCTGGTCCTGGACCGAGCCGGTGCCGACGAGGGCGAAGAGGTCGTCGTTGCAGGCCTGCTTGGTGACGTCGTCGGTGGCCGTGATCATCGAGTCGTAGGTCTCGAGCTCCAGGGTCCGGCCGTTGATCCCGCCGGCGTCGTTGCAGAGCTCGACGAAGGCCTTGACCGCCTCCTCGATGCCGACCGTGGGCAGCGGGACGGCGGGGTTCTCGCGGTCGGAGATGACGCCGATGCGGATGGTGTCCTCGCTGACGCCGGGGGTGTCGGCCGGGAGCTCGCCCTCGGCCGCCTCGCCGCCGCAGGGGTTGGCGATGGTGCCGAGCTGCTCGGACTCGGCGGTCAGGTCGTCGTTGCTCCCGCCCTCGTCGTCACCGCCCTGATCCTCCTCGGCGGAGAGGTTCTCGTCGGTGCCGCCGTCGTCGTCGGCGTCGTCGACGCGGGAGCCGCAGCCGACGGCGGCCAGCGCGAGGCAGAGGGAGAGGAAGAGGGCGACACGGCGCATGGGGATGGGGCTCCAGGTCCTTGAGGTGTCTGGGGTCACACTACATCTGACGGTTCGTCAGATGTCCGAGGGTCGGGACGGGCTGAGCTGCCGGAACGCTCGCGGCGCGCGCTCATGCCACCCCGACGATCCGGCCACCGAGGGCGACGAGGTGGGGGCTGGCCGTGCCGAGGGTGTGCTCGGCGGCCTTGGCGGCCCGGAAGAAGCGGTGCACGGGGTAGTCGGTGTCGACGCCGATGCCCCCGTGGACGTGCTGGGCGCCGTGGACGACGCGCTGCGCCCCCTCGGTGGCCCAGACCTTGGCGACGGCCAGGGCCTCGTCGGCGGGGAGGCCCTCGTCGAGCAGCCAGGCGGCGTGCGTGCTCGTCAGGCGGATCGCCTCGGTGTCGATGTAGGCGTCGGCCAGGCGGTGGGCGACGGCCTGGAAGGTGGCGATCTTGGTGCCGAACTGCTCGCGCTCGGAGGTGTAGGCGGCGGCGATCCGCAGGGCGGCCTCGCAGGTGCCGGCCTGGCGGGCGCAGATCCCGGCGGTGCCGAGGGCGACGATCGTGGCCGTCACGGCCTCGCCGTCGGTGCCGACGACCGTCCCGGTGGCCCCGTCGAGGCGCAGGGTCGACAGCGGCTCCAGGTCGGTGCCGACGCCGCGCTCGATCGTCACGCCGGCGCCCGCCGCGTCGACCAGGGCGACCACGACGCTCCCGTCCGCGGCGGTGGCGGGGACGAGGGCGCGCACCGCGACCCCGGCCTCGACCAGGTGGACGCTGGGGACGACGTGCTTGAGGCCGGTCAGCGTGGCGGTGGTGCCGTCGACGGTGGCCGTGGTGGCCGGCGTCGCCGGGGGCAACGAGCCCCCCTCCTCGACCAGGGCGGCGGTGAGGACGAGGTCGCCGCTCGCCACCGCCGGGAGCACGTCGGCCCGCAGGGCGTCGTCGCCGTGGCGGGCGATGGGCAGGGCGCCGAGCAGCAGGGTCGACCACAGCGGCACGGGGGCGGCGGTGCGACCGACCTCCTGGCACAGCAGGGCCGCCTCGAGCACGCCGTAGCCCCCGCCGCCGTCGGCCTCCGGCAGCGTCAGGCCGAGCAGGTCGGCCTCGGCCAGCAGGCGCCACAGCTCGGCGTCGAAGCGGTCGCCGGCGGCCTCGGTGGCGGCCAGGGCCTCGGGCGTGCAGCGGTCGCCGAGGATGCGGGCGGCCAGCTCCACGATCTGCGTCTGGTCCTCGTTCAGGGTGAAGTCCACGTCGTCCGTCCTCGTCCTCTACATCCGGGGCATGCGCGGCATCTGGAGGCCGAACAGGGCGATGAGGTCGCGCTGGATCTCGTTCGTGCCGCCGCCGAAGGTCAGGATCAGCGTCCCCTGGTACGAGCGCTCCAGCCGCCCGGCGAGGATCGCCTCGGGGCTGTCGCCGCGGAGCGTGCCCCGGGCGCCCAGGACCTCCATCAGCAGACGGTAGGCCTCGATGAAGAACTCGGTGCCGAAGACCTTCGACGAGCTGGCGTCGGCCGGGTTGGGCGACTGGCCGGCGGCGTCGAGGGCGGCGACCTTCCAGTTGATCAGCCGCAGGAAGTCGAGCCCGGCCCGCACCCGGGCGAAGTTGAGCTGGACCCACTGCTGGTCGGCGACCCGGGTGCCGTCGGGCAACGTCGTCGCCTTGGCCCAGGCGACGGTGTCCTCGTAGATCCCCTCGACCATGCCGGGCGGCGACAGGCCCACCCGCTCGTAGTTGAGCTGGTTGGTGATCAGGTGCCAGCCCTGGTTGAGGCCACCGATGATGGCGTCGTCGCCCACCCTCACGTCGTCGTAGAACGTGTTGTAGGTGCTGGCGTTCACCATCGTCGAGATCTTCGAGCACGAGAACCCGGGGTCGGTGGTGGGCACCGCGAAGATGGTGATGCCGCGGTGCTTGGGGGCGTCGGGGTCGGTGCGGGCGGCCAGCCAGATGTAGTCGGCGTAGCTGGCCAGCGAGGTGTAGATCTTCTGGCCGTTGATGACCCACTGGTCGCCGTCCTTGACCGCCTTGGTGGTCAGGCTGGCCAGGTCGGTGCCGGAGCCGGGCTCGGTGTAGCCGATCGAGAAGTGCAGCTCGCCGGCGAGGATCTTCGGGAGGAAGAACTCCTTCTGGGCGTCGGTGCCGAACTCCATGATCGTCGGCCCGACGGTGTTGACGCTGAGGAACGGCACCGGCGCCCCCGAGCGCCAGGCCTCGTTCATGAAGATGAACTGCTCGACCGGGCCGAAGCCCCGACCGCCGAACGCCACGGGCCAACCGACCCCGAGCCAGCCGTCGGCGCCCATCTGGCGGACGGCGGCCAGGCAGGCCGGGTCGCCGGTCTCGCCGGCCGTCGCCGCCGCCGCCACCTCGGGCGTCATGATGGCGGCGAAGTAGTCGCGCAGCTCCTTCTGGAGCGCGGTCTGCTCGGGCGTGTAGGCGATCCGCATTAGAACACGTTCTAGTTCACCGACGTGCCCGATGCCACTGTCTTCCGCCACGGCGCCGCCGTACGAACCGTGCCAGGCACCGTTCGTACGCTCAGGCGGTGAAGCGGACCGAGGCGCCGGCGCTGACGTCCATCACCGTCCCGGTGATGTGCTGCGCACCCGGGTCGACCAGGTACAACACCGCCCGGGTGACCTCCTCGGGCTCGAGCCACGGCACCGGCTGGGCGTGGAGCCCGGTCATCACCGGGGCCATGTCGTCGGGCCCCGGGTCGGCCAGGTCGGGGCGCATCGTCCGGTACATGTGCTCGTTCAGCACCATCGGGGTGGCGATGTTGCCGGGGGCCACGGCGTTGACCGTGACGCCGTGGGCGCCGAGGTCGTAGGCGGCCGCCTTCACCAGCCCGATCACGCCCCACTTCGACGAGCAGTAGGCGCTCAGGGTCGGGTTGGCGGCCCGGCCCATCATCGAGCTGACGGCCACCAGCCGGCCGTACCTCGCCGCCTGCATGTGCGGGGCGACCGCCCGGAACGTGTTGAAGGTGCCGACCAGGTTGACGTCGACCACCTCCTGGAAGAGCGCCGGGTCCTCGTCGGTGATCGTCCCGGTGTGCGACACCCCGGCGTTGGCGATGGCGATGTCGAGCCGGCCGTGCCGCTCGACGGCCTCGGCGACGATCCCGTCGAGGGCCGCCGCGTCGCGCACGTCGGCCACGTGGGTCACCGCCGTGCCACCGGCCTCCTCGACCAGCGCCGCCGTCTCGGCCAGATCCGCCTCGGTCGCCATCGGGTAGGCGGCGCTGGCCATCGGGGCGCAGGCGTCGACCAGCACGACGACCTCCGCCCCCGCCCGGGCCAGCGCCACCGCGTGGCTCCGCCCCATCCCCCGCGCCCCACCGGTGACCAGCGCGACCTGCCCCTCGAGCGACCCGCTCACCCCCTCACCCTAAACCCCTCCCGAGGATCAGGGGGTGGGGATGTGGGTGCGGGCGGTGGTGGTGGCCCAGCGGTAGTCGGCCTTGCCGGCGGGGGTGCGCTGGACGCGGTCGACGACGACGAGGTGCTTGGGGAGCTTGTAGCCGGCGAGCTGGTCCTTGGCGAAGGCGCGGAGGTCCTCCAGCGTGGGGGGCGGGGTGCCGGCGGTGGGCTGGACGACGGCGGTGACGGCGCTGCCCCAGCGCTCGTCGTCGACCCCGACGACGAGGACGTCGGCGACCGACGGGTGGCCGTGGAGCACGCCCTCGACCTCCTCCGGGTAGACCTTCTCGCCACCGGTGTTGATGCACTGGGAGCCCCGGCCGAGCAGGTGGACGGTGCCGTCGTCGTCGACGGTGCACATGTCGCCGGAGAGGACCCAGCGCACGCCGTCGACCTCGACGAAGGTCTCGGCCGTCTTGGCCGGGTCGCCGTCGTAGCCGATCGGGATCCGCCCCGAGGTGGCCAGGCGGCCCACGGCGCCCGAGCCGGGGACGACGGGCCGGAGCGCCTCGTCGAGCACCGCCGTCGTCGGACCGACCGAGAACGACGCCACGCCACCCCGCGACGCCGCCCCCGTGGCGCCCTCGCCGGGCTGGGTCCGGGCCGCCCCCTGGACGCCGGACTCCGAGGAGCCCATGCCGTCGGTGATCACGCACGACGGGAAGGCCTCCACCAGCCGCGAGCGGACCGACGACGACAGGGGCGCGGCGCCGTTGCCGATGGCGTAGAGCGACGAGAGGTCCCAGCGGCCTGGCGAGGACGCCAGCGTGTCGAGGAGCGGCTTGGCCACGGCGTCGCCGACGACGGTGAGGACGTTGACGCCCTCGCGCTCGACCAGGTCCAGCGCCGCCGAGGCCTCGTAGTGCCCGGGGACGAGGACGACGGTGCCCCCGCCGTAGAACCACATGAACGAGGTCCACTGCGCCGCCGCGTGCATCAGCGGGGCGATCGGCATGTACACCATCTTCTCGACGAAGCGGTCGCCCATCTCCGAGAGGTCGGTGATCGGGCCCATGATCCGCATCGGGTCGCCCCCGCCGAGGCAGGCGTAGAAGGCGTCCTCCTGGCGCCAGAGCACGCCCTTGGGGAGGCCGGTGGTGCCGCCGGTGAACATCAGGTAGTGGTCGTCGCCCGAGCGGCCCTCGGTGACGACCGGCCCGTCGGGCGCCCCGGCCAGGGCCGAGGCGTAGGGGACGGCGCCGGGGACCGACGCGGCCGACGGCGCGGAGCCGTCGATGTCGTCGACGGCGAGCACGGCCCGCATCCCCGCGACCAGGTCGGACACGCCGGCCACGGCGTCGCCGAGCGAGCGGTGGAAGACGAGGGCGGCGGCCCGCGACGTCTCCAGCACGTGGCGCAGCTCGTTGGCGACGTAGCGGAAGTTGACGTTGACCGGGACCGCCCGCAGCTTGAAGGCGGCCAGCATCACCTCGAGGTACTCGGGGGCGTTGCGGAGGTCGATCGCCACCCGGTCGCCCGGCCCGATGCCCGCCGCCCGCAGGTGGTGGGCGATCCGGTCGGCCCGGTCGTCGAGCTCGCCGTAGGTGCGACGCTCGGGCCCGACGACGAGGGCGAGGCGGTCGGGCACGCGGGCCGAGGCCCACTCCCAGATGTCGGCCAGGTTGAACGACGCCGGTGCGTCGACGGTCACATCAGACGACATCCAGACCTTCTACCGGACCGGGGACGTCGCCGCCGACGGACGCCGCGTAGGCCTGGCGGTAGCGGGTGGTCGAGTGGACCGGGTCGGTGTCGAACCGGGGGATGACCTCGCGGCCGAACAGCTCCATCGAGGCGACGACGGTGTCGGTCGGGAGGGTGTTGGTGGTGGGGCTGAAGGTCAGCTGGTCGAAGCCGAGGTCGACCCAGCGCTGGACCGAGCGGGCGCAGTCGTCGGGGTCGCCGATGGCGACGAAGCCCTCCTTCGACAGGTACTCGACCTGCTCGGGGGTGGGCTCGGGGATCTTGGCCGGCCACTCGGGCAGCTCGGCCGGCCGGGGCACGTTGTCGAGCCAGTGGTAGGCGAGCGACGAGTAGTAGTTCATGCCCATGTTGGCGGCGACCTCGAAGGCCTTGTTGCGGTCCTCCATGCACAGCATGTTGGTGACGCCCATGATGTTGTCGTTGACGTAGTCGCCGACCGGCGTGGCGCCGCCGATCGCCGTCTTGTAGGCCCGCAGCAGGGGCTCCATCTGCGAGGGCTTGCCGAGGGCGAAGCAGAACACGCCGAGGCCCATCTCGCCGGCCTCGGTGAAGGTGCCGGGGCTGCCGCCGGCGACCCACATGGCCGGGTGGCCGGTGCCGTGGGGACAGGGGAAGATCTTCCGCTCGGGCACCGAGAAGCTCTCGCCGGAGTAGCTGTAGACCTCGTCGGCCCACATCTTGGGGATCTCGCGGATCGTCTCCCGCCACATCGCCTTGGTGTCGTCGACGCTGGGGATGCCGAAGCCGAGGACCTCGGTGGACGACGAGCCCCGGCCGGTGCCGAACTCGAAGCGGTTGTTGGTCAGGTGGTCGAGGAGGGCGACGTTCTCGGCGACCCGCACCGGCTTGTTGACCGGGGGCGTGATGTTGAAGATGGCCGAGCCGAGGTGGACCCGCTCGGTCTGCGCCGCGCAGAAGGCGAGGAAGGCCTCGGGTCCGGGCATGTGGCTGTACTCGTCGAGGAAGTGGTGCTGCGGGCACCAGACGTACTTGAAGGCGTTGGTGTCGGCCGCCTTGGCGATCTCGACGTTGCGGAAGATGCGGCGGTGCTCGGCGTGCGGGTCACGGTCCCGCTCGAACTGGGGCACGAACAGCTGGGCGAAGACTCCGAACTCCATGGCCGAAAACTAGAACACGTTCTAGTTTCTGTCCACCTCGTCGGAGCCCGCTAGTTTCTGACGGGTCGTCAGAAACCTTCGATCGAGGAGAGCGCATGGCTGAGCAGGAGCGGATCGGCCCCCTGGCGGGCGTGCGCATCGTCGAGTGCTCGATGCTCGGACCCGGGGCCATCACGACCCACCTGGCCGACCTCGGGGCCACGGTCATCAAGGTCGAGCCGCCGTCGGGCGACTACATCCGCCGGATGACGTGGCCGATCGTCGAGGGCACGTCGCTGATGCACCTCCACATCAGCCGGGGCAAGCGGTCGATCACCCTCGACCTCCGCACCGATGAGGGCAAGGCCGTCTTCCTCGACCTGGTGCGCGACGCCGACGCCGTCGTCGAGGCCATGCGCCCCGGCGGGCTCGAGCGCCGCGGCCTCGGCTACGAGGCGCTCAAGGCGATCAACCCGAAGATCGTCTTCTGCACGATCTCGGGCTACGGCGCCACCGGCCCCTACGCCACCATGCCGAGCCACGGCATCGCCTACGACGTGTGGGCCGGGCTCGTGCAGCCCGAGACCACCGAGGACGGGTTCTGCTACATCCCCGAGCACCCGTCGGTCGGCATCCACGCCGGCCCGCTGTTCGGCGCCTTCGGGATCCTGGCCGGCATCACCAAGGCCCGGGCCACCGGCGAGGGCTGCCAGCTGGAGATCGCCCAGAGCGACGCCGCCGCGGCCATGGACTGGCTCCGCAGCGAGACGTGGAAGGCCTACGAGCGGCCCGAGGACGAGGTCACCGGGAACGAGGCCGACGACTACGAGCGCCGGGCCCCGGGCACGGCCGGGATGAAGGACGGCGTCCGCTACCAGTTCTACGAGTCGAGCGACGGCCACGTGCTGTTCCAGTCGAGCGAGCGCGAGTTCTGGAAGAACTTCTGCGAGGGCATCGGCCGGCCCGAGCTGTTCGAGCAGCACCCGGGCAGCCAGTACGCCGACCACGCCCGCGGCAACGAGGAGCTGCGGGCGATCCTGCGCGACATCTTCCGCACCCGCACGACCGCCGAGTGGGTGGCCTTCGGCGACGAGTTCAACACCCCGATCGCCCCGGTCAACACGCCGAAGACCATCGCCGACGACCCCCAGTTCCAGGAGCGCCTGCCCTGGATCCCCAAGGAGCAGGTCGGGGCCGACCAGGTGCCGTCGCCGCTCAAGTTCCTCGACGCCCCCATCCCCGAGCCGACGATGGCGCCCACGGTCGGCCAGCACACCGAGGAGATCCTCCGCGACGTCCTCGGCTACGACGACGCCCGCATCGCCGAGCTCCGCCGGGACGGCGCCCTCGGGTAGGCCCGCCGCCCGCGGTCAGCCGGCGAAGCACCCGATGGCGTCGGTCTCGGCGTGGACGGCGCCGAGGACGGTGCCGTCCTCGGCCTCGACGCCCTCCAGGTCGAGGGTGCCGGTGACGTGGCCGCAGGCCGGGACGTCGGTGGGGATCGTCCCGATGACGAGCTCGCCGGTGCCGGCGACGAGGGGGACGGTCTCGTCGGGCTCGGCGTCGCCCTCGACCACGTCGGTGCAGAAGGCGGTGGTCAGGTCGCCGTCGCCCCGGAGCAGCGCCGCCTCGACGGTCCCGTCGGCCAGGTCGACCTCGACCACGACGGGCTCGCGGGTCGAGTAGCGGGGGACGTCGACCCCGACGGTCACCGCCGTCGTGCCCTCCTCGGTGGCGGCCCAGAGGTGGGCCTCGCCGCAGCCCCCGCTCCGGGTGAGCCCGACCTCGGGGGCCGGTGCCGTCCCGATCACCCGGGCCGAGCCGTCGCCACCCCCTCCGCAGGCGGCGAGGGCGACGAGCAGGACCACGGGGACGAGACGGCGGTGGCGCATGGGGGTGGGACGGGCGCCGGGCGCCGCCCGGTTCCGGGGCCGGGGGCCCGGTGTCACCCCGACACGCACCCCTCGGCGGCGTCGTGGCCCGCGATCGGGCCGAAGGTCGTGCCGTCCTCGGCCTCCAGGCCGTCGATCCGGAACGCGGTGGGGCCGCACTCCTCCCCGGGCCGGTCGATGGCGACCCGGCCCTCGACCCCGGGCGAGCGGGTGGCGACGCCCGCGGTTCCGGTGCAGACGGTGGCGTCGAGGTCGTCGCCCCGGAGCACGGTGACCACCACCGCATCGGTGGGCAGCACCGCCTCGGCCGGCAGGCCGTCGGGGCCGGGGCCGACCGTGACGGCCACCGACCCGGCGTCGTCGGCCGCCCACAGCGTGCCGTCGTCGCACCGCCCCGAGCGCGTCAGCTCCTCGGCCACCGGGGACGGGACGAGCGCCCCGAGCGACTCGACGTCGCCGTCGGCGCCCGGGTCGCCCTCCGCGCACGCCGGCGTCAGCACCAGGGCCAGGGCGACGACGAGCCGGCGGGTCCTCATGTCGCCGGGTGGAAGGGGCTGCCCGGTCCGGGCACCATCAGCTCCTCGCGCCAGGCGGTGCACCACTGGCGGCGCGACTCGGCGAAGCCGGGCAGCACCGGCGGGCCCTCGACCCCGGCCCGCAGCAGGGCGGTGTGGGCGTCGAGGCTGCCGACCCAGACGCTGACGACCTCGACGTCGGTCATCAGCACCTCGAAGGCGCCGACGAGGTGGATGCCGGCGTCGGCGGCGGCCGGGGCCCACCGCTCGACCAGGGCGGCGAGGTACTCGGGCCCGGCCCCGGGGCGGACCCGGGTCAGCTCGTGGACGGCGACCTCGCCCCGCACCCCGGCCCGGGCCGCCACCATCGGGTCGGGGGCGCCGGGGGCCGAGACCAGCAGCCGGTCGAACCCGCCGGTGCGGCTCTTGTAGGCCTCGTCCCACCACTCCCCCAGCTCGGCGTTGGTGGCCTTGGCCAGGTTGGTGCGGCGGGCCAGGCGGGTCCACCCGTCCCACCCGTCGACCACGTCCCACAGGTTGACCACCTGGGGCCAGCGCCCGGTGGTGCCGACGACCTCCCAGGTGCCGGCCAGGTCGAGCCCCCGATCGGCCACCGCCGCCGGGTCGAAGTCGACGACGTGGGCCATGTAGGGCGCCGCCCCCCGCCCGACGATGTCGACGACCTCGTGGAGGTACAGCCGCCGCTCGCTCACGGCGCCGGCGCCATCAGCCCTGTCGCGGCGTCGATGCGATCGGCGATGACAGCGAGGCTGGAGGCCCAGAAGGCCTCGTCGCGGATGTCGATGCCGAAGCGGGCGGCCAGCGGGGCGGCGTCGCCCAGGCCGGTGGCGCCGAGGAGGTCGTCGTAGCCGCCCCGGAAGCGCTCGGGGTCGCGCCGGAACTCGGCGTAGAGGCCCAGGCCGAACAGCAGGCCGAAGGTGTAGGGCCAGTTGTAGAACGACGTGTAGTAGTGCCCCTTCACCGCCCACATGTAGGGGTGGAGGTGGTCGGGGTCGAGCCCGTCGCGGTGGGCCGCGACCTGCGCCTCGCGCATCAGCTCGGTCATCCGGGCCGGGCCCACGGCGCTGCGGGCCCGCTCGGCCGAGAGCGCCTGCTCGAACAGGAAGCGGCTGTGGATGTCGACCACCACCTGGGCCGAGCCGACCAGGTCGCCGTCGAGGATGGCCAGCCGGGCGCCGTCGTCGTCGCCGGCCGCGGCGAGGCCGGCCTCGACCATCACCGTCTCGCAGAAGATCGACGCCGTCTCGGCCAGCGCCATCGGCGTCGACCGCAGCAGCCACGGCCGCCGGCCCAGCTGGGTGTTGTGGTAGGCGTGGCCCAGCTCGTGGGCGAGGGTCTGGACGCTGTTGAACGAGCCGTCGTAGCTGAGCAGGACCCGGCTCTCCTCGTCCCGCACCGGCATGCAGAAGGCACCGCCGACCTTGCCGGGCCGGGGCTCGGCGTCGATCCACCCCTCCCCCACGGCCCGGTGGAGCAGGGCGACGAGGCCGGGCGAGTAGGTGCCGAAGGCGTGCTCGACGGCGCCGACGGCCTCGTCCCAGGTGAAGCGGCGGGGCGTGCCGAGGGGGGCGAGGACGTCCCACCACGGGAGGCCGCGGTCGCCGTGGCCCAGGGTGGCGGCCTTGGCCCGGTGGAAGCGGGCGAAGGTCGGGAGCGAGGCGCGCACCGCCTCGGTGAGGGCGTCGAGGGTGGCCCGGTCGACGTTGTTGGTGGCCAGCGAGACGGCCAGCGGGTCGTCCCACCCTCGGCGCCGGCCGAGGGCGATCATCTCGCCCCGGTGCGAGGCGAGGGCCAGGGCCAGCGGCATCTCGACGGTGCGCCAGGCGGCGACCTCGCCGGCGAAGGCGGCCCGGCGGACGGCGGCGTCGGGGTGGGCGGCCAGGCCCCGGGCCTCGGTGACCGGCATCTCGGTCGGGCCCTCGGCGCCGGCGAGCGTGCGAGTGGCGTGACCGGCAACGGGGAGGTCGACGGTGGCGGTGAGCGTCGCCGTCATCTCGCCGTGCAGCCGGCTCCACGACCGACCCCCGGTGAGGCCCAGCTCGGCGGCCAGGTCCTCCTCGGCCTCGGTCATCTGATGGGCGGCGAGCCGCTCGGACCGCTCCAGGAAGAAGGCGTGGTCGGCGGCGACCGGGCCGGTGGCGGCCAGCTCGGCGGCCCCCAGCCGGGCGATCCAGCCCTCGATCCGCTTGAGCAGGGGCCCGAGGGCGGCCGAGCTGGCCTGGAGCTCGACCGAGAGGCGGGCCGCCTCGGCGTCGCGGGCGTCGGTGCTGGTGTGGGCGTGGAGGAAGGCGCCGACGACCCGCGACCGCTCCAGCAGCTCGTTGACCGCGGTCAGGACCCGTTCGAGGGTCGCGCCGTCCTCGGCGGTGACCGGGCGGGACGGGCCGCTCCGGACGTCGTGCTCGTCGCACAGCGCCCGCAGCCGGCCGACGTCGGAGGCGACCTCCTCGAGGGCGCCGCGCAGGGCCCGGTCGTCGAGCCCGCTGAAGTACGGGCTCAGGTCCCAGCGGGGCGGGGCGGTGGCGGTGGGCTCCACGGCTGTCATCGTGGCACGCTGGGGGTCTCGCATGCGTCGCCCGACCCGCGCCCAGATCCTCCGTCGGTGGAGCCTGGCGGCCGTCCTCCTCGTGGCGGTGGCCGTCGTGGCCTGGGGGCGGTTCGGACCTGACGACGAGGGCCGATCGGCGGTGCCGGACACGACGGCCCCGACCACCACGGCGGCCGGCGCCGCCCCGACGACGACGGCGACCACGGCCCCGCCGACCACCCGATCGACCGGGGTCTTCGTGCCCGACGCCAGCCCCGCCGGCCCGGTGGTGGGGAGCGGGCCGCTGCGCACCTACCGGGTCGAGGTCGAGGACGGCAGCGGTGTCGCCGTCGAGGAGTTCACCGCCGACGTCGAGCGGATCCTCTCGGACCCGCGGGGGTGGACGACGGCCGACGGCATCTCGCTCCAGCGCCTCCCCGGCCCCGAGGCCGAGATGACCGTCACCCTGGCCACCCCCGACACCGTCGACCTGCTCTGCTACCCGCTCGACACCGACGGCGACGTCTCCTGCGCCCAGGAGGGGCGGGCGATCATCAACGTCCTGCGCTGGCAGGAGGGGGCGGCGCCGTCCGAGCTGCCGCTGGGGGCCTACCGCGAGTACCTGATCAGCCACGAGGTCGGCCACGTGCTCGGGCACCACCACGTGCCCTGCCCGGGGCCCGACCAGCTGGCCCCGGTCATGCTCCAGCAGACCCTCGGCATCGCCCCCTGCGCCCCCAACCCCTGGCCCGTGCCCGACGCCCTGGCCGGTTAGAACGACATTCCGTCGGAGTAAAACGTCGTTCTCTGTTCCATGGGGCCTTGTTCAAGAACGCGTTCTAGCATCGGTGCGTGGACCTGACGCTGACCGACGAGCAGGAGCTGATCCGGGACAGCGTGGCCAAGCTGCTGGCCAAGCTGTCCGGACCCGAGCAGGTGCGGGAGGCAGAGGCCACGGGCCACGACCCGGCCCTGTGGGACGCCCTCGTCACCATGGGCATCCCGGCCATGACGCTGCCCGAGGCGGTCGGCGGCGGGGGCTCGACCCTGGCCGCCCTCGGCGTCGCCCTCGAGGAGTGCGGGGCCGCCTTGGCCACCGCCCCGCTCGTCGAGGTCGCCGTGGCCGGGCGGGCCCTGGCCGCCCTGGGCCAGGACGCCCGCGCCGCCGCCGTGGCCGAGGGCGCCGTCGTGGTCGCCTCGCCCCGATCCGGCCGCACCCTCGTGCCCGGGGCCGGCGCGGCCTCGTCGGCCCTCGTGCTCGACAGCGCGGCGAGCGGAGCGAGCGCGCCAGGTGGGTCGGCGGTCCTCGTCGTCCACGACCAGAGCCGCGAGGTCGGCGTCGACCCGTGGCCGACGGCCCGCTCGATGGCGTCGATCGCCGCCGCCGACGTCCCCGCCGACGCCTGGCGGGTCGTCCTCGCCACCGGTGCCGAGGCGGTCGCCGCCCACGCCCGGCTGGCCGCCGAGTGGCGGGCCCTCACCGCCGCCTCGCTCGTCGGGCTGGCCCAGCGGGCGCTCGACATCGGCATCCGGTACGCCACCGAGCGCAAGCAGTTCGGTGTCCCGATCGGCACCTTCCAGGCCCTCCAGCACCAGCTGGCCGACGTCGCCACCGACGTCGAGGGGGCCCGCCTGGTCGCCCGCAAGGCGCTGTGGGCCCTCGACAACGACGAGCCCGAGGCCGCCGCCTTCCCCGCCATCGCCTTCGCCCTCGCCGCCCGGGTCGCCCAGCGGGCCAGCGCCGTCAGCCTCCACGTCCACGGCGGCTACGGCTTCATGGAGGAGTACGACATCCAGCTGTACTTCCGTCGGGCCAAGGCCACCCGGTTGCTGCTCGGCGACCCGCGCGACGACCTCCTCCACGTCGCCGACCGCTGCTTCGGGCCCGTCGGCGCGCCCCTGCCCGACGCCGCCTCGGTCGTCCTCGGACCCCTCGCTCCCGACCGCCGCCCCGAGCGCGACCGGCTGGAGGGGCTCGAGTTCCGCCTGCCGGCCGAGGTCGAGGCCTTCCGGGCCGACGCTCGGGCGTTCCTCGCCCAGCACGTCACCGAGGCGGTGATCGAGCGGGCCCACACCACCGGCACCATCCACGACTGGGGCCTCCACCGGGCCATGGCCGAGGGCGGCTGGATCTCGGCCGGCTG
>DASTYI010000009.1:0-35881 GCA_035765045.1 Iamia sp. | reverse complement strand
GGGCCGAACTGGAGCCGACCCGAGCAGCCCGCCGTCGGGCAGGACACGGAGATGATGATCGTCGCCGTGCCGGGGCGGTGGCGGGGTTGTCTCGGGGGGTCGCCGCGACGGGCCCGGAGGCTCGGCGTCCAGCGGCGTGGCGGTGCGGGGTCGGGAGCGGTGATCTCGTCGTCGTCGTGCATGCGAGCCTCGGGGATCCATCTCGGGGATCGCAACCGGGGTCCGGGGCTACGAAGGACGTGACCTCGTCCGCCAGGGGACGGGATCGATCGGGACAGGCTACCCCGCTGGGGTTGCGGGCGCGGTCGAGACCCCTGTCCCGACCCGAACGGGTGAAACGTGTCTCGGCGAGGGTCGGGGCCACCGCTGGAGGGAAGCGGCACCTCGTGTCGGTCCTCCTCGCCCTCCTCTTCTCGGCCGTGCGGGGGTTCGACGACGCCCAGTCCGACGCCTGGGAGCCCTTCCTCCACGACGAGGCCTGACCGGGCGGTCGCCGCCGGTCCGAGCGTGCCTACGAGGGCCGGCCCACCGGGGCCGGTCGGGGTCCTGGCTCTCGTCGGCGGGCGGGGGCAGCCCTCCTCGTGGGTCTGGTGGCCGTCGGCCTTCTCGTCGAAGCGGCGCTCCCCACCCGCCCACGTCGGAGCTTGCGTGTGGGGCCGGGGGGTGGGGAGCAGGTCGGCTCATCATCCCGAGGAGACGTCCATGTCCCGCACCCCCCGCCCCGCGGCGGCGCGTCGCACCATCGCCCGGAAGGGGGGCCCGAGCCGGCGCTCCCCCGTGGGCGCCGATCCCGAGCGGTCGCCGTCATCCCTGGACCTCGTGGTCGACTCGCTGGCGGCCTACCGACTGACCCGGCTCGCCACCATCGACGTCGTGGGCGAGCCGGCCCGGCAGGCGATCCTGCGTCGGGTCGGCATCGCCGAACCGGTCGCCGACGGCACGGCCCACCCCAACGCCGAGGCCATGGTCGACGCCGACCCGGCTCCGCCGAAGCTGGCGACCCTCGTGACGTGCCGGTGGTGCGCGGGCATTTGGGTCGCCGTGGGCGTCGGCGCCGCTCGGCGCTGGGCCCCCCGGGCCTGGTCGCCCGTCGCCTGGGGCCTGGCCCTCTCAGCCGGGGCCGCCCTCCTGGCCCGCCTCGAGGAGGGGTGAGCGCGGGTTCGCCTCACCCATAGGGACCCGGTGGTCGGGCCCCGATTCGGTCATCGACGCCGTCGGCATGGGGCCCACGGCTCGGGGGCCGGGAAGCTGGCCCACGACCTGGTCGGCCTGCTCCCCGGCGCCATCGCCGACCCGCTGATGCAGAAGGCCGGCATCGACCGCCTCGCCGCCCTGCTCGCCGCCGTCGACGTCGTGCGCCGCGGCGGCACCGTGTCGATCAGCGGCGTCTACGGACGACATCCTCCCGCTCGTCGACGACGAGGCGACCCGCTCGGCACCATGGACCTGGCCACGCACCGGGTCCCCCTCGACCGTGCTCCCGAGATGTACGAGACCTTCCAGGAGAAGGGCGACGGCGCCATCAAGGTCGTCCTCCAGCCCTGAGCCGGCCCGCCGACGTCCGACGCCGAGCTGGCCGACCCTCCCCGCGGCGGCTCCGATGGTGGTGAGGATGCATGGCGGGTCCGGAGCCGAGGGAGGGTGGTGACGGCACGGTTGCGGCTCGCCCCGATGGGGGCCGAGCAACGCCGCCGGCCTGTGGCTCGTGCACCACGATGGGTCGGTGGCCCCGTGGCACGACGGCTGGCGGCCGTCGCGCCCCGAGGCCCGTGCTCTGCCGGCGGATCGCCGCGTCGTGGCGCTTGCACGGGTGCACAAGTGGATCGCCTACGACCGCGAGACCGGTGTCCCGGGACGACGCACCGTCGCGGCTCGACCTTCGGTCGACGGCGCCGTCGTGCTCAACGACTCCAACCGCCTCGTCGTCCTCCTGACACCCTGCGATGTCGTCCGGTCACGCTCGCCGCTGGCTCGGGGAAGACCATCAGTCGCTCTCGGCCACGAGCCCACTCGTATGACGCGTCTGTCCCGACTCAGCGGCGGCGTGGACAACGTCGACGTGAAGCTGTGGGTCGCACCTTCCGGATGTAGTGGACCACCTCGGACCTGCGACGCACGGTCGCCCACGGGCGGGCGAACCCGCCGATCCTTCCCAATCCCTTCCCAATCCTTCCCACAGAACGGCGGATATTGGCGGACTATGACGGGAACTGGCGGACAAGGCGAGTGACTCATCAGGCCAGGTCAGGTAGGGTTTTGGTGCAGCGCCCCCGGCAGGATTCGAACCTGCGACGCACGGTTTAGGAAACCGACGCTCTATCCCCTGAGCTACGAGGGCTGGTGGAGCGGACGACTCTAGGTCAGAGGACCTCGGCGGCGAGCAGGTGCAGGCCCTCCCAGGCGAGGGCGGGCGGGATGCCGCCCATCATGGGGTTGAGGACGACGACGGCGGTGGGGTCGGCGGCCAGCTCGGCGCGGAGGGCGGCGGGGGTGACGACCCGGTAGCGGCCCGAGGCCCGGAGGGCGTCGACGTCGTCGTCGGTGGGCTCCTGGTAGCCGGTGGCGCCGTCCATCCCGGCGGCGGCCGCCCAGCGTCCGTAGGACGTGGCCTCGTGGCGGGCGTGGGGGCGGATGGCGGCCCAGGCGGCGTCGGGGTCGTGGGCGACGTGGAGGAAGCCGGTGGGGGCGGCCAGGTACTCGCCCGGGTCCCGCTTGCCCCGGGCGATGCGCTCGGCCCGGTAGACCGCCCACGCCTCGGGGTTGCTGGGCTGGAAGCCGTCGGCGATGCGGGCGGCCCGGCGGGCGGCGGCGGGGCCCGAGCCGCCGAGCCAGACGGTGGGGCCGGCCCGGCCGGGTGGTCCCTCGGGGGCGGGGGTGAGGCGCACGGTCCGGCCCCGGTACGAGAAGGGCGCCCCCGAGCGGCTGGCCCGGAGGACCGCCACCGCCTCGGTGGTCCGCGCCGCCCGCGACGACAGCGGCACGTCGAACAGGGCGAACTCGTCGGTCACGTAGCCGTTGGCCAGCACGACGGTCAGCCGGCCCCCGCTGATCAGGTCGACGACCGTCGCCTGCTCGGCCAGGTGGAGGGGCTCGTGGAGCGGGGCGGCGAGGGCCGAGACCCAGATCTGCACCCGCTCGGTGCGGGCGGCCACGGCCGCGGCCATGGTGAGGGCGCTGGGCAGGTAGCCGTCGTCGCTGCCGTGGTGCTCGGAGAGGACGACGGCCATCACGCCGTGCTCGTCGGCCCAGGCGCACATGTCGAGGGCGGCGGCGTAGCGCTCGGTGGCGGTGACGCCGGCGAAGGCGGGGTTCCGCAGGTCGAACCGCATCACGAGGACGGCCACGGCCTAGCTCTCCAGCGGGAGGACGGTGGCGGCGACCTCTTCGAGCTCGGCGGTCCAGTCGGCGGGCTCGTCGAGCGGGAGGACGACGAACTTCGACGCCCCGACCTCGGTGAAGGCCTCCAGCCGGGCCCGGAGGGCGTCCATGCCGACGGGGATGACATCGGTCGGGTCGAGGTCGGGCCGGCGGGCGGCGAGGAGGGCGCCGACCCGCTCGGGGATCGGCCCCCGGGCGTAGGCGACGAGCGCCCCGAGGTGCTCCGGGTCGATCGCGCGTCCGTGCTCGGCGGCCGCCTCGGTCACGACGGCCCACCCCTCGGCCACGTCGGACACCGTGCAGAACGACGGCAGCCAGCCGTCGCCCAGCCGACCGCAGCGCCGGAGCTCCGAGCGCGACTGGCCGCCGAGCCAGACCTCGATCGGCTCCTGCACCGGCCGGGGCCGGAGGGTCACGCCCTGGACCTCGAAGCGGGGCCCGGCGTGGTGGACGTCGTCCTCGCGCCACAGCCGGCGGATCAGCGGCAGCGCCTCGTCGAACCAGGCGGCCCGCTCGCCCCGCTCGACGCCGAACGCCCGGTGCTCGACCGGGGTCGGGGCGCCGAGCCCGACGGCGGGGAGGAAGCGTCCGCCCGAGAGCCGGTCGAGCGACGCCATCTCCTTGGCCAGCACCACCGGGTTGCGGCCGGGCACGACGAGGACGCCGGTCCCGAGCTTGAGGCGGGTCGTGGCACCGGCGGCGACGGCCAGGGCGACCAGCGGGTCGGGGGCGTCGCCGGTCAGCCGCTCGGACAGCCACAGCGAGTCGAACCCGAGCCGCTCGACGTCCCGCACGTAGGGGAGGAAGGTGTCCTGGGTGTTGGCGAGGGTGTGGGTGCCGAGCCCGACGCCGATGCGGATCTTCACGACCCCGATCCTGGTGGATCAGCCGCCCCGGCGCGCCTTCTTGGTGGCGTACATGGCCTGGTCGGCCCGGCGGAGGAGGTCCTCGGAGCGGGCCCCCTGGCGGGCGACGGCGCACCCGGCGCTCATCCGCACCTCGACCGGTCCGGCGGTGGTGGTGAAGGGTCGCTCGACGGCGTCGACGAGGGCGGCCATCGTCGCCTCGACGTCGGCCACCGAGTCCCGGATGGCGACGACGACCAGCTCGTCGCCACCGAGGCGGCCGGCGGTGTCGTCGGGCTGGAGGACCGAGCGCATCCGCCGGGCGATCTCGGCCAGGACCTCGTCGCCGACGTTGTGGCCGTGCTCGTCGTTGACCTGCTTGAACCCGTCGATGTCGCAGAAGACGAGGCCGACGCAGGCGGTGGTGCCGACCGAGGCCCGCAGGGCGAGGTCGAGCTTCTCGAGCAGCAGGAGGCGGTTGGCCAGCCCGGTCAGGGCGTCGTGGGTGGCCTGGTGGGTGAGGCGGTCGCGGGCCTCGACCAGGCTGGCGATCTCGACGCCGCTGATCACCACGGCCTGGACGTCGACGTCGTCGAGCAGGTTGACGGCGGTGAGCCAGAACGGCACCGGCCGGCGGTCGTCGGCGGCCTTGAAGGTGGCCTCGAAGGAGTGGGTGCCGCCCTCGACCAGGACGGTCTCGAACGACTGGCGCACCGGGCGGGCGTGCCGCTCGACCACCAGGTCGGCGAGGTAGCGGCCCAGCGTCGACTCCAGGTCGAGCCCGAGGGCGGCCGAGAAGACCCGGCTGGCGCCCTCGAGCCGGCCGTGGCTGTCGACCAGCAGGGTCATGCTGGGGGAGTGGTCGAGGACGGCGGCCTGGCGGCGGGCGTCGCCGGCGGTGACCCGCCAGGCGCCCCGGTCCGACACCAGCCGGAGGGCGACGACGATGCCCCGGACCCGGTGGTCGTGGAGGCCCGACCAGCCCCGGGCCTCGACCGGGATCCAGCTGCCGTCGGCGTGGCGGACCCGGATCTCGACGCTGGTGCCGAGGTCCTTGTCCTGGACCGACTCCAGCGAGGCGGCGGCGGTGACGAGGTCGTCGGGGTGGATGAAGTCGACGATCGAGCGGCCCCGGCCCTCGTCGACCGAGAGCCCGAAGGTGGTGACGGCCCGGTGGTTCCCCCAGGTCAGGCGGAGCTCGGAGTCGATGACGATCACCGGGTCGGGCAGCGAGTCGAGCAGGGCGGGCGCGTCGGGCGGCCCCCACACGTCGACGGGCGGGACGGGATCGACGAACGACGACAGCGGCCTCACCGGGCCTTCATCGGCGTCTCGGGGGATCTCTTGCATGGTTCGATCGGACCGTTACGGGCGGTGACGGCTCCGACACCCGACGGTACTGCCCGGCGGGGGTTCGCCCCGCCGCCCGGACGTGTCGTGTGCCACTCCGGCCGCCGTCGCGTGGCAGGGTGGCGCCGTGCCCACCGACGAGCATGCCGCCGCCCCCGCCCTGACCTGGGAGGAGGCCGTCGCCGCGGTCACCTCCGACCCCCGCTTCGCCCTGGGCGAGATCGAGGTCGACGGGATCACCCAGACGGTGTTCACCGCGGCCCCGCCGACGTTGCGGGACCTCTTCGCCCTCTGGCCGGCCCGGGGCGACGCCCTCTTCCTCGTCTACGAGGACGAGCGCCGCACCTTCGCCGAGGTGGCCGACGAGGTCGCCGCCCTGGGGGCCGCCCTGGTCGGCCGGTACGGCGTCCAGCGGGGCGACCGCGTCGCCATCGCCATGCGGAACCTCCCCGAGTGGGTCATCGCCTTCGCCGCCATCACGTCGATCGGCGCCGTCAGCGTCTCGCTCAACGGCTGGTGGACCGACGACGAGCTCGACTTCGGCCTCGACGACTCGGGCACCTCGGTGCTGATCGCCGACCGGGAGCGGATCGAGCGGACCGGCGCGGCCTGCGCCCGCCTCGGCGTCGCCACCGTCGGCGTGCGGCTGCCGGCCGACGCCCCGGTCACCGAGGGCGTCGACCGCTGGGAGGACGTGGTCGTCGTCGGCGCCGAGCTCCCGGCGGTGGAGGTCGGGCCCGACGACGACGCCACGATCCTCTACACCTCGGGCACGACGGGCCGGCCCAAGGGGGCGGTGTCGACGCACCGCAACGTCATGCAGTCGCTGATGTCGTTCGCCTGCCGGGCGCAGGTCCAGCGGCTGCGCCGGCCCGAGGAGGCCAAGGCGGCGGCCGAGACCCCACCGGTGTTCATCCTCGTGGTCCCCCTGTTCCACGTCACCGGTGGCGTGGCCGTGATGCTCTCGTGCGCCCTGGCCGGCATCCCCCTGGTGATCATGTACAAGTGGGACCCGGAGCGGGCCCTCGAGCTGATCGAGCGCGAGCGGGTCACCAACTTCGTCGGCGTCCCCACCCAGTCGTGGGACCTGATGGAGTCGCCCCGCTTCGCCGAGTTCGACACCTCCAGCCTGGTCAGCGTGGGCGGCGGCGGCGCCCCGGCCCCGCCGGCGCTGGTGAAGCGGGTCGACGAGGGCTTCCGCCGGGGGCGCCCGTCGATCGGCTACGGCATGACCGAGACCAACGCCTTCGGGCCCCAGAACTCGGGCGAGGACTACGTCACCCACCCGACGAGCACCGGCCGCTCGCTGCCGACCCTGCTGGTCGAGGTCCGCGACCCCGACGGCAAGCCGCTGCCCACCGGCGAGCAGGGCGAGATCTGGTTCAAGGGGCCGATGGTGATCCGGGGCTACTGGAACCGTCCCGACGCCACCGCCGAGGCCATCGTCGACGGCTGGCTCCGCACCGGCGACGTCGGCCGGATCGACGACGAGGGCTTCGTCTACGTCGAGGACCGGGCCAAGGACCTGGTGCTGCGGGCCGGCGAGAACGTCTCGTGCGCCGAGGTGGAGGCGGCCGTCTACGAGCACCCGGCGGTGTACGAGGCGGCCGTGTTCGGCGTGCCCCACGAGCGGCTGGGCGAGGAGGTGGCGGTGGCGGTGCTGCCCAAGGCCGGGCACCCGCTCGACCCGGCCGACCTCCAGGCCTTCGTGGGCGAGCGGCTCGCCGCCTTCAAGGTGCCGAGCCGGGTCGTCGTGGTCGACCAGCAGCTGCCCCGCAACGCCGCCGGCAAGATCCTCAAGCGCCAGCTGCGCGACGAGGTGTCGGCCCGGGAGGCGGGGTAGGGGCGGACCCATGAGGTACCGCGACCGGGGCCACGCCGGGGAGGTGCTGGCCGCCGCCCTGGCGGGCCGGTCGTGGGTCGAGCCGCTGGTGCTCGGGCTGCCCCGGGGCGGGGTGCCGGTGGCCGCCCCGGTCGCCGCCGCCCTCGGGGCCGAGCTCGACGTCCTGGTCGTGCGGAAGGTCGGCGCCCCCGACCGGCCCGAGCTGGCCCTCGGCGCCCTGGCCGAGGGGAGCGACCACGTCGTCTGGGGCGAGGCCGTGGGCCACCGCCACCCCGACCTGGAGTCGATCGAGGGCACGGTGGCCGCCGAGCGGGCCGAGCTGGCCCGCCGGGTGGCGGCCTACCGGGGCGACCGCCCGCCGTCGGCGGTCGAGGGGCGCGACGTGGTCGTGGTCGACGACGGCCTGGCCACGGGCGCCACCGCCGAGGCCGCCCTCCGCAGCGTCGCCGGGCGGGGGGCGCGGCGGGTCGTCCTCGCCGTCCCCGTCGGCCCGCCCTCGACCATCGAGCGGTTGGGCGCCCACGCCGACGCCGTCGTCTGCCCCAACGTCCGCCCCGACCTCGGCTCCGTCGGCGAGTGGTACGACGACTTCCGCCAGACCACCGACGAGGAGGTCCTCGCCGCCCTGGCCCGCTCGGGTCAGCGGTAGCGGACCGGGAGCTCCTTGACGCCGTTGAGCCAGCCCATGCGGAGGCGCTTGGGCGGGCCGAGGGGGGCGATGGCGGGGGCGTGGTCGGCGATGGCCTCGAAGATCAGGTTGATCTCCATGCGGGCCAGGTTGGCCCCGATGCAGAAGTGGGCGCCGCCACCGCCGAAGCCGACGTGGGGGTTCGGGTCGCGGGTGATGTCGAAGGTGTCGGGGTCGGTGAACACGGCCTCGTCGCGGTTGGCCGAGGCGTAGAAGAGCCCGACCCGCTCGCCCCGCGTGATCTCCTGCCCGCCGACGACGTGGTCCTCGGTGGCGGTGCGCTGGAAGGCGACGACCGGCGTCGCCCAGCGGACGATCTCGTCGGCCGTCGTGGCCGGGCGCTCCTCCTTGAACAGCTCCCACTGGTCGGGGTGGTCGAAGAAGGCCTGCATGCCGTGGGTGATGGCGTTGCGGGTCGTCTCGTTGCCGGCGACGGCCAGGATCATGATGAACCAGCCGAACTCCTCGGAGCTGAGGGCGCCGTCGGGCGAGTCGGCCTGGACGAGCCGGGTGACGACGTCGCCGACGGGGCAGGCCCGCCGGTCCTCGCCCATCTCGTAGGCGTAGGCGAGCAGCTCGGTGGCGGCGACGAGCGGGTCGCCCTCGAAGTCCGGGTCCGACGCCCCGATCATCTGGTTCGACCAGGCGAAGATGCGGGCCCGGTCCTCCTGCGGGAAGCCGACCACGTCGGCCAGGGCCTGGAGCGGGAGCTCGGCGGCCATGTCGACCACGAAGTTGCCCTCGCCCCGGGCGACCGCCTCCTCGACGATGCGGTGGGCCCGCTCGCGCAGGCCGTCCTCCAGCTTGCCGATGGCCCGGGGGGTGAAGCAGCCCTTGTTGATCACGCCCCGCACCTCGGTGTGGTGGGGCGGGTCCATGTTGAGCAGCAGGAGCCGCTGCATGTCGATCGAGTCCTCGATGCGCTGGCCCTCGAAGGCGATGATCGAGCCGTTCTCGGCCGTCGACCAGCCCTCGCGGGCGCACGAGACCTCCTTGACGTCGGCGTGGCGCGAGAGGACCCAGAAGCCGCCGTCGGAGAAGCCCGAGCCCTCGACGGTCTGGGCGTTCCACCACACCGGCGCCGTCCGGCGGAGGGTGGCGAACTCCTCGAGCGGCACCCGCTCGGCGTAGAGGTCGGGGCTGGTGAGGTCCATGCCGTCGAGGACGGTGTCGGTCATGGCGCCCACACTAGAACGCGTTCCAGTTCCGAGCGTACGCGGACCCCGGGTGGCAGGCTCCCCGGCCGTGACGACCGCCTTCGTGCTCACCGGGGGCGCCAACCTCGGCGCCGTCCAGGTCGGCATGCTCATGGCGCTCGAGGAGGCCGGCGTGCGCCCCGACCTCTACGTCGGCACGTCGGTCGGCGCCGTCAACGCCACCTTCATGGCCGGCCGGCCCGGGGGTGGCGGGGCCCACTCGCTCGCCGGCGTCTGGTCCCGGCTCCGCCGCCCGCAGGTGTTCCCCACCACCGCGGCCCGCAGCCTCCGCAGCGCCCGGGGCCGCGAGCGCGGTCTCGTCTCGCCCGACGCCCTGGCCCGGCTGGTCCGCACCCACCTGCCCTACCGGCTGCTGGAGGAGGCCCCGGTGCCGGTCACGGTCGTCGCCGTCGACGTCTGCACCGCCGCCGACGTGGCCCTGTCCCGGGGGCCGGCGGTCGAGGCCGTCCTGGCCAGCGCCGCCATCCCCGGGATCTTCCCCCCGGTCGAGCTGGGCGGGCGGACGTTCATGGACGGCGGGGTGGTCGACAACGCCCCGATCTCCCACGCCGTCGCCCTCGGCGCCGACGAGATCTGGGTCCTGCCCGCCGGCTACGCCTGCGCCCTGCCCGAGCCGCCCCGCTCGGCCCTCGGCATGGCCCTCCAGGGGCTCAACGTCCTCGTCCAGCGGCGCCTCGCCCACGACCTGACGGTGTACGCCGACCGGGCCGCCATCCGCGTCGTCCCGCCGCTGTGCCCGGTGCGGGTGGCGCCGACCGACTTCAGCCGCTCGGCCGAGCTGATCGCCGATGCCCACACGTCGACCGAGCAGTGGCTCCGGGCCGGCTGCACCGGTGGCGCCCCCGTGGGGGTCCACCGGCACTGAGGGTCAGCTGGTGGCGGCGGGCTCGCGGAGGCCGAGGGGGAGGCGGGTGGCCAGGGCCACGGCGCAGGCGACGACGATCGCCAGGGCGGCCAGCGGGCCCCAGGCGACGACGCCGGCCAGCACGGCCACGGCGACCTGGACGCCGACGACACCCCAGCGGACCGGGGCCTCCAGGGCGTCGAGGCGCTGGTGGACGGTGCCGAGGGCGGCGGGCGAGGTGATGCGGGCGCCGAGCAGGACGACCAGGCCCCGGGCCAGGCCGAAGACGACGCCGATCAGCAGGGCCTGGGCCGGCGAGGCGGTGAGCAGGGCCAGGGCGGCGGTGAGCACGACCCCCGCCGTCATGATGTAGGTGGCGAAGCCGAAGCCGATCTGGAAGCCGAAGCCGCCGCCGTAGACCCAGGCGCGGTACGTGGCCAGCCAGGCGTCGTCGACCTGGCGGCGGAAGAAGGGGGGCTTGCGGCCGAAGGCGCCGGCGTCGACCAGGGCGGCAAGGGCGGCGAGGACGGCGGCGGCGCCGACGGCGACGGTGGTCGACGGGTCGAGGACCGCGAGGCCGGCGGCCAGCCCGGCGGCGATCCCGCCGAGGGTGAGCCCACCGAGGCCGGCGCCGAGGACGAACCAGGTGGCGGTGACGCCGAAGCGATGGCCCCGGGACTGCTCGGCCATCGGCGTGATGGTCGACAGCATCGAGAGCCCGCAGGGGCTCCAGGTGGACCGGGTCGCGGCGGCGAGCGCCACGATCAGGGCGAGCAGCACGAGCAGCACGGCGACCACCGTAACGCGCCCGCCACCCTCGGTCGCCGCCCGTCGCCGGACCTTGGACGGGATCCCGCCTTCGGCCGCGCCCTCTCGTACGAGGTTCGGGGGTCAGGGGTCACCCTGCCCTGGGACCGCGACGGTGGTGCCGGTACCGTCGGGCTCACGGGCGGGTCGGGACGACCGACAGGTCCGGGGAGCCGAGGAGGTGTGCGCCGTGGAGACAGTCGACGAGGCCGTCAGCACGATCAAGGCCGTCCTCGAGCGGCCCCGGCTCCGGGGGCGGCTCCACCTGGCGGCCGCCGTGGTCTCGGTCGGCGGGCTGGTGTGGCTGGTCCGGGCGGCGGAGAGCACCGAGGCCACCGTCGCCGCCTGGGTCTACGGCGTCTCGGCGCTGCTGCTCTACACGACGAGCGGCACGTACCACTGCTTCGCCCGCTCGATGCGGGCCCGGCGGATCATGCAGCGGGCCGACCACTCGATGATCTACCTGCTGATCGCCGGGAGCGCCACGCCCGCCCTGCTCCTCCTGATGGAGGGGTGGGCCCGCGCCGCCCTGCTCGGGCTGATGTGGGCCGGCGCCGCCACCGGCGTCGTGCTCAAGCTGGTCGCCTTCGACCGGCTGAAGAAGCTCGGCGGGGCGCTCTACATCGTCCTCGGCTGGGCCGGCCTGCTGGCTCTCCCGGCGTTCATGGACCACCCCGGCGCCCTGGCCCTGATGGTCGCCGCCGGCGTGCTCTACACCGTCGGGGCCGCCCTCTTCGCCGCCGGCCGGCCCCGCCTCTCGCCGACCTGGTTCGGCTACCACGAGATGTGGCACGTGATGGGCGTCGCCGCCGGCGTCCTGCTCTTCGTGATGAACCTGGGCCTGATCAGCGCCGGCTGATCACGCCGAGCACGACCTCCTGGAGGGCGACCCAGTCGCCCTCGACCACCTCGGGCGGGTGGTGGGCGAAGCGGCCGGCGGCCTCGCTGGCGGCGAAGCCGAGCACCATCGTGCTGATCAGCCGCTCGGCCCGGGCCGCCTCGTCGGCGGGGACGCCGGCCTCCCGGAGCAGGGTGACGACCCGGTCCCGGCGGGTGCGGGCCGTGGGGGTGGCGGCCGGGCGGGCGAGGAGGAGGGGGAAGACGTGGGGGTGGCGGCGGGCGACGGCCCGGACGCCCTCGCCCAGGGCGGCGAGCTGCTCGGCCGGGGGGCGGTCGGGGTCGGGGAGGGGGACGTCGTCGAGGAGCCGCTCGACCAGCCCGTCGAGCAGGTCGGCCTTGTCCTCGACGTGGCGGTAGAGGGCCATGGCCGAGACGCCGAGGCGTCGCCCGACGGCGGCCATGGTGACGGCGTCGATCCCGCCCTCGTCGGCGACGGCCAGGGCGGCGTCGAGGACGGCGGCGCGGTCGATCAGGCGGGGACGGGCCACCGGCCCAGTGTCGCGCGCCGAGGTTGACAGCGTAAACTTACGGCGTACACTAACGGCATGCGGCTCCTGCTCGGCGACGGGTCCAGCCTCGCCTCCCGCCAGGCCGCCGGGCTCCTGGCCGGCGCCGGCCACGAGGTCGGCGTGCTCGGGGGCGACCGGTGGGCGCTGACGGCCTGGACCCGCTCGGTCCGCCGCCGCCACGCCTGCCCCCGCTACGGCACCGACCCGCTGGCCTGGCTCGACGTCGCCCTCCGCACCGCCGTCGACGGGCGCTACGACGTCCTCGTCCCCACCCAGGAGCAGGCTGCGGCCCTGAGCGCGGCGGCCGGCCTGGTGGCCGCCGCCGGGGTCCGCACGGCGGTGCCGCCGTTCCCGGCCCTCGCCGCCGTCCAGGACAAGGCGTCGGCCGCCGCCACCCTCGACCGGCTCGGCATCGCCCAGCCCCCGACGGTGGTGGTCGACGGGGTGGCCGGCTGGGACCGCTTCCCCGTCTTCGCCAAGCGGCCGGTGGCCACCGGATCGACCGGGGTGGCCCGCTGCGCCACGGCCACCGCGCTGGCCGCCTTCGCCGCCGGGGTCGACGGGCCCCTGGTGCTCCAGGAGCCGGCGCCCGGCCCGCTGGCCATGGTCCAGACGGTGTGGTGCCGGGGCGAGCTGGTCGCCGCCCACGTCAACGAGCGGGTGGCCGAGGGGGTCGGCGGCGGGGCGGCCCGCAAGCGGAGCCTCGACCGGCCCGACGTGGTCGCCCTGCTGGCGACGCTCGGCGCCGCCCTCGGGTGGCACGGCGCCCTCTGCGCCGATGTGATCCTCGCCCCCGGCGGCCCGGTCGTGATCGACGTCAACCCCCGGCTGGTCGAGCCGGCCAACGCCGCCGCCAGCGGGGTCGACCTGGTCGGGGCGCTGGTCGAGGCGGCCTGGGACCGGCCCGCCCCCCAGCCGCCGTCGACCCCCGGCGTCGAGACCCACCAGCTGCTGCTGGCCGCCCTCGGCGCCGCCCCGGCGGGGAGGCGGGCGGTGGCCCGCGAGGCGTGGGCGGCGGCGCGGCGCCGGGGGGCCTACGCCGCCAGCCGGGAGGAGCTGACCCCGGTGCGGGGCGACGCCCGCAGCGCCCTGCCCGTCGCCGCCGTCGTCGGCGTCTGCACCGCCTGGCCCGGGGCGGCCGACCGGCTCGCCGGCGGGTCGGTCGCCGGCTACGCCCTCACCCCCGAGGGGTGGGACCAGCTCGTCGCCCACCACGCCGCCGATGGCGGGTCGCGGGCCGCCGGCCGGTAGCGTGGTCGGCTCGGCACCTCGCGTGTCGCTGTCCCGGTGCGCAGCACGACGGCGGATCCGCCCTCTCGACCGGCTCGACAGACCGAACCCTGGCTCGCTGCGGCCCCCTCGCCTGCACCGGCGAGTCGACCCCAGGAGCCCCCGTGCCCCCCACCTTCGCCGCCCTCGGCGTGCCCGGCCAGATCACCCGCGTCCTCGACGGCCGGGGCATCACCGAGCCGTTCCCGATCCAGGCCGCCACCCTCCCCGACGCCCTCGCCGGCCGCGACGTCTGCGGCAAGGCCCCCACCGGGTCGGGCAAGACCCTCGCCTTCGGCATCCCGCTCGCCGCCCGCGTCACCAACGCCGCCCCCAAGCGGCCCAAGGCCCTCGTCCTCGTCCCCACCCGTGAGCTGGCCGCCCAGGTCCGCGACGAGCTGGTGCCGCTGCTGGCCCCGTTCGGCCGCTCGGTCCTCGCCCTCTACGGCGGTGTCGGCATGACCCCGCAGATCAAGGCGCTGCGCCAGGGGGTCGACGTCGTCGTCGCCTGCCCGGGCCGGCTGGCCGACCTGATCCAGCAGGGCCACGTCCGGCTCGACCGGGTCAGCTTCGTCGTGCTCGACGAGGCCGACCGCATGGCCGACATGGGCTTCCTGCCCGAGGTCAAGCGGCTGCTCGACCAGGTGATGCCCGACCGCCAGACCCTGCTGTTCTCGGCGACCCTCGACGGCGACGTCGACGTGCTGATCAAGCGCTACCAGCGCAAGCCGGCCCGCCACGGCGTCGAGAAGGACGAGGACGCCCCGGTCAACCGGCACGTGCTGTGGAGCATCGCCGACCGGGCCGAGAAGGTCACGGTCACCGCCGACGTCGTGCGCGCCCACTGGCCCGCCATCGTCTTCAGCCGGACCAAGCACGGCGCCGACCGCCTGGCCCGCCAGCTGGGCAAGCTCGGCGTCGACGCCGTCGCCATCCACGGCGACCGCTCGCAGGGCCAGCGGGAGCGGGCCCTCAAGGCCTTCACCTCGGCCCAGGCCCAGGCGCTGGTGGCCACCGACGTCGCCGCCCGCGGCATCCACGTCGACGGCGTGGCCTGCGTCGTCCACTTCGACGCCCCGCCGGACCACAAGGACTTCGTCCACCGCTCGGGGCGGACCGGGCGGGCCGGCGCCGAGGGCCTCGTCGTCACCCTGACCCCGGTGCCCGAGATCCGGGAGACGACCAAGATGATGGCCAAGGCCGGCGTGACCGGGGTGCAGGCCACGGCCCCCGACGTCGCCGCCCTGGGCCGCCCGGCCCCGACGCCGACCCGCCGGGCCCCCGAGCCGGCGCCCGCCCCCACGCCCCGGTCGAACGGCAGCGGCCCCGGCCGCGCCGGGGCCCCGCAGGCCCCGAAGCCGGGTGGCGGTCGCCCCCGCCGGGCCCGCAACGGCGCCCCCAAGCTCGACCACTCGGGCCAGCCCCGCCGGTCCGGGGGCAAGGGCCGGCCGTCGGGCCCGGGCGGCGGGAGCGGCCGGGGTCGCCCGCCGGCCAAGGCCCGCTCGGGCAGCGGCGGTGGCGGTGGCGGCGGCGGTGGTGGCCGGCGCCGCGGCGGCGGCCGCTGAACCCCGCGAACCGGCGATCAGATCCGACGGGAAGCCGTCTGATCTGATCGCCAGTACGGGGGGTGGGGTGTGGCAGCCTGAACGGGTCCTGACCGCGCGGTCAGGATCGAACAGGGGGACCCTTGCACCGCACCACGCCGATCCGTCGGGCCCTCACGGCCCTGCTCGCCACCGTCCTGCTGGCCACCGCCTGCAGCGACGACGACGACCCCGCCGCCCGCGAGGGCGACCCGCCGGCTACCGAGGCCGAGGTCGAGGTCCGGGGTGAGGCCGGCGAGCACGAGGCGACGATCCGGCGCGACGCCGCCGGCGTCCCCCACATCACCGCCGACACGATCGTCGACGTGGCCTTCGGCCAGGGCTGGGCCAGCGGCGAGGACCGCACCTGTGACCTGGCCGACCAGGTCCTCAAGGTCAACGGCGAGCGGTCCCGCTGGCTGGGCGCCGGCGAGGACGACGCCAACCTCGCCTCCGACAAGGCGTGGCGGTCGATCGGCATCCGGGAGATCGCCGGCGAGGACTGGGAGGCGGCCGGCGACGAGGTGCGTGCGCTGATCACCGCCTTTGCCGACGGCTGGAACGCCCACCTGGCCGACGCCGGGGTCGACGGGGTGGCGGGCTGGTGCGCCGGTGAGGAGTGGGTGCGCCCGGTCGAGCCCGTCGAGGTCTACGCCTACGCCCGCTCGCTCGCCCTCCAGGCCTCGAGCGGCGCCGTCGCCGACCTCCTCCCGACGGCGCAGCCGCCGACCCCGGCCAAGACCGCACCGGCCGCCGCGGGACGCACCGAGCCGACGGCGGCCGAGCGGGCCGAGGCCGTGGCGGCGGCGCTCCCGGGGGCGATCGAGCCGGCGGTGGCGTCGAACGGCTGGGCCATCGGCGCCGACCGCTCGACCAGCGGGGGCGGGATGCTCGTCGGCAACCCGCACTTCCCGTGGGAGGGCGAGCTCCGGTTCTGGGAGGTCCACCTGACCGTGCCGGGCGAGCTCGACGTCTACGGCGTCCAGCTCTCGGGCATGCCCGGGATCGGCATCGGCTTCACCGAGACCTTCGGCTGGACCCACACCGTCTCGGCCGGCAACCGCTTCACCGCCTACACCCTCGACCTCGTGCCCGGGGACCCGACCTCGTACGCCTACGGCGACGAGACGCGCGCCATCGAGCCCACCGAGGTGGTGATCGAGGTCCTCGGCGACGACGGCGAGGTCACCGAGCAGACCCACACGGTCTGGCGCAGCCACTACGGCCCGATGCTCGACTTCCCCGGCGTGGGCTGGAGCGACACCACCGCCATCACCTTCCGCGACGCCAACATCGACAACGACGAGTTCGTCGACCAGTACCTCCTGACGATGCAGGCCGACGACCTCGACGGCTTCGTCGCCGTCCACCGGGAGACGAGCGGCGTGCCGCTGTTCAACACGATCGCCACCTCGGCCGATGGCCGGGCCTGGTACGGCGACACCTCGGCCACCCCGGCGCTGTCCGACGAGGCCATCGCCGCCTACGAGGGCCTGCTGGAGACCGACCCGGTCGTCGGGATCGCCGCCGACAACGGGGCCGTGCTGCTCGACGGCTCGGACCCGATGTTCGAGTGGGAGGAGCGCGAGGGCGCCCGCGACCCCGGCCTCGTCCCCTTCGACGAGATGCCGGTGGTCGAGCGCGACGACTACGTCTTCAACGCCAACGACTCGTTCTGGGTCAGCCACGCCACCGAGCTGCTGGAGGGCGACTACTCGCCGCTCCACGGCCGCCAGGGCATCCCCCAGTCGGTGCGGACCCGCGAGAACGCCGTGGTCCTCGATGACGCCAGCGCCGAGGGCCCGGCCGGCGACGACGGCACCTTCAGCCTCGACGAGCTGGCCGCCGCCGCCGTCCAGAACCGGGGCTTCACGTCGCGGGAGCTGCTCGCCGGGGTGGTCGAGCGCTGCACCGGGGCCGCCCCCGTGGCGGTGCCCGCCCTGACCGACGACGAGGGCGGCGAGGAGCTGCCGGCGGCGACGGTCGACGTGGCCGAGGCGTGCGCCGTGCTGGCCGACTGGGACGGGGTCTACGACACCGACCGGGTCGGGCCGGTCGTGTGGCGCGAGCTGGTCGACGGGTTCTCGAACGACGAGCTGACCGAGGCCGGCCCGCTGTGGGCCGAGGCCTTCGACCCGGCCGACCCGGTGGCCACGCCGGCGGGGCTGGCCCCGGCGCCCGCCGGGCAGCCCGATCCGGTGCTGGTGGCGCTGGCCCGGGCCGTCCAGACCCTCGACGCCGCCGGGGTCGCCGTCGACACGCCGCTCGGCGAGGTCCAGCAGGCCGACCGCAACGGCACGCTCGTGCCCATCCACGGCGGGAACGGCGCCGACGGCACCACCAACGTCGTCGGCTTCGGCCGCAGCTGGTCGATCCTCGACCCCGCCCTCGACGCCATCGAGGTCGAGTACCTCACCGGGCCGTCGCACCTCGCCCGCGCTACCGGGCCCACGGGCACCGAGCTGACCGGCTACCCGATCAACACCGGCACGTCCTTCCTGTTCGCCCTGGCCTACGACGACGAGGGCCCCCACGCCCGGGCCTTCCTCACCTACGGCGACACCGAGGACCGGGAGGACCCGCGCTACCTCGCCGCCACCGAGGCGTTCTCGGAGAAGGCCTGGCGCGACGTCCCCTTCACCGAGGACGCCGTCGCCGCCGCCACCGAGACGACCATCCGGGTCCGAGGCTGACCCCCACCCCCGGCGAGCTGGCGATCAGATCCGACGGGTACCCGTCGGATCTGATCGCCAGTACGGGGGCTCTCCGTAGCCCGGAGCCGGGCGGAAGAGGTCGAAGCGGAAGCCCTGGTCGTCGACGCACTCGGCGTTGCCGCCCGACGGGTACTCGTTCCGGGCCAGCACCTCGCCGCCCAGCTCCTCGACCCGGGCGGCGTAGCGCTCGATGTCGTCGACCCGGAAGTAGACCGTGACCGGGCCGGTGGGGGCGGCGTCCTCGGTCGTCATGAAGCCCATCGGGAAGCGGGTGTTGGCCACGTGGCCGCCACCCTCGAGGGTGCCGGGTTCGATCGTCCACGAGAACAGCGTCCCGAAGAAGGCCCGGGCCCGGTCGAGGTCCCGCGTCTGCATGGTGATGTAGCCGGGCTCGACCGGCGGACGGCCGGAGACGGCGTACTCGCGGACGTCGCCGAAGTCGCCGGGGTCGGCGTCGGCGGCGGCATCCGCCCGGTCGGCGTCGATCGGCTGGCTCAGCATCCAGCGATGGCCCCACGGGTCGCGGACGATGGCGTTGCGGTTGCCGTGGAACTGGTCGCTCGGCTCCCGCTCGACGTCGGCGCCGTGGTCGACGGCGAGGCCGAAGGTGTGGTCGACGTCGACCACCTCGAGGTGGAGGGTCACCGGCGTGCCGCCGTAGTGGCGGGGGCCGTGCACGTCGACCTCGGGGTACTCGTCGGCCAGCATCAGCGTCGACCCGCCGATCACCACCTCGGCGTGGCCGACCCGGCCGTCGTCGCCGACGAAGCGGGTGGTCTCCAGGGCGCCGAGGACGTCGCGGTACCAGTCGAGGGCGGCGGCGGCGTCGCCCACGGCGAGGTACGGCGTCAGGGCGTGGGTGGTGGCGGTGGTCGTGTCGGTCACGGGGGCCTCCTCGGGGGGGCGGAGCGTGATGGCGGGCAGGTCGTCGGGGTCGGGCGGGGGCGTCAGGGCGGCGGCCAGCCGGGCCCGCAGGGCGTCGCGGAAGGCCGGGTCGGGGGCCGTCGGCGTGCTCGGCAGCCGCAGGGCGTCGAGGGGATCAGGCATCGGACCCTCCCTCCGGGAGCGCACGGCGGAAGGCGGCCTTGGCCCGGATCAGCAGCGCCTCGGTGGCGTGGACGGTGCGGTCGAGGTGGCGGGCGACCTCGGGGACGCTGAGGCCGTCGAGGTAGCGCAGGGTCAGGGCGGCCCGGTGGTGGGCGCCGAGCGAGGCCAGCACGTCACGGGCGAGGGCGGCGTCGATCTCCTCGTCCCACGGGTCCTCGGTGGTGGCGTCGGGCTCGGCGGCCACCCGCAGCACCCGCCGCTCCTCGCGGGCCGTCCGCCGCCAGTGGTCGACCAGCTTGTGGCGGGCCACGCCGATCAGCCAGGCGACGCTCAGGTGGGGGACGGTGCCGCGCTGGACGGCGTCGACGGCGGCGAGGAAGGTCTCCGACGTGACGTCCTCGGCCGTGGCCACGCTGCCGCAGCGAGGCAGCAGGTAGCCGTAGACCTCGGGCAGGGCCCGGTCGTAGAGGTCGAGCAGCGCCGCGCCCTGGTCGGACGACGCCGGTTCCGGTGTCACGATCCCCTCATCGTCGGATCGGCCCCGACTCCGACACCCCCATCCCGGGCCTACCCTCTGCGCCGTGCCCGGCCCCGCCGTCCCGACCGACTTCGAGGCCCTGGTGGAGGCGTGCATCCGCCGGGTGCTGGGGCCCGGCGACGGCGCCGTCGACGTCGGCGCCCACACCGGCCGCCACCTCCGGCCGATGCTGGAGGCGGTCGGCCCGACCGGCCACGTCGTCGCCGTCGAGCCGCTGCCCGACTGCGTGGCCGCCCTCGAGGCCGATCTGGCGGGGCACCCGGGGCTGACGGTCGTCGCCGGGGCGGTGGGCCTGCGCCGGGAGGTGGTCGAGCTGGTCGTCGCCGTCGACCGGCCCGAGGAGAGCAGCCTCCGCGCCCGCCGGGTCTACTCCGGGCCCACCGACCTGGCCACCGTGGCGGTCGAGGCCCACCCGCTCGACGAGCTGGCCGCCCCGCTGGCCCGGGTCGACCTGGTCAAGATCGACGTCGAGGGGGCCGAGGCCCTGGTGCTGGAGAGCGGGGCCCGCACCCTGCGCACGCACCGCCCGGTCGTCACCTTCGAGCACGGCCCCGGCATCGCCGACTTCGACGGCACCACCGCCGGGCTGTACGAGCTGGTCGAGGACCTCGGCTACGCCCTCTTCACCATCGACGGGGCCGCCGTCACCTCGGCCGCCCACATGGAGGAGGTCGCCGACGTGGGCCGGCTCTGGGACTACGTCGCCATCCCCACCGGGCACGCCCTGCTCGGCGCCCTGCCCGCCGCCCTCGCCACCGAGCTGGCCGAGGGCCGGGAGGTCGACGCCGCCGTGGCCGAGGCCTACCGCACGGTGCTCGGCCGCGACCCCGACACCGCCGGCTGGGCCGCCTTCCGCCCGATCTGCCGCGAGCACGGGGTCGAGGTCGTGGTGGCCATCCTGCGGGACTCGGAGGAGGCGCACGCCCGCGAGGCCCCCGGGTCGACCTAGCCCCGCCCCCCGAGGCGAACCGGTGTCATCAGGAGCGGTGCCCGCTGGGTCTGGTGACACCGGTTCGCTCAGATGCGGGAGCGGAGGAGGGCCCGAGTGCGGGCGATCTCGTCGGGGTCGCGGGAGTACTCGACGGCCACGAAGTCGGTGATGCCGCTGGCCACCAGGGCGTCGAGCTGCTCGCCGACGGCGGCCTCGTCGCCCACCACGGCCACGTCGGCCGGCCCGCCGGCGCCCTCGCGGTCGAGCATCGCCTTGTAGGACGGGAGGGTGTCGTAGACGGCGAAGGCCTTGCCGGCCCGGACCCGGCCGTCGCCCTCGTCGTCGGTGACGAGGACGGGCAGGGCGCCGACGACCCGGGGGGCGTCGCGGCCGGCGGCCTCGGCGGCGGCGGTGATCGACGGGACGATGTGGTCGCGCAGCGTCGCCGGGCCGGTCATCCACGTCACCGTGCCGTCGGCGACGGCACCGGCCAGCTCGAGCATCTTGGGCCCGAGGGCGGCGATCAGCACCGGGAACGGGCGGCGGGCGGCCATCGACAGGCCGACCCGGCCGGTGAGGGTCTCGCCCTCGACGTCGACGGCGCCGTCGTGGATCAGCGGCAGCAGGATCGACAGGTACTCGCGCATGTGCCGCAGCGGCTTGGCGAACGACATCCCGTACATCATCTCGATGACGATCTGGTGGCTCAGCCCGATGCCGAGGACGAGCCGGCCGGCGCAGGCCTCGTTGGTGGTCGTCGCCTGGGCGGCCAGGGCGGCCGGGTGGCGCGGGTAGGTCGGGACGACGGCGGTGCCGAGCTCGATGCCCGGGACCTCGCGCCCGATCAGGGCCAGGACGGTGAGGGCGTCGTAGCCGAAGATCTGGGGCAGCCAGAACCCGGTGAAGCCGTCGTCGGCGGCCTGGCGGGCGGCGGCGACGTGGTCGTCGATCGTGCCGGTGGCGGCGACGTCGCCGCCGAAGATGCCGATGCGCATGGGTCCGGCCTACCACCTCCCGCGCGCTGTCGCAGGAGGGGTCTACGGTCCGGGCCATGAAGGTGCCCCTGACCGTCCGCGACTTCCTCGACCGGGCCGAGGTCGTCTACCCGGACCGCGTCGCCGTGGTCGACGAGCCCGACCAGCCGGCCCCGTCGCTCGGCGCGCTCACCTACGCCGAGCTGGCCGCCCGGGCCCGGGCCCAGGCCGCCGGGCTCGACCGCCTCGGCGTCGGCCCGGGGGAGCGGGTCGCCGTCGTCTCCCAGAACGCCGCCCGCCTGCTCGCCGGGTTCTGGGGCGTGTCGGGCTGGGGGCGGATCTACGTCCCCATCAACTTCCGCCTGTCGCGGGAGGAGATCGCCTACATCGTCGAGCACTCGGGCGCCTCGGTCCTCCTCTACGACCCCGAGGTGGCCGCCGCCGTCGAGGGGATCGACGTCGCCACCAAGGCCGAGATCGGCACCGAGGCCGACGACGCCCTCCTCGACTGGTCCTCCGAGCCGGCGCCCTGGGAGCCCGACGAGGACGTCACCGCCACCATCAACTACACGTCGGGCACGACGGCCCGGCCCAAGGGCGTCCAGCAGACGCACCGCAGCCTCTGGCTCAACGCCACCACCTTCGGCTGGCAGGCCGGCATCAGCGACCGCGACACCTACCTCCACACGCTCCCGATGTTCCACTGCAACGGCTGGGGCATGCCCTACGCCACCACCGGGATGGGGGCCACCCAGGTCGTGCTGCGCAAGGTCGACGGGGCCGAGATCCTGCGCCGGGTCGAGCGCCACGGCGTGACCGTGATGTGCGGTGCCCCGGCCGTCGTCAACGCCGTGCTCGACGCCGCCCCCGACTTCTCCTCCGTCCCCGGCGCCGCCACGACCCGGATCGTCGTCGCCGGCGCCCCGCCGCCCACCCGCACCATCGAGCGGGTCGAGACCGAGCTGGGCTGGGAGTTCATCCAGATCTACGGCCTCACCGAGACGGCGCCGCTGCTCACCATGAACCGGGGCCGGGCCGAGTGGGACGACCTGGAGGCAGGGGAGCGGGCCAAGCGGCTGGCGCGGGCCGGGGCCCCGGCCCTCGGGGTCACCGTCGCCGTCACCGACCAGGGCGAGATCAAGGCCCGGTCCAACGTGGTGATGGAGGGCTACTGGGAGCAGCCCGACGCCACCGCCGAGGCCATCCGGGACGGCTTCTTCCACACCGGCGACGGCGGCACGATCGACGACGAGGGCTACGTCACCATCTCGGACCGCAAGAAGGACGTGATCATCTCGGGCGGCGAGAACGTCTCGTCGATCGAGGTCGAGGACGCCCTGTTCAGCCACCCGGCGGTGGCCGAGGCGGCGGTGATCGGCGTCCCCGACGAGCGGTGGGGCGAGCTGGTGCTCGGCCTGGTCGTGCTGGCGCCAGGCGAGACCGTCACCGAGGACGAGCTGCGCGAGCACTGCCGGCCCAAGCTGGCCGGCAACAAGATCCCCAAGCGGATCGAGTTCCGCACCGAGCTCGACCGCACCGCCACCGGCAAGCTCCAGAAGTTCAAGCTCCGCGCCCCGTACTGGGAGGGCCGGGAGAAGCAGGTCAACTAGGAGCCGGCCTGCACCGCACGCGCCTGGTGTTGGTGACCGGTCGGATCGCCTCAAGGTGCCTGGCACCTTGAGGGGATCCGAGGGCACGCCCTCGCCTTGCCGGGGTCAGTTCTCGGGGAGGCGGACCCAGACGGCGAAGGTGTCCTCGTTCCACGAGTTGTCCACCCCGCCGGGCTCGCGGGGGAGCCGGCCCTCCGCCACCAGCCGGCCCTCGCCGCGGGGTGTGGAGCCGGCGCCGCTCAGGATCTGGACCAGGGCCTCGTCGGGGGACCGGGGCGCCGCCCGGCGCTCGCCCCAGTGCGAGGCCAGCTCGGGGTCGACCCGGACGTCGTAGCCGTCCTCGATCAGCGCCGCCCCCAGCGCCGGGCCCTGGGCGACGAAGGCGCTGGCGCCGATCATCTCCAGCCGCACCGGGACGTCGCTCGGCACCGCCGCGGCGACCGCCGCCTCGGTCTCCCGCTCGAACCAGAAGACCTGCTCGTCGCGCCGGCGGTCGCCCCCCTCGACCCGGGTCGCCGTCGCCGCCACGCTCACCGCCAGCAGCGCCACCCCGACGCCCACCCCGGCCCACCGGGGGGCGGCCGTCCGACCGGGGGTGACGGCCCGGCGGGCGGCCAGCGCCTCGCCCACGGTCCAGGCCAGGGCACCCCAGACGGCGATGCTCACCGGCCAGACCCACCGGTAGAAGTTGATGCGGGGCGCCTCGAACGAGGCGGGGACGTTGGCGGCGGTGATGGCGCCGCCCCCGGCGACGACGAGGGCGGTGCCGACCAGGGCCAGCCGCTCGGCGCCCCGGCGGGCGACGTCCCCGGTCGACCGCCGCCACGTCCAGGCGGCCACGCCCGCCACCCCGAGGGCGACGACGATGCCGACCACCACGCCGGCGAGGTCGCCGCCGAGCGGGTCGGTGAGGTCCCAGCCGCCCTGGTTGTCGACGGCCAGCTCGCGCCGGAGCAGGAGCGGCGGGGCGGCAGCAGCCCGGCCGGCGGCCCGCAGCCCGGCGCCGAGGCCGAGGGTGGGCCGGTCGCTGTGGCGCGAGTAGGCGATCATCCGGCGCAGGTTCCCGCTGCCGACGAGCTGGTCGAGGATCGGCGGCGCCCAGCAGGCCAGCCCGACGGCGACGGCGGCCGCCCCCCAGCGCAGCGAGGCGGCCACCCGCCCCGCCTCCCGCCGGTGGACCAGCACCGTGGCGACGGCGCCGGCGACCCCCCAGGCGGTCACCATCCCGGCCAGGCCGAAGATGGCCAGGTGCTGCTGGACGGTGAAGGACCAGACGGCCACGGCGAGCGGCCACAGCCTCCGGTCGTCGCACCACAGGGCCCAGGCCAGGGCGGCCCCGGCGATCAGGGGGTAGCCGCCGACGTTCGAGCTGATCGGGTCGGACAGCACGGCGGTGCCCGACGACCACATCGCCAGCCCGAGCAGGACGGCGGCCCCCAGCCCGACCGCCGGCCCACCCCGCCGGTAGGCCACCCACGCCGCGACCAGCACGGCGCCCCCGGCGATGGCCGCCGCCGTCAGCAGCGTGCCGAGGGTGTGGCCGAGGACCCGGACCGGGAGGGCCAGCAGGTAGAACTCGATCGGCCCGGGGTGCCGGGCGGTGTTGCCGGCGACGTACTCCTGGGCGGTGGAGGGCTGGCCCACCAGCGGCGGGTCGTCGCTCAGGACGTCGCGGGCCTGGAGGACGATCAGGGCGTCGTCGTTGCTCGGCCGCCAGTCGACCGAGAGGGCCCGGCCCACGCTGGTGGCCACGGGGACGAGGAGGAGGGCGCCGACGAGGACGGCGAGCAGCCGTCCCCGTCGGTCGAGGTCCCTCAGCCGGTGCACGCCCACCGGCCCATGGTGGCTCAGGTCGTGGCCGCGACCTCGCTTCCCGCCGCCCGCCGGGCCACGAGGGCGGCCAGCAGCTGGGGCACGTCGAGGCCGGTGAGATCGCCGGCGACCTGCATCCCCTGGGCCACCGTCGAGGTGACCGTCTTGGTGACGTCGCTGGCGCCGTCGGTGCTGATGACGGTCAGCTTGTCGATGTTGCCCATGGGCTCGGCGGCGGCGCCGACGATGCTGGGCAGGGCCGAGGCGAGCAGGTCGAGGATGGCGGCCTCGCCGTAGGCCGAGTACGACTCGGCCTTGCGCCGCATGGCCTCGGCCTCGGCCTCGCCGGCGGCCCGGGTGGCATCGGCGGTGGCGCTGCCCTCGGCCCGGATGGCCTCGGCCAGCTGCTCCCGCTGCGAGCGCTGGGCCTCGCCCTGGACCTTGACCGTGTAGGCCTCGGCCTCGCCGGTGGCCCGGGTGGCGTCGGCGGCGGCCTCGCCCTCGATCCGGACGGCCTGGGCCAGCTGCTCGCGCTGGCGCCGCTGGGCCTCGCCCTGGAGCTCGACCCGCTTGGCCTCGGCCTCGGCCTGGGCGATGGCCGCCGAGCGCTCGGCCTCGGCCCGGGCGATGGTGGCGGCCCGCTCGGCCTCGGCCTCGACCTCGATGGCGTAGCGCCGGGCGTCGGCCGGCTTGCGGATCTCGGTGTCGAGCTCCCGGTCCTTGAGGGCG
The DNA here is from genome assembly GCA_035765045.1 of Iamia sp. Lineage (GTDB taxonomy): Bacteria > Actinomycetota > Acidimicrobiia > Acidimicrobiales > Iamiaceae > Iamia. The sequence goes on along the minus strand of DASTYI010000009.1, from coordinate 10,293 downwards.
GCCCGGCGGGTGGCCACCTGCTCCTGGGCGCTCATGACCTCCTGGTCGCGTGCCGCCTGGGCGATGGGCCCGGCGGCGGCTGCGTCGGCCGCGGCGGCATCGGTCTCGGCCTGGATCTCGGCCTGGCGGAGGGCGAGCACGCGGTTGGCCACGGCGATCTCCTCCTCGGCCTTGAGCCGGGCCTGCTCGGCCTCGCGCCGGGCGGCGGCCTCGGCGATCGCCGCGTCCTTGGCCGCCCGGGCCGCCTCGGGCCGCCCGAGGTCGGCCAGGTAGCTCCCGTCGGCCTGGATGTCCTGGAGCTGGAAGGTGTCGAGCACCAGGCCCTGGTTGGTGAGGCTGGTCTCGGCCTCCTCGGTGACGGCGGCGGCGAAGGTGGCCCGGTCGCGGATGATCTCCTCGACCGTCAGCCGGCCGACGATGGCCCGCAGGGCACCGGCCAGGACCTCCTTGGTGAAGTGGTCGATGTCCTGCTGCTGGCCGAGGAAGCGCTGGGCGGCGGCGCGGACCGAGTCCTCCTGGCCGCCGACCTTGACCACGGCGACGGCCTCGAGCGAGCAGCGGATGCCGTTCTTGGCGATGGCGGCCGGCACCGAGACGGCCAGCTGCCGGCTGGTCAGGTCGAGCACGGCGAGCCGCTGGACCACGGGGAGGACGAAGATGCTCGCCCCCATCACGACCTTCTGGCCCGAGAGGTCGTGGGTCAGCCGGCCGGTCTCCGGGTTCGTCACCTCCCTGCCCTTGCGGCCGGTGACGATGAACGCCTCGTTGGGGCCGGCGACCTTGATGCGCGTCAGCACGAGCAGCACGAGCAGCAGCACGAGGACGACGAGTCCGGCGATGGCGATGAGCCCGGTCATGGGGTGGGACCTCCTGGGTCAGGGGGTGGGTGGGAGAGCGGGGGGCGAGGAGTCGGCGGACCAGAAGCGCTCGTGGGACTCGACGGCGACCAACGTCGGCGACAGGACCTCGATGACGACGACGCGGGCGCCGACGGTGAGGACCTCGGTGCCGCGCGCCGCGACCTTGAGCCGCTGGCCGGCGTGGTCGACCAGCACCTCGCCGGTGCGGTCGGGGGTGAGGGCGGTGACGACCCGGCCGGGCCGTCCCACCATGTCGGAGGACCGCACCGGGGCGTCGGTGCGCATGTCCATCAATCCCCGGGCGAGCCGGGTGGCGGCGATCGCCAGGGCCAGGCCGGCGACGATCCCTCCGGCCACGGCGACCGGGGTGGGGGCTCCGAACGACAGCAGGGCGGCGGCGCCGAAACCGAAGGCGCCGACCATGCCCGCCAGCGCCGGCAGCGAAACCCAATCGGGCCCGAGGTCGAGGTCGATGTCGCCGAGGGCCAACCCGACGAGCAGGCCCACCACTCCCGCGCCGCCCAGCGCGAGGAGGAGCGTCACGGACCGGTGCCGGCCCTCATCGGTCGTCGCGCCACAACCACCCCGACACCATGGCCGGGATCCGCGCCCCCCGCAACCGGGTTCCGACGGATCGTCAGGTGGGGAAGAGGTCGACGATGCCCCAGAGGTGCCGGTTGAGCGTCTCGACGTCGTCGGCCCCGGTCTTGCCGTTGCGGTACACGATGACGTCGCGGTCGGGGACCATCAGCAGCCGCTGGCCCTCGAAGCCGTGGGCCATGAAGCCGCCGTCGTCACGACCGGGCCGCACCCACCAGTGGGCGCCGTGGATCAGCTCGGGCTCGAGCGGGTTGGTCGACCGGGGCGTGCGGCCGTGGTCGATCCAGGCGCTCGGCACCACCGGCGTCCCCTCCCAGGTGCCGCCCCGGAGCACGAGCAGCCCGAGCCGCAGCCAGTCCCGCAGCGTCAGGTCCAGGTACGACGACGCCACCCACAGCCCGGCGCCGTCGAAGCCGAGGCTGAGGCTGGTGGCGCCGATCGGGTCGAAGATCGCCTCCCGCAGCAGGGCGGTGACGGCGTCGCCCTGGATGCCGAGGGTGCGCTGGACGCAGCCCTGGACGATGTTCGTCGTGCCCGAGGAGTACGTGTAGGCCTCGGGCGAACCGGGCTCGTGGACGAGGGGGAAGCTCGCCGCGAAGCCGGCCATGTCGGCCGGGGCGGTGGCGCCGTAGAGCATCTCCAGCACGTCGGGCAGGGCATCGCCCTCGTCGACGTAGACCTCCGACCACTGCAGGCCGGGCCGCATCTGGAGCAGGTGGTCCCAGGTGATGGCGGCCCGCTCGTCGCCGGCCCACTCGGGCACCGGGGCCGGGTCGCCGACGGCCAGCAGGCCCCGCTCCTGGAGCACGCCGACCAGCAGGTGGCAGACGCTCTTGGCCTGTGACCACGAGTGGAGCGGCATGTCGGGCGTGATCGGACCGGGCTCGATCCCGGCCAGCTCGGCCAGCGGGTGCTCCTCCTTCATCCCGTAGCGCTCGGCCACGATCCGGCCCCGGTGGACGACGGCCACGGCGTTGGTGTGGCCGACGGCCGGGTCCTGGTCGGGGCCGAGCACCCGATCGAGGCGGGCCTCCAGGACGGCGGGGTCGACCTCGGGCGGCGGCGGGGCCTGCTCCCACTCGGCCGTCGGCCACGGGACGTCGTCGGGCTGGGGCGGGAAGGGCCGCAGATCGCTCACCGCCGGACGGTAACCGGTCAGGCGCCGACGCCGTCGCGGGGCGGGGACCGGCGCCGTGACGGTACCTGGTTGGTGGGCCGCCCCTCCCGGGAGCACACTCGACCGGTGCTCACGGTGAACGGTCTGCGCGTCGACGTCGGAGGGACGATCCTCCTCGACGGCATCTCCTTCACCGTGCGCGCCGGCGACAAGGTCGGGATCGTGGGGCGCAACGGCGCCGGCAAGACCACCATGCTCAAGATCCTCGGCGGCGACGTCACCCCGTCGCGCGGCACCGTCCGGCGTGACGGCGGCGTCGGCTACCTGCCCCAGGACCCCCGGCTCGACGGCGTCCCCGACTCCCGCACCGGGCTCGAGCACGTGCTCTCGGGCCGGGGCTTCGACGAGGCCCTCGTCCGGCTGGAGAAGCTGCGCCTGGCGATGGAGGAGGACCCGTCGGACCGGGCCGTCTCCCGCTACACCCGGGCCGAGGAGCGGTTCCGCATCGAGGGCGGCTACCAGGCCGACAGCGAGGTCCGTCGCCTCGCCGCCGGGCTCGGGCTGGCCGACGACCGCCTCGACCTCCCGCTCGGCGCCCTCTCCGGTGGGCAGCGCCGCCGGGTCGAGCTGGCCCGCATCCTCTTCGCCGGCAGCGACCTCCTCTTCCTCGACGAGCCCACCAACCACCTCGACTCCGACGCCAAGGACTGGCTGCTCGACTACATGCGCCGGTACCGCGGCGGGCTGATCGTCATCAGCCACGACCTCGACCTGCTCGACGAGGCCATCACCCGGGTCATCCACCTCGACCGTGGCGGCCACGACGAGACCGGCACGCTCCACGAGTACAAGGGCACCTACTCGCAGTACCTCCACCAGCGCGAGGCCGACGAGGAGCGCCAGCGCAAGGAGGCGGCGGGCCGGGCCAAGGAGGTCGAGCGGCTCCAGACGATCGTCGACCGCTTCGGCGCCAAGGCCACCAAGGCGGCGATGGCCCACAGCATCGAGAAGCGCATCGCCCGCATCGAGGCCTCGGGCACCGAGGGGCCGCGCCAGCAGGTGGTGGCCAAGGTGCGGTTCCCCGACCCGCCCCACGCCGGGCGCACCGTGCTGGAGGTGGCTGACCTGGCCGTCTCCTACGGCGACCTCGACGTCTTCTCCGGGGTCGACTTCTCGATGGGCCGGGGCGAGCGGATGGTGGTGATGGGGTTCAACGGCGCCGGCAAGACGTCGATGCTCCGGGCCATCGCCGGCGTCCAGGAGCCGACGGTCGGCACCGTCGAGACCGGCTACGGCGTCGTCGCCGGCTACTACGCCCAGGAGCACGAGGGCCTCGACCCCCACCGCAACCTGATCGACCAGCTGCGCGACAGCGCCACCGGCCAGAGCGAGTCCGAGCTGCGGGCGCTGCTCGGCATGTTCGGCCTCACCGGCGACAAGGTCTTCCAGGAGGCGGGCACGTTGTCGGGCGGTGAGAAGACCAAGCTCGCCCTCGCCCAGCTGGTCGCCGGGCGCAACAACCTGCTGCTGCTCGACGAGCCGACCAACAACCTCGACCCGGGGTCACGCGACGCCGTGGCCGCCTCGCTGGCCGACTGGCCCGGCACCATCCTCCTCGTCAGCCACGACACCGACTTCGTCCGGGCCCTCAAGCCCGACCGGGCCCTCTACATGCCCGACGGCCAGGTCGACCACTGGTCCGACGACCTCCTCGACATGGTCGCCCTGGCCTGAGCCTCAGCGCGATCGCCTCAAGGTGCCTGGCACCTTGAGGCGGGTCACCAGATGCGGACGCGCTGGTCCTCGGGGAGGTACATGCCGTCGCCCTCGGTGACGCCGAACTCGTCGTGGAACTCGGTGAGGTTGCGGACGACGTTGGCCCGCAGCTCGGGCGGGGCGTGGGGGTCGATGGCGAGGCGGCGGATGCGCTCCTCGTCGCGGGTGGCGGTGCGCCACAGCTGCGCCCACCCGAGGAAGACCCGCTGGCGCCCGGTCAGGCCGTCGATCACCGGGGCCTCCTCGCCCTGGAGGCTGAGCTCGTAGGCGGCCAGGGCGATGCCGATGCCGCCGAGGTCGCCGATGTTCTCGCCCACGGTGAGGCCGCCGTTGACCCGGTGGTCGGGGAGGCCGTCGAGCTCGAAGCCGTCGTACTGGGCGATCAGGGCCTGGGTCAGCCGGTCGAAGGCCTCGCGGTCGGCGTCGGTCCACCAGTCGGCCAGGTTGCCGTCGCCGTCGTAGCGGCTGCCCTGGTCGTCGAAGCCGTGGCCGATCTCGTGACCGATGACGGCGCCGATGCCCCCGAAGTTCATGGCGTCGTCGGCCTCGGGGTCGAAGAACGGCCAGCGCAGGATCGCCGCCGGGAAGACGATCTCGTTCATCCCGGGGTTGTAGTAGGCGTTGACCGTCTGCGGCGTCATGTGCCACTCGTCGCGGTCGATGGGCTGGCCGATCTTGGCCAGGTTGCGGTCGGACTCGAAGGCGGCCGCCCGGCGGACGCTGCCGAGCAGGTCGTCGCGGTCGATCTCCAGCGCCGAGTAGTCGCGCCAGCGGGCCGGGTAGCCGACCTTGGGGGTGAAGCGGTCGAGCTTCTCCAGCGCCCGCTGCCGCGTCTCCTCGGTCATCCACGACAGCTCGGAGATCCGCACCCGGTAGGCCTCGACCAGCCAGTGCACGAGCCGGTCCATCCGCTCCTTGTGCTCGGGCGGGAAGTGGCGGGCGACGTAGAGCTGGCCGACGGCCTCGCCCATCGCCGCCTCGACGACCTGGACGCCCCGCTTCCACCGCTCGCGCAGCTCGGGGATGCCCGACAGGGTCGTGCCGTAGAAGCGGAAGTTGTTCTGCACGAAGCGGTCCGACAGGTACGGCGCCGCCGCCCGCACGTGGTGGAAGACCAGCCACGCCCTCCAGTCCTCGAGCGGCACCGTCGTGAGCAGCGAGGCGGCGGCCTCGACGGCCGAGGGCTGGCGGACGACGACCTCGGCGAAGGCGGTGTCGGGGGCGGCCATCCCCTCGAGGTAGCCGGCCCAGTCGAAGCCGGGGGTGGCGGCCTCCAGGGTCGCCCGGTCGCGCTTGTTGTGCGTCTTGATGGCGTCACGGCTGTCGACCGCGCTCCAGTGGGCCGCGGCCAGGGCCGTCTCCAGGGCCATGACCCGCTCGGCGGCGCCCTCGGGGTCGGGCTCGTCGACCGAGCGGAGCACGGTGGCGAGGTGCTCGACGTAGGCGGCCCGGGTGGCGGCGTGGGCGTCCTCCCGGTAGTAGGCCTCGTCGGGGAGGCCGAGCCCGCTCTGGACGACGTTGACGATGTAGCGGGTGGCGTCGTCGCCGTCGTTGTCGACGAAGAAGTCGATCACGCCGGGCGAGCCGTGCCGCTGGAGCCGGCCCATCAGGGCGACGAGCTCCCGCGGGCTGCTCACGCCGCGGATCGAGGCCAGGTCGTCGGCCAGGGGCTCGGCGTCGCGCCGCTCGACCGCCTCGACGTCCATGAAGGCGGCCCACAGGTCGCCGACCTTGCGCTCGTCGGTGCCGGCCTCGGCGGACGAGGCGGCTGCCTCCTCCAGGATCGCCCGGACGTCGAGCTCGGACTGGTCGTGGAGCACGTGGAAGGCGCCGTGCTGGGCCCGGTCGGAGGGGATCTCGGTGGCCGCCACCCAGCGGGCGTTGACGTGGCCGAAGAGGTCGTCCTGGGGCCGGACGTCGGGGGAGAGCTCGTCGAGGTCGATGCCGCTGCTCGTCATGGCCGTGGAGCCTACGGTCGTCCCATGGACGTGGAGGGGGCGCCGATCGAGGACGGGCGGTTGGGGGCCCTGCTGGCCCGGGGGCGGGATGCGGACGTCTACGCCCTGGGCGACGACCGGGTGGTGCGGCGGCTGCGCCGTCCCGCCGACCTGGTGCCCGAGGCCGAGGTGATGGAGCACGTGCGCCGGGCCGGCTACCCGGTGCCCCGGGTGTGGCGGGTCGCTCCCGGCGAGATGGTGCTCGACCGGTTGGTGGGGCCGACGATGGCCGAGGACCTGGCCCGCCGGCCGTGGCGGGCGGCCGCCCACGGGCGTCGGCTGGCCGCCCTCCACACCGCCCTCCACGCCATCGCCGCCCCGGCCGGCCTCCGCCCCCACGCCGTGGCCGGCGATGCCGTGCTCCACCTCGACCTCCACCCCCAGAACGTCATCCTGGGGCCCGACGGGCCGGTCGTGATCGACTGGAGCAACGCCCGGCGGGGCCCGGCGGCGGCCGACGTGGCCGACGTCTGGGTCGTGCTCGCCTGCCTCGGGCGGGAGCCGGCGACCCCGGCCTCGCTCGGCGCCCGGGCCCGGGCCGCCGTCGTCGACCGGGTCGAGCCCGCCGTCCGCCGCCGGCTGCTGGCCGCCGTCCTGGCCGGGACCGATCACGACGCCGCCCGGCGCCTGCTGGCGGTGGCGGCCGACCACCGGCTGGTCGACCCGAACGTCCGCGACCACGAGCGCCGGGCCATCGAGGCCCTGGTCGCGGCCGAGGCCTGAGCGCCGCCGACCACCGAGGGCGGTGCCGATCTCGCAGCGGTGCGTCGGCAAGGATCGGGGGATGGCTGCCGTGCTGCCCGCCCACGCCGATCGTGCCGACGCCTTCCGCCGCTACGCCGAGCTGCGGGCCGCCGGCGAGGTCGAGACCGCGCCGCACCTGCTCGGGCCCCGCGCCCGTCGCCACCACGTGCGCAACACCCTGATCGAGGACCACGCCGTCCGGCTCCTCGACACCCCCGAGGCGGTGGCCACCAAGTTCGGCATCCTGGCCGACTCGCCGTTCTCGTTCTTCCGGGGCACGGCGCTGCTCTACTACCGCGACCACGCCGGGGTCGACGGCCACCTGCCGGCCGTGTTCTGCATCGGCGACGTCCACCCCGAGAACTTCGGGATCATGCCCAGCGCCGGCGGCCACCCCTTCTTCGCGCCCAACGACTTCGACGAGGCGTGGATCGCCCCGTTCACCTACGACACCGGGCGGGGCGCCGTCGGCTTCTGGATGGCCGCCCGCGAGCAGGGCCTGTCGCGCAAGGCCCGGCGGGCCGTGGTGCGCGCCTTCGTCGAGGGCTACCTCGCCGGACTGGTCGACTTCGCCGCCGACGACTCCGAGCACACCCACCAGATCACCGAGGACACCGCCCCGGCCGTGCTCGAGAAGGCCTTCGCCAAGGCCGGGCGGGCCCGGGCCGACTTCCTGGCCAAGCGGATCGACCTCGACGCCCACCGCTTCCTCCCCGAGGCGCGCATCGAGCCCCGCAACGACCTGGTCGCCGTGCTCCAGCCGGTGGTCGACGCCTACGCCGCCAGCCTGGCCGAGGCCGGCGCCCCGGTCCGCCCCGAGGGCTTCTTCCGGGTCCACGACGTCGCCCTGCGTCACGGCGGGGGCACCGCCAGCCAGGGCCTGGCCCGCTTCTGGGTCCTGCTCGACGGGCCCGGCCCCGACGCCGCCGACCACGTGATCATCGAGCTCAAGATGGCCCGGCGCTCGGCCCTCTACGGGCTGGTGCCGGCCACCACCTTCGACGCCCGCACGTCGGCCGAGCGGATCGCCCTGGCCCACCGTGAGTTCCTGGTCGACGGCGACCCGCTCTACGGCGCCGCCGAGATCGAGGGCCGCAGCTTCGTGGTGCGCGAGCGGAGCCCGATGAAGGTCAACATCAGCGTGGCCGGCTTCGGGGCCGCCGACCTGATCGAGTACGCCGACGTCTGCGGTCGGGCCCTGGCCCAGACCCACGCCCGCTCCGAGTCCCACCTGGTCGACGTCGGGGTCGAGGGCCCCGGGGCCGAGATCGGCATCCTGCGGGTCGTCCAGCCCGAGGTCTTCGTGGCCGACACGCTGGAGTGGGCCGAGGAGGGCGGCGAGCGGGTCCTCGCCGACCACCAGCTCTTCTGCCAGGACCTGGAGCGGGGCGCCTTCGACGCCCCCGGCGGGCTGCTGGCCGCCGAGTCCTAGGGCGTGTCCCGCAACCGCCTCAAGGTGCCTGGCACCTTGAGGCGGTCGCCACGGCGACGATGGGGCCCGGCCGTCAGCCGCGCCCGAGCTTCATCGTCTTGGCGCCGAGGTCGATCGGGCGGCTGACCTCGGCGAAGAAGTCGTTGCCCTTGTCGTCGACGATGACGAACGCGGGGAAGTCCTCGACCTCGATCCGCCAGACGGCCTCCATGCCCAGCTCGGGGTACTCGAGGACCTCGACGTGGCGGATGCAGTCCTGGGCCAGGCGGGCGGCGGGGCCGCCGATCGAGCCGAGGTAGAAGCCGCCGTGGCGCTGGCAGGCGTCGGTGACCTGCTGGCTGCGGTTGCCCTTGGCCAGCATGACCAGCGACCCGCCGGCGGCCTGGAAGCGCTCGACGTAGGAGTCCATGCGGCCGGCGGTGGTGGGGCCGAAGCTGCCCGAGGCGAAGCCCTCCGGGGTCTTGGCCGGGCCGGCGTAGTAGACGGGGTGGTCCCGCAGGTACTGCGGCATCTCGCCGCCGGCGTCGAGCAGCTCGGCGATCTTGGCGGGGGCGATGTCGCGGGCGACGACCACCGTGCCGGTGAGCGAGAGGCGGGTCTTCACCGGGTACTTGGTCAGCTCCGAGCGGATCTCGGCCATCGGGCGGTTGAGGTCGATCTCGACCACGTCGCCGCCCAGGTGCTCGTCGGTGACCTCGGGGAGGTACTGCGCCGGGTTGCGCTCCAGGTCCTCCAGGAACACCCCGTCGGCGGTGATCTTGGCCCGGGCCTGGCGGTCGGCCGAGCACGACACGGCGATGCCGACCGGGCAGCTGGCCCCGTGGCGGGGGAGGCGGATCACCCGCACGTCGTGGCAGAAGTACTTGCCGCCGAACTGGGCGCCGATGCCGAAGGCCTGGGTGAGGGCGAGGACCTCCTGCTCCATCTCCAGGTCGCGGAAGCCGTGGCCGAGCGAGGAGCCCTCGGTGGGGATGGTGTCGAGGTAGCGGGCCGACGCCAGCTTGGCCGTCTCGACCGCCATCTCCGCCGACGTCCCGCCGATGACGACGGCGAGGTGGTACGGCGGGCAGGCCGACGTGCCCAGCAGGCGGAGCTTCTCGTCGAGGAACTGGAGCAGCCGCTGGGGGTTGAGGAGGGCCTTGGTCTCCTGGAACAGGAACGACTTGTTGGCCGAGCCACCGCCCTTGGCCATGAAGAGGAAGGAGTAGGCGGCGCCGTCGACGGCGGCGATCTTGATCTCGGCCGGGAGGTTGGTCTTGGTGTTGACCTCGTCCCACATCGTCAGCGGCGCCATCTGCGAGTAGCGGAGGTTGTCGCGCTGGTAGGTGTCGAAGATGCCCCGGGCGAGGGCGGCCTCGTCGCCCCCGCCGGTGAGGACCAGCTCGCCCTTCTTGCCCTTGACGATGGCGGTGCCGGTGTCCTGGCACATCGGGAGGATGCCGCCGGCCGAGATGTTGGCGTTCTGGAGCAGGTCGTTGGCGACGAAGCGGTCGTTGGCCGAGGCCTCGGGGTCGTCGAGGATGCGGCGCAGCTGGGCCAGGTGGCCGGGCCGCAGGTAGTGGGCGATGTCGTGCATGGCCTCGGCGGCCAGGGCGGTGAGGGTGGCCGGCTCGACGGTGAGGAAGGTCCGCCCGGCGGCCTCGACGGTGCCCACGCCGCCGATGTCGAGCTTCCGGTACGCGGTGGGGTCGGGCCCCTGCGGCAGCAGCTCGGTGAAGAGGAACTCGGTCATGCCCCGGACGCTACGTGCGCAGCGAACCGGCGATC
>DASTYI010000008.1:0-27408 GCA_035765045.1 Iamia sp. | reverse complement strand
CCGGCGCCGGCTGGTGGCCGACCGGGGCGTCGAGGCCATGGCCCGCACCCTCCGCAAGCCGCTGCCGGAGGACGTCGACTTCATGCACGCCAGCCGGGAGGAGATGGCCAACCTCCGCAAGGCGCTGTACCCGCTGACCCGCCGGCTCGCCGTGCGCCTGGCCCGCAAGCGCCGCCACGGCCGCAAGGGCGCCCTCGACTTCCGCCGCACGGTCCGCAAGTCGCTCAGCTACGGCGGCGTGCCGGCCGAGCCGCAGTTCCGCCACCCCAAGCCGCACAAGCCCGAGATCTTCGTCGTGGCCGACATCTCGGGCTCGGTGGCCGCCTTCGCCCGCTTCACGCTGATGCTCGTCTACGCCATCAGCAACCAGTTCTCGAAGGTCCGGGCCTTCACCTTCATCGACGGCATCGACGAGGTGACGTCGTTCTTCGAGGGCAACGAGGACATCAACCAGGCGATCCACCGGGTCAACACCGAGGCCGACGTGGTCTGGGTCGACGGCCACTCGGACTACGGCCACGCCTTCGAGGTCTTCTGGCAGCGCTGGGGCCGCGAGATCGGGCCCAAGACGACGGTGATCCTCCTGGGCGACGCCCGGAACAACTACCACGCCTCGCAGTCGTGGGTGGTCAAGGAGATGCAGCACCGGGCCCGCCACGTCTACTGGCTCAACCCGGAGCCGAAGAACTACTGGGACACCGGCGACTCGATCGTCGGCGAGTACGCCACCCACTGCGACGGCGTGTTCGAGTGCCGCAACCTCCGCCAGCTGGAGAAGTTCATCGACCACCTCGCCTGAGGGCGGCGTGACCGATACTGGCGGGGTGCGCACCGCCTCCCGTCCGACCGCCCTCGTCGTCGCCCTGCTGGCGACGCTCCTGCTCGCCGTCGGCCCGGCCGGGGCCCAGCAGGACCCGGCGCCGGGTGGGCGCCCCGAGCCCCGCATCGTCGACGGCACCGTCGCCCCGCCCGGGTCGTGGCCGACGGTCGCCGCCCTCGTCCTGCGGGGGCGCACGGCCGTGGCGGGTCAGTTCTGCGGGGCCACGGCCATCGACCGCAGCTGGGTGCTGACCGCCGCCCACTGCGTCCGTGACGGCGACTGGGCCCCGCGGGCCGCCGACATCGACGTGCTGGTCGGTACCCAGGACCTGCGCAGCGGCGGGACCCGGCTGCCGGTGGCCGAGATCCGCGTCCACCCCTCGTGGAACGTCAACACGGTCCGCAACGACCTCGCCGTGCTCCGGCTGGCCACCCCGATCCCCGTCTCCACCCCGCTCCAGGCGCTCGCCGCCCAGGGGGCCGACCCGGGCATCAACAGCGCCACCGCCGCCGGCTGGGGGTCGACCGACCCCGCGGGCGAGCAGTACCCGGTCCAGCTGCGGCAGGCCACGATGCTGACCGCCCCGTCGGCGAGCTGCGCCCAGGCGTCGATCTACCACGAGGGGTCGATGATGTGCGCCATCGGCGGCGTGACGCCCGGCAGCGGCGGGCCCTGCTTCGGCGACAGCGGCGGGCCCCTCGTCACCGGCCCGACGAACGACGGCACCCAGATCGGCATCTCCAGCTGGATCATCGAGTGCGGCCAGTACCAGACGTACTTCACCCGGGTGGCGGCCTTCCGTCAGTGGATCGAGGACAAGACCCGCTTCGGGCCGCACGCCACCACGGCGGCCTTCGTCACCGCCGCGTTCCGCGACGTCTTCGGACGGCTGCCCACGTCCTACGAGCTGCGTCGCGACGTCTACGAGCTGGACGTCGCCGGCCGGGCGCCGGCCAGCTTCGTCGGAGGGATGCTCGGAGGGCCGACCTACAGCGGGCGCTCGGGTGGGGTCGCCCGGCTGTACCAGGCGATCTTCCTGCGGCGGCCCGAGACCGGGGGGATGGCGTTCTGGATGGGCGAGGCCACCCGGGGCGTGTCGCTCAAGCGGATCGCCGACCAGATGGTGCGGGCCAAGGAGTTCACGCAGCGCTACGGGACGCTCGGCCACAGCGCCTTCGTCGACCTCGTCTACGAGAACGTGCTCGGCCGCTCGCCGTCGTCCGCCGATCGGGCCTTCTGGGTCGGCGAGCTCCAGTCGGGCCGGCGGAGCAGGGGGCAGGTGATGGTCGGGTTCTCCGAGTCGAAGGAGTTCAAGGGCCTGACCGACCCGTGGGTCCGCGTCACCGCCGCCTTCCACGGCCTGGTCCGCCGGGTCCCGACCAGCGTCGAGATGGACCGCTGGCGGGGCCAGCCCACCGCCGACATCGCCGCCTTCCTCCTCGAGTCCTACGCCTACGCCGCCCGCTACTAGCCCGGGTGCCGGGTGGCGCCCCGGCCGGTGAGCAGGAGGGCCGAGCTGACCAGGCCGACATGCGAGAAGGCCTGGGGCATGTTCCCCAGCATCCGCCCGGTGGCCGGGTCGAGCTCCTCGGCCAGCAGGCCCACGTCGTTGCGCAGGGCGACCAGCCGCTCGTAGAGCGCCACCGCCTCGTCCCGGCGGCCCATCACGGCGAGGGCGTCGACCATCCAGAACGAGCAGAGGAGGAAGACGCCCTCGCCGCCGGGCAGGCCGTCGTCGGTGTGCTCGGGCCGGTACCGGAGCACGAGGCCGTCCTCGGTCAGCTCCCGCCGGATCGCCTCGACGGTGGCCACCACCCGGGGGTCGTCGGGGGGCAGGAAGCCGACCAGCGGGACGAGCAGCAGGCTGGCGTCGAGGGCGGTCGAGCCGTAGGACTGGACGAAGACGCCCCGGTCGTCGACGCCGTGGGCCAGCACGTCGGCCCGGATCTCGGCGGCGACGGCCCGCCAGCGGGCGACGGGGGCGTCGAGGCCGGCGCCGTCGGCCCAGCGCAGGGCCCGGTCGAGCGCGACCCAGGCCATGACCTTCGAGTGGGTGAAGGGGCGGCTGCCCCCGCGGACCTCCCAGATCCCGTCGTCGGGCCGGCGCCAGATCTCGGCCAGGTGGTCGACGAGGGCGGTGGCCAGCGGCCAGGTCGCCCCGTCGGGGTCGGCCAGGCCGTGGGCGGTCGCCTGGTGGAGGGCGTCGAGGACCTCGCCGTAGACGTCGAGCTGGAGCTGGCCGTGGGCGCCATTGCCGACCCGCACCGGGGCCGATCCGGCGTAGCCCGGCAGCCAGGGCACCTCCCACTCGGGCAGCCGGCGCTCGCCGGCGCAGCCGTACATGATCTGGACCTGGTCGGGCCGGCCGGCCACCGCCCGCAGCAGCCACTCCCGCCACGCCCGGGCCTCCTCGGTGTGCCCGGCCTCCATCAGCGCCAGCAGCGTGTAGGTGGCGTCGCGCAGCCAGCAGTACCGGTAGTCCCAGTTGCGCGCCCCGCCGAGCTGCTCGGGCAGCGACGTCGTGGCCGCGGCCACCACCCCGCCCGTCGGGGCGTAGGTCAGGCCCTTGAGCACCGCCAGCGAGGAGGTGACGACCTCGCCCCACCGCTCGGGCGGCCGGCCCCGGGCGCTCCACGCCTCCCACCACGTCGTGGTCCGGGCGATGACCGCGGCGGGGTCCGACGGGGCCGGGGCGGGCGTGGCCGACGGGTGCCAGGCCAGCTCGAAGCCGAGCTCGTCGCCCGCCGCCACCTCGACCCGGGCCCGGTGCGACCAGCCGTCGGCCACCAGCGGCACCGGCGTGGTCAGCGCCAGGGCGTCGGGGCCGGCGACGAAGGCCAGGCCCCGGTCGGTCCGCCGCACCCAGGGCACGATCGAGCCGTAGTCGGGGCGGACGGAGAGCTCGACGTCGACCGGCACCCGGCCGGCGACGCCCTGGACCAGCCGGACGACCTGGAGGGTGCCGTCCCGCACGGGCATGGCGTCGACCACCCGCACGGTGCCCTCCGGCGTGGTGGTCGTCGTCTCCAGGACGAGGGTGCCGGGCCGGTAGCGCCGCTCGACCCGGTGCGGCCCGCCGGCGGGGGCGATGCGCCAGCGCCCGTGCTCGGGCCCGCCGAGGAGGGCGGCGAAGCAGGCGGGGCTGTCGAAGCGGGGGAAGGTCAGCCAGTCGATCGTGCCGTCCCGGTCGACGAGGGCGGCCGACTCGGTGTCGGAGAGGAGGGCGTGGTCCTCGATCGCACCGGTCACGCCCCGCAGTGTGGCGTGTCGGGCCGGGTCACCGTGGTACCGTCGCCAGCGCTGTGAGTGGTGGCCGGGCGGGCCTGGCTCCCTGCCGCCGCACCGGCGGGGCGTGTCCCGGGTCCACGGTGGCCGCGACCCGACCCAGGAGAGACCCCTCATGGACCCATCCCCCGGTTCCTCGTTGCGCCACCGCCTCGTGGTCGCCGTCGTGGGGGTCCTGACCGTCTGCGGGCTGGCCGCCGTGCCGACGGCCGCCGAGGAGCCCCCGCCCGCCCCCGAGCCCCGGTCGACCCGCCCCGAGACCCGCATCGTGGGTGGCACCCAGGCCGACGACGGGGCCTGGCCCTCGATGGTCGCCCTGGTCTGGAGCGACGACCCCGACAGCTACCAGAACCAGTTCTGCGGCGGCACCCTGGTCGCCCGCACCTGGGTGCTCACCGCCGGGCACTGCCTGCTCGACCTGAACCACGCCCCGACCCCCGACCAGGTCGACGTCCTGGTCGGTACCCAGGACCTCACCACCGGCGGGGTCCGCATCCGGGCCGTCGAGTTCCGCCTCCACCCGAGCTGGCCCGCCCTCGACGGGCGCAACGACCTCGCCCTCATCCGGCTCGACCACCCGGCGCCCAGCGGGATCCCGTTCCAGAAGCTCACCGCCCAGAACGTCAGCCCGGCGGCGGGCACGCCCGTCACCACCATGGGGTGGGGCATCACCGCCTACGAGACGGGCAGCTTCCCGACCAAGCTCCGCCAGGTCACCGTGCCCGTGTCGACCCCGACCGCCTGCGGCAACGCCTACCCGGGCTTCTACCAGCAGTCGACGATGGTGTGCGCCGGGGCCGCCGGCAAGGACGCCTGCCAGGGCGACAGCGGCGGGCCGCTGGTCGAGGACCGCGGCGGCACCTGGGTCCAGGTCGGCATCGTCAGCACCGGCGACGAGTGCGGCCGCGAGGGTTCCCCCGGGATCTACACCCGCGTCGCCGCCTACGCGACCTGGATCGCCCAGCAGATCCGCTACGGGCCGCACCCCGACGCCGCCTCCTTCGTGCGCCGGATGCACCTCGACGCCTACAACCGCCAGCCGACCACCAGCGAGCTCTACGCCGGCGTCTACGCCCTCGACAGCGGGCAGCAGTCGCCCCAGGTCTACGCCCGCCGTCTGCTCGACCAGACCACCTTCCAGAACCGCACCGGCGGCGTCGTCCGGCTCTACCAGGCGATCTTCCTGCGCCGGCCCGACACCGCCGGGCTGGAGTACTGGTGGAAGGAGGTCAACCGGGGCGTCTCGCTCACCCGGGTGGCCGACCTGATGGTGCGCGCCCCCGAGTTCCGCACCCTCTACGGCGACCTCGACAACGCCGCATTCGTCCGCCGGGTCTACCAGAACGTCCTCGACCGCAACCCGGGCCCGAACGAGCTGGCCTACTGGGTGGGCGAGCTCGACAGCGGTCGCAGGAGCCGGGGCGGGGTCATGATCGGCTTCTCGCAGTCGCCCGAGTACCGGGCCAAGATCGGCACCCGCACCCGCGTGATCGCCGACTACTTCGCCCTGCTCCGCCGGGTGCCCTCCACCGCCGACATCGAGTACTGGAGCGGGCAGTCGTCCTCGACCCTGGCGACCACGATCGTCCGGGGCTGGGAGTACGCCAACCGCTTCTAGCGCTACCGCTTCGACCGGGCGAAGAGGCCCTTGGCCCGCCGCCGGTCGGAGGGGGCGTCGTCGTCGACGGCCGTCACCGGGGCGGGCGGCGGCTTGCCCGTCGTGGGCTCGAGCGGGGCGGGGCCGGGGAGCCGGACGGGGACCCCGCCGAGGGCGTCGAGCACCAGGTTGAGGCTGACGAAGGGGTCCCGGGCCAGCTCGGCGGCGTCGACCGGGTCGGGGTCGCTGATCCGCCCGGTGGCGTCGAAGGTGACGGCGTCGCCGGCGGTGGCGACCCGCTCCAGCTCGCCGTTGGAGGAGATCTCGACCTCGCCCCGGAGGACGATGACCAGCCCGGCGCCGGCCTGGGCGTCGAGCAGGGCGGTGCCCGAGCGGACCACGACGTTCAGGGCGCCGTGACCCAGGTCGACACCCGGGGTGGCGGGCTCGGCCCGGGCCCAGACGGCACCCTCGACCACGCCGACCACCGGCGGGCCGCCGCGATCGCCGTGGCGGATGTCGATGTCGGTGGCCGCGCCGCGCCGCACGACGACCTCGGGGGCCAGGGTGTCCTCGGTGAGATCCATGCCGTCCCCGTCCTCCTGGTCGTCCGTCCGGCTCGAACGCTATCGGCCGTAACCTCCCGACGATGACACGATCGTTCCTCGCCCCCGAGCCCCTCGCCGCCTACGTGGAGGCCCACTCGGACCCGCTCGACGCCGTGGCCCGGCGGCTGGTGGAGCGGACCGCCGCCCTCGGCGACGTGGCCGGGATGCAGATCGGCGCCGACCAGGCCGCCCTCATGACCGCCCTGGCCCGGCTGACCGGGGCCCGGCGGGCGGTCGAGGTGGGCACCTTCACCGGGATGTCGTCGCTGGCCATCGCCCGGGGGCTGCCCGAGGGTGGCCGGCTGGTCTGCTGCGACGTCAGCGAGGAGTGGACCGCCCTCGCCCGGGAGGCCTGGGCCGAGGCCGGGGTCGACGACCGCATCGACCTGCGCATCGGCCCGGCGGCCGAGACCCTGGCCGGCGACCTGTTCGGCGACGACGCCCCGATCGACCTGGCCTTCGTCGACGCCGACAAGGGCGGCTACGTCACCTACCACGAGCTGCTGGTGCCCCGGCTCCGGCCCGGCGGGCTGCTGGCGGTCGACAACACGCTCTGGGGCGGCGCCGTGGTCGAGCCCGACGAGGCCGACGCCAACCGCACCGCCATCCGCGCCTACAACGACCACGCCGCCGCCGACCCCCGGGTCAGCACCGTCGTCCTCACCGTGGGCGACGGCCTCACCCTCAACGTCCGGCTCTGACGGCGTCCGGCGGCACGGGGGAGGCATGCCCCTGGGCCGGCGGGTTCGGGGGTGCGACCCTCGTGGGCGTGCACGACGACACGGCGGCAGGGTCCGGCACCGGGCGGACGGTCCTCGGCGTGCTGGCCAGCCTGGTGGCGTCCGGGCTGGTGGCCCTGGCGTGGTTCCTCGTGGCCGTCGCCATCGGCGTCGGGATGGACACCGGCGACGACTCCGAGGGCAACGCCGCCGCCGGGGTGGTCGGCGTCGGACTCGGCCTGGTGCTGGCGCCGGTCTCGGCCCTGGTGGGGTGGACCTGGCTCCGGCCGGGGGCCCGGCTGCGGTGGTCGGCGCTGGTGGTGGCCGGGTTCGCCGTCGCCGTCGGGCTGGTGGCCGGCTACGTCGCCATCGACGGCGGCGGGTGAGCGCCGATCAGCTGAGGTGGAGGCCGCACTCCGTCTTGTCCTGGCCGCGCCAGCGACCGGCGCGGGCGTCCTCGCCCTCGGCGACCTTCGAGGTGCAGGGCATGCAGCCGATCGACGGGTAGCCCTGCTGGGTCAGCGGGTTGACGGGGACGTCGTGGTCGGCGATGTAGCCCTGGACGTCGAGGTCCGACCAGGCCGCGATCGGGTTGACCTTGACCAGGCCCCGCAGGTCGCGCACCACGATGGGCGCGGTCTCCCGGGTGCCCGCATCAGCGCGGCGCAGGCCGCTCATCCAGGCCGCCTTGCCGGCGAGGGCCCGGTCGAGCTGGCCGACCTTGACCGCCGAGCAGCAGTTGGCCGGGTCCTTGGCCCAGAGCTCCTCCTCCTGGCGGGCGACGGTCATCATCCGCAGGTTGAGCCCGTAGTGGCGGCGGACCTCCTCGACGGTCTCCAGGGTCTCGGGGAAGTGGTAGCCGGTGTCGATGAAGACGACCTCGATCCCCGGGTCGACCTGGACGGCGAGGTCGATCAGCACGGCATCGGTGAACGAGGCCGTCATGCACAGGTGGGGGGAGAACGTGTCGACCGCCCACTGGATGATCTTGGAGGCGGGCAGGCGCTCGAACTCCTGGTTGAGCTCGGCCAGCTCCTCGTCGGAGAGGTCGGGGATGGCGAGGGGCCCGATGCCGGGACCGGTGATGGCACTCATGTGGCGGCGCACTCTCCTTCGCCGACCTCGGCCACGTAGGGCCCGGTCTCGCCGTAGTCGACGTAGTAGTCGGGAGCGTCCTCCGGGGTGGGGAAGACGCCGTACTCCTTCAGCCCCTCGGCCACGCCCTTGGCACCGCCGGAGCGGTCGAGCCAGGAGCGGAAGCTCTCGCCCATCTCCCGCTCGTCCTCGAAGCGACGGACGACGGCAGCGGCAGCGGCGGGGGCGGACTTGGCCGGCAGCCGGAGGGCCCGGTTGCCGAAGTGGGCCTGCTCCTGGCCCACGTAGCCGCCGAGCAGCATCTGGTAGCCGGGGGCGGCCTGGCCGTGGGCCCGGCGCTCGGCGCCGTAGAACCCGATGTCGGCGGTGTGGTGCTGGCCGCACGAGTTGGTGCAGCCCGAGATGTTGATGCGGACGCCGCCGGTGGTGGCCAGGCCCTGCTCCTCCAGCTCGTCGCCGATGGCCGAGGCCAGGCCCCGGCTCTGGGTCACGGCCAGGTTGCAGGTGTCGGCGCCGGGGCAGGCGACGACGTCGCGGACCAGCTCGGCGCCGGGCAGCGCCATGTCGATCTCCTTGAGCCGCTCGAACAGCACGGGCAGCTGGCCCTCCGACAGGCCCCGGAAGACCAGGTTCTGGCGGTTGGTGAGGCGGACGTCGGCGTGGAGCTCGCGCTGGATGGCGGCGAGGGCCCGGAACTGGTCCGCGGTGACGTCGCCGAGCTTGCTCCAGGCGTAGGCCGAGACGGTGCCCTTGGCCTCGCCCCGCACGACGTTGGCGCTCTCCCAGGCCTCGTAGGCCCCCGAGCGGAGGGCGACGGGCGTGCCCTGGCCCATCGGGGTGGGCTCGACGGTGGCCGAGCGGCCGGCGGGGGCGTCGCCGTGCTTGAGGACCTCGTCGGGGATGCCGCCGGGCCAGGTGGCCGAGGCGACGAGCAGGTTGCGCTCCTTGAGCACCCGGGCCTGGAGCTCCTCCCAGCCCATGGTGTCGACGAGCCACTTCATCCGGGCCCGGATCTTGTTGTCGCGGTTGCCGTGGTTGTTGAAGACCCGGAGGATGGCCTCCAGCGTCGGCATCAGCTCCTCGCGGGAGGTGAACTCCTCGAGGGCCAGGGCCGGGTGCGGGTTGGCGCCCAGCCCGCCGGCGACGAACACCCGGAAGCCCTGCTCGACGGTGCCGTCGTCGTTCTTCCGGGTCACGGCGATGACGCCGGCGTCGTTGAACATGGCCTGGCCGCAGTCGGTGTCGCAGCCCGAGAAGTTGATCTTGAACTTCCGGGGGAGGCGCTGGCCGAGCGGGTTGCGGATGAAGTGCTCGGTGGCGGCCTGGGCCCACGGCGTGACGTCGAGGTGCTCGAAGGGGCAGGCGCCGGCCAGCTGGCAGCCCTGGACGGTGCGGACGGTGTCGCCGCAGGCCTCGCGGGTGGTCATCCCGACCGAGGCCAGCTTGCGCAGGACGTTGGGGACGTCGGTCAGCTGGACGTAGTGGAACTGGACGTTCTGGCGGGTCGTGATGTGGCCCCACCCACGGCTGTGGGTGTCGGCGATCTCGGCGAACATCTCCAGCTGCTCGGGCATGATCGCCCCGGCGGGGATCTTGACCCGGACCATCTGGTTGTGGCCGCCCTGGCGCTGGCCGTAGATGCCGTTGTTGAGCCGGAAGACCCGGAAGGCGTCCTCGTCGATGGTGCCCTCCAGGTGGCGGGCGAGCATCGTCTCGAACTTCTCGATGTCCGCCAGCTGGTCGGGGTCGATCTCGGTGGTGAGCATCGCAGGGTGCCTCTCAGGTGTGGATCACACCCCTCCTCGGAGGAGAGGTGCCACGCAAAGAGTGACAAACCTGATCACCTAGGTCAACATTCCCGATGTCATGTCTGACCAGCAGTTATTCCCCACCAGATCGGTGGGGATGGTGTGTACGAACGGTGCCTGGCACCGTTCGTACGATCAGCTGCGGGCGCGGAGGGCCTCGGCGACGCGGAAGGCCAGGTCGAGCGACTGGCGGCCGTTGAGCCGGGGGTCGCACACCGTCTCGTAGCGGGTGTCGAGGTCCGAGTCGAAGATCTCGTGCGAGCCGCCCAGGCACTCCGTGACGTCGTCGCTGGTCAGCTCGACGTGGACACCGCCGGCCCACGTGCCCTCGGCGTCGTGGGCCCGGAAGAAGCCGGCGATCTCGTCGAGGATGTCGTCGACCCGACGGGTCTTGTGGCCGCTGGCCGAGGTGAAGGTGTTGCCGTGCATAGGGTCGCAGGCCCACACGACGGGGTGCCCGGCGTCGCGGACGGCGGCCAGCAGCGGCTTGAGGCCCTCCTCGATCTTGCCGGCGCCCATCCGGCTGATCAGGGTGAGCCGGCCCGGGATGCGCTCGGGGTTGAGCGCCTCGCAGAGGGCCAGGACCTCCTCGGGGGTGACCGTCGGGCCGACCTTGCACCCGATCGGGTTGGCCACGCTGGCGAAGTAGGCCACGTGGGCGCCGTCGAGCTGGCGGGTGCGCTCGCCGATCCAGATCATGTGGGCCGAGGTGGCGTAGCGGTCGCCGCTCATCGGGTCCCGCCGGGTCAGCGCCTCCTCGTAGGGGAGGAGCAGCGCCTCGTGGCTGGTGAAGAAGTCGGTCTTGTGCAGCGTGGGCAGGGCGCCGGTGTCGACGCCGCAGGCGCCCATGAACCGCAGGGCCCGCCCGATCTCGTCGGCCAGGGCCTTGTACTGCTGGCCCTGCGGGGTGGCGGTGACGAAGTCCTGGTTCCACGAGTGGACCTGGGCCAGGTCCGAGAAGCCGCCCCGGGTGAGCGAGCGCAGCAGGTTCAGCGTCGACGCCGACTGGTGGTAGGCCCGCAGCAGGCGGTCGGGGTCGGGGATCCGGGCCTCGGGGGTGAAGGCGTCGTCGTTGACGATGTGGCCCCGGAACGACGGCAGCGTCACGTCGCCGATCGTCTCGGTGCCCGACGAGCGGGGCTTGGCGAACTGGCCGGCGATCCGGCCGATCTTCACCGTGGGCACGCCCGAGGAGTAGGTGAGCACGACGGCCATCTGGAGGATGACCTGGAGCCGGCGCTGGACCGACTCGGCCGAGAACGAGGTGAACGACTCGGCGCAGTCGCCGGCCTGGAGCAGGAAGGCCTCGCCGTCGGCCACCCGGCCGAGGGCCGAGAGGAGGTCACGGCTCTCGCTGGCCACCACCAGCGGGGGCAGCCCGGCCAGCTCCTTGGTGACCCGGTCGAGGGCCCCGGGGTCGGGCCAGTCCGGCTGCTGGGCGGCCGGGAAGGCCTGCCAGGCCGGGGGGGCGTCGTCGATGAGGGTGGCGGTGCGGGCGCGCTCGTCGGTGAGCATGGGGGCAAGCCTCGCCGCTCCGGAGCCGGGACGCAAAGTGTGATTCCTGACCTGATCGTGGGATGACACGAAGATGGCTGCGCGGAACGCGCAGCCATCGGTCGGTCTGGGGGATGGTGACGGCGCGGATCGCGCCGTCGGATCAGGCGGCGGAGGTACGGGCCTCGGCCTCGGAGCGGACCGTGTGGACCGCCCGCTTCACCAGGCGGCGGGCCGCCTCGGCGGTGACGCCCAGCTCGTCGCCCACCTCGCGGTAGGACCGCTTGCGCCCGTCGTTGATGCCGAAGCGCTGCTCGACGGCGTAGCGGGCCCGGGGCTCGAGGACCTCGAGCAGGCCGGTGGCGTAGTCCTCCTCGGCCCGAGCCATCACGATCGTCTCGGGGCCGGCGGTGTCGTCGGCCAGGAGGTCGATCAGCTCGTTGCCGTCGTCGTCGCCCACCGTGCGGTCGAGCGACGTCGGGGTGGTGAGCCGGTGGAGGGTGGCGTGCTCGTCGTCGAGCTCGTCGCCGTCGCCCGACACCTGCCGCAGGGCGGCCCGGAGGCTGGCCGAGCGGTCACCCGGGAGCCGGATGAGGCTGGCCTTCTGGTCGAGCGCCCGGCCGATGGCCTGGCGGATCCAGAAGGTGGCGTAGGTGGAGAACTTGAAGCCCTTGCGCCAGTCGAACTTGTCGACGGCGTGCTCCAGCCCGATGTTGCCCTCCTGGACGAGGTCGAGGAGCTCCATGCCCGGGGGGAGGGGGTAGCGGCGGGCCACGCTGACCACGAGGCGGAGGTTGGCCCGGATGAACCGGTCCTTCGCCTTGGCGGCGGCCTTGTCGGCCCGGCGCAGCTCCCGGACCTCGGCGGCATCGAGGGCGTCGCCCTCCTCGGCGAGACGGGCGCGTGCCGCGACCCCCGTCTCGATCACCTGGGCCAGCTCCCGCTCCTCATCGGCGGTGAGCAGGGGGACCAGGCCGATCTCGTTCAAGTACTGACCAACTGAATCGCTCATTGCCTCACCTCCAACTGCGGTACCCCCCTCCGGTATTCCACCTGGTCAGGGGATCTGCCCAGGTGGGAGGGGTGGCTAGCGTTCAACCGTGCCCCTACCCGCGACCTTCCGGCCACGCTTATGACGTCGGTCACCGGGGCGAGGCGGCGACGTCTCGGGCTGCTAGGGGGTACCTTCGACCCTCCCCACATCGGCCACCTGGTCGCCGCCGTGAGCGTCGGCGACGCCCTCGGTCTCGACGAGGTCTGGCTGGTGCCGAACGGCGACCCGTGGCAGAAGCGCGACCGCCCGGTGACCGCGGCCGCCGTCCGCCTGGAGATGGCCCGGGCCGCGGCCGTCGGGGTGCCGGGGGTGGCGGTCAGCGACGTCGAGGTCCGCCGGCCCGGGCCCTCGTTCACCATCGACACCGTCCACCAGCTGCGGGCCGAGGACCCCGACCGCGACCTGGTCGTGATCATGGGTCGGGACTCCGCCGCCGGGCTGCCGACCTGGGAGCGGCACGAGGAGCTGCTCGCCGGCGTCGACCTGGCCGTGGTCGACCGGGCCGGGGTCGGGGCCCGGCCCGAGCTGCCCGGGGGGCGGGTCACGATCGTCCCGATGCGCCACATCGAGGTGTCGAGCACCGAGCTCCGCCGGCTGGTGGCCGAGGGGCGTCCGGTCGTCCCGCTGGTGGCGCCGGCCGTCGCCGAGCTGATCGCCCGGCACGGCCTGTACCGGGCGGCGACACCGTGACCAGGGTGTCTGCTCCCGAGCGGGACGGGCCTCTATCGTGGGTCCGGTGACCGATCGGCCATCAGGCGAGGGGGGGAGCGCCCGTTCCGACGCCGCCTCCCGACTCGCCGCCCTGCTGGCCGACGTGGTCGAGGCCCCCGCCCCGCCGGCCGGTCCCGATCCCGACGCCACCCAGCCGGTCCCCGTCCTCCCCCCGCCGCCCGCCCCCGAGCCGGTGGCCGAGGCGCAGCCCGAGCCCGAGCCCGAGCCCGACCGGGACGAGGACGACCGGGTCCCGCTGGCCGCCGCCCCGGCGGCCCCGGCCCCCGGCGGCCCCCTCCGCAAGCGGCCCGGTGGGCCCTGGCGCCGCCCGGTCGCCCCGCCCCCCGCCGACGAGGTCGACGAGGACGGCATCGACGAGGACGAGGCCGAGCCGGTCGAGGCCGCCCCCGCCCCGGTGGCGGTGGCGCCCCCGCCGCCCCCGACCCACGACGACGACGATCACGACGAGCCGGCGGACGACGACAGCCCGGCGCTCGCCCATGCTCCCCGGTTCACCCTCCGGGCCGTGGCCTTCGGCGTCGTCTTCGCCCTCCTGGTGGCCGCCGTGCCCGCCCTCGGCTGGGCCGGCTCGAAGCGGCTGCTCGACAGCCGCGGCGGCGAGATCGTCGAGGGCGGCAGCGACCCCGGCGAGCCCGGCTTCCGGGCCCTGGTCGAGCCGACCGCCACGGCGATGGTCATCCACCGCGACGCCACCGGCTACCCGACGTCGGTCACCATCCTCTCGCTCGGCGGCGGCGGGGCCGGGGGCACCGTCCTGCTGGTGCCGCTGACGCTGGAGGCGATCGAGGCCTCGTACTTCCACACCGTCATCGCCGGCTACGACGCCACCCGCAACGACGACGGCTTCCGGCGCTCGATCGAGGACGTCATCGGCGTCTCGGTGCCGCCCCCGCTGATCGACGTCACCGACCAGAGCCTCGCCACCCTCGTGGCCCCCGTCGCCCCGCTCGAACTCACCGTGTCGGACCCGGTCGTCCTCGAGGACGGCACCACGCTCCAGGGGCCGGTCAGCCTCTCGGCCGAGCAGTTCGGCCCGTACCTCCGGGCCACCCGCGAGGGCGAGCCCGAGATCGCCCGGCTGGAGCGGATGCGCGACCTGTGGGCGGCCTGGCTGGAGGCCATCGGCTCGGCCACCACCCCCGAGCCCATCGGGGCGGCGGCCACGGGCATGGGCAACTACCTGCGCGAGCTGGCCGCCGGCGACCCGGTGGTCGAGACGCTCGACGTCGAGCAGGTCGACGACTACCAGCAGGGCACGTCGTACATCCCCGGCGACGGGATGGACGAGCAGATCATCGACGCCGTCCCCTTCCCGCTGTCGCCCCGGGAGGGCCGGCGCTTCTCCTTCCAGCTGCTCAACGGCTCGACCGGCGAGACCCTGCCGATGCCGCTGGTGCGCGACCTCATCCGGGTCGGCGGCGCCCTCGTCGGCGTGGGCAACGCCACCGAGCTGGGCCAGGACGAGACCACGATCCTCTACAAGGGCGAGGACTGGGAGGGCACGGCGGCGATCATCCAGGCGCTGCTGGGCGACGGGGTCGAGATCGAGCAGATGTCCCGCCGGCGGGCCAACGCCGAGGACGAGGACATGATCATCACCATCGGGAGCGACGTGCTCGCCCGTTACGAAGAGCAGGAGGACGGCGGTGGCTGAACCGGTCGACGTCATGACCGACAGCGAGACCGACGCCGCCGGGCTGACCGCGGCCCGGGCCGCCGACGCCAAGGGCGGTGAGCGCACCGTCGTGCTGCGGGTGGGCGAGGTGCTCGGCATCACCGACCTGTTCGTGATCACCAGCGCCTCCAACCCCCGGCTGGTCAAGGCCGTGGTCGAGGACATCGAGGCGAAGGTGGCGGAGGCCCACGGCGTCCGCCCCACCCGCATCGAGGGCGGCGACGACCTCCGCTGGGTGCTGATGGACTACGGCGACTGGGTCGCCCACGTCTTCCTCGACGAGGCCCGGGGCTTCTACGACCTCGAGCGCCTCTGGGCCGACGTCCCCCGCGTCGCCTGGGCCTAGGCGCGACTCGGGCCGCCCGCAGGCGGCCCGTGGGTCTCGGTGTGATCTCGGAGTGGAGCTAAGGGGAATCGAACCCCTGACCTCTTCCATGCCATGGAAGCGCTCTACCAACTGAGCTATAGCCCCGAGGGAGAGATCACCGTAGCACCGGCCCGCGGCGGTTTCGAAACGAGAACGCGTTCTAGAAATGGGGCAGACTGGGGTCGTGCGCTTCACCCTCGCCCTGCCCATGCTGCCGGCCGATCGGCTCGTCCCGCTGGCCCGCCGGGCCGAGGCCGCGGGGTGGCACGGGATCTCGATGCCGGAGTCGGTCTTCTACCCCGAGGAGGTCTCGGCGGACTACCCGTACACCTCCGACGGGAAGCGGTTCTGGCCCGCCGACGCGCCCTGGGTCGACCCCTGGGTGGCGATCCCGGCCATGGCCGCGGCCACCGAGCGGATCGGCTTCGGCACCAACGTCAACAAGCTCTCGCTGCGCCACCCGCTGCTGTGGGCCAAGACGGTCGGGTCGACGGCGGCGCTGTTCCCGGGGCGGGTCGAGCTGGGCGTGGGCCTGAGCTGGATCCCCGAGGAGTTCGCCTGGCTCGACCAGGACATGCGGACCCGGGGCGCCCGGCTCGACGAGCAGATCGACGTGATCCGGCTGGTGCTCGGCGGCGGCTGGGTCGAGTACCACGGGCGCCACTACGACTTCGGCCGGCTCCGGGTCGACCCGGCCCCGTCGGCGCCGGTGCCGATCCAGGTCGGCGGGCACTCCGACGCCGGGCTGCGCCGGGCCGCCCGCCGGGGCGACGGGTGGATCGGGGCGCAGTGCACCATCGAGGAGATCCGCGAGGTGACGGCCCGGCTGGCGGCGGCCCGCGAGGCAGCGGGGGAGGAGGCCCGGCTGGCCCCCGACGACCCCGCCTTCTCGGTCAAGCTGACCCCGATCGTCGCCCCCACCGCCGAGGCCATGGCCGAGGTGGCCGCCTGCGGCGTCACCGAGGTGATCACCGTGCCGTGGTACTTCTTCGGCGGCGACCCCGCCGACCCGGCCGTGCAGGACGAGGCCGTCGACCGCTTCGCGGCCGAGGTCATCGAGAGGATGGAGAGCGCATGAGCGACGACGTCGACGTCCACCCGGCCCGGGCTGCGGCGCAGCGGTCGATGGCGGCGGTCGAGGCCGGCGATCGCGAGGGCTGGCTGGCCCTCTTCGCCCCCGACGCCGTGGTCGAGGACCCGATCGGCCCGTCGATGTTCGACCCCGAGGGGGCCGGGCACCACGGCGCCGCCGGGATCGCCGCCTTCTACGACAGCGTGATCGGGCCCCACCAGGTCCGCTTCGCCATCCGGGAGTCCTACGCCTGCGGGTCCGAGGTGGCCAACGTCGGCACGATCACCACGACCCTGGGCGACGGGAGCCGGGCGGTGGTCGAGGGCGTGTACACCTACCGGGTCGACGCCGCCGGGCGGATCGTCGCCCTGCGGGCCTTCTGGGAGGTCGACGCCATCACCTTCGTCCCGACCCCCGGGGGCTGACGACCTACTGTCTCACAGTAGGAGATCGCTACGGTGAGACAGTACCCTGGTGGGCGTGGAGGCATCCCCGTTCCCGTACCAGGGGCCGCTCGAGCCCGAGCAGGTCCAGGGCCGTGACGAGCTGGTGGCCGACCTGGTCGAGCGAGTCTCCGAGCACCGGGTCACCGCCCTGCTCGGCCCGCGGCGCTACGGAAAGACCAGCGTGCTGCGGCGGGTCGCCCGCGACGTGATCCACGGCGGCGCCTCGGTGGTGTGGGTCGACCTCTACGAGGCGGCGTCGATGGCCGACGTCGCCGTCCGGTTCGACGCCGCCCTGGCCCGGGTGCCCGGGGCCTTCGCCACCACCGCGGCCAAGGTCGCCGCTGGGCTCTCGCTCAACCTCGGGCTGATCGGGGTGGAGCTGCGGGCCCCCGAGCGCGACCGCCCGGACCCGGCCCTCGTCCTCCAGGCGCTGCTCGACACGCTGATCCGCGCCGCCCGGGACACCCCCACGGTGGTGGTGATGGACGAGTTCTCCAGCGTGGCCAAGGTGCCGGGGGCGGCGGGCGCGCTGCGCACCGGTCTCCAGCACCACTTCCAGCAGATCGGGCTGGTCTTCGCCGGCTCGGAGCCCTCGACCATGCGGATGCTCTTCACCGACCAGGCCCAGCCCTTCTACGCCCAGGCCGACATCGTCCCGATCGGCCCGCTGGCCCGGGTCGAGGTCGTCGCCACCGTGGTCGACGGGTTCGCCGCCACCGGCCGGAGCGCTGGCCCGGTGGCCGGCCACATCGCCCACCTGGCCCGGGGCCACCCCCAGCGGACCATGCAACTGGCCGACGCCTGCTGGCGGCTGGTCCCCCCGGGCGGCGCGGCCGACGAGGGCACGTGGGCCGACGGCCTGGCCGCGGTGCGCGACGCCACCTCCGAGGGCAACGAGCGGCTCTTCTCCGGCTTCCACGACGGCGAGAAGCTGGTGCTGCGGGTCCTGGCCTCGGGCGGGAGCCTCTTCGGCTCGGCCGGGCGGCTCCTCGGCCTGGCCACCGGGACGGCGCAGCACGCCCGCCAGGCCCTCGTCGACAAGGGCCAGGTGGTGGCGGTCGACGGGCGCTACGAGGTCGTCGACCCGATCCTGGCCGACTGGGTGGCCCGCCGGCTGCCCGTCTGACCCTCAGGCCGTGAGGTAGGCGACGACGAGCCGGGTGATCTCGGCGGCGAGGACGTCGTCGGCGATGCCCGAGGTGGCGTCGGTGGCGATGCGGTGGACGAGCGACTCGATGGCGTCGATCGTCAGCCGGGCGGCGAGCCCGGGGTCGGGGGCGGTGACCTCGGGGTGGGCGGCCAGCGTGCCGGCCAGCAGGGCGGCGAGGTCGCGCTCGAGGGCCCGGAGCCGGGCCAGCTGCTCGGGCGGGCGGGGCGCCTCCTCGAACAGCACCCGGTGGAGGCCGCGCCCGTCGGCGTGGAGGGCGACCATCGCCGCCACCACCGGCCCGATCACCTCGGCCAGCGGGAGGGCGCTCCAGCCCTCGGGGTCAGCGGGCAGGGCGGCGAGGACGGCGGTGGTGCCGGCGTCGATGTGGGCGTCGACCAGCTCGACCAGGATGGCGTCCTTGTTCGGGAAGTACTGGTAGAGCGACCCGACCGAGAGCCCGGCGGCGGCGGCGATGCGGTTGGTGGTGCCGTGGGCGTAGCCGTGCTCCTCGAACACCCGGCGGGCGGCGTCGAGGATGCGAGCACGGGTCTCGTGGGCCCGCCGCTGGCGGGGCTGCTTGCGGGGCCTGAGGTGGGGTCCGAGCGTGGTGGCGGCCATCGGCCGGGCCTCCCGGAAGCGAGTAGACGAACGTGAGGGATCACTCGCATCCTACGGCCATGACCCGCACCGTCGTGGCCCTCGTCCTCCTCGTCGCCTTCACCGCCGCCGGCTTCGGCTGGCGCACCGTCGTCCAGGTCCGGCGGCACGGCGACACCGGGTGGCGGTTCAGCCGCACCGGTCCCGACCGCATCGTCGGGCCGGCGCTGGTCCTGGCCTTCGCCCTGCTCGCCGCCGGGCCCGTCCTCGCCCTGGTGAGCGGCGACCCGGGCCCCGGGGGTGCGGCCACCGCCGTCGCCGGCACCCTCCTGGCCACCGGCGCCGGGGTGCTGACGGTGGTGGCCCAGGTCCAGATGGGGGCGTCGTGGCGGATCGGGGTCGAGGCGGGGGAGCGGACCGACCTGGTCACCGGCGGGCTCTTCGGCCACGTGCGGAACCCGATCTTCACCGGGATGGTGCTCTTCGCCGCCGGGCTGGCGCTGCTCGTGCCGCACCCGGCGACGCTCCTCGGCGCGGCGCTCGCCCTGGCCACCATCGAGGCCCAGGTCCGGCTGGTCGAGGAGCCCAACCTGATCGCCGTCCACGGCGAGGCCTACCGGCGCTGGGCGGCCCGGACCGGCCGCTTCCTGCCCGGCCTGGGCCGGCTCTAGCGGGCCTCGTCGGGCGGGAGGTGGCTGGGGCCGACGTGGAGGTCGAGCAGGCGGGTGCGGGGCTCGGCCTCCCGCCACGTCCCGACGATCCGGTCGAGGGCGCGGCCGCTGCGGTCGTCGGCCACCGTCGCCCGCCAGCGCTCGGCCGTGTCCTGCAAACCAGGTCCGGGCCGAATCAGCGACCCTGAGCGGGGTCCTCGCCCGTTGAGGGTCGCAGTCTCCTCGGCCGCGGAGGAGGAGGTGGCGACGCTCCCCGCCTCAAGGTGCCTGGCACCTTGAGGCGATCGCAGGCCACGCCCTAGCCGACGACGAAGCTGATCATCTTGGCGGGGACGACGATGACCTTGCGGACGGTCCGGCCGTCGAGCTGGGCGGCGACGGCGGCGCGGCCGGCGGCCTCGATGTCGGCCTCGGAGGCGTCGGCGGCGACGGTGATGCGGCCCCGGACCTTGCCGTTGACCTGGACGGGCAGCTCGACGGTGTCGGCCACCAGCCAGGCCTCGTCGGCGACGGGGTAGGGGGCATAGGTGATGGTCTCGTCGTGGCCCAGGCGCGACCACAGCTCCTCGCCGACGTGGGGGGCGAGGGGGGCCAGCAGCAGGACCAGGGCCTCGGCCACCGGGCGGGGGACGCCGCCGTCGGGGTAGGCGCTCGTCAGGTGGTTGGTCAGCTCGGTGATGCGGGCGATCGACGTGTTGGACCGCAGGCCCTCCATGCCCTCGCGCACCGAGGCGATCGTCCGGTGGAGGACGCGTTGGGTCTCGTCGCTCGGGGTGGCGTCGTCGGCCACCCGGACGGCGCCGCTGTCCTCGTCGATGACGACCCGCCAGATCCGCTGGAGCAGGCGGAACATGCCCACCGTCGCCGTCGAGTCCCACGGCCGGCTCTGGTCGAGCGGGCCGGTGAACATCTCGTACAGCCGCAGCGTGTCGGTGCCGTACTGCTCGAAGATCTCGTCGGGGGTGACGACGTTCTTGAGCGACTTGCCGATCTTGCCCAGCTCGCGGCTGACCGGCTGGCCCTGGTGGGTCCACGTGCCGTCGTCGCCCTCGACCACCTCGGCGGCGGGGACGGGGAAGCCCCGGTCGTCGCGGTAGACGTGGGCCTGGATCATCCCCTGGTTGAAGAGGCGGTGGAAGGGCTCGGACGAGCTGACGTGGCCCAGGTCGAACAGGACCTTGTGCCAGAACCGGGCGTAGAGCAGGTGGAGCACGGCGTGCTCGGCGCCGCCGACGTAGAGGTCGGTGCCGCCGTGGGGCTTCCGCTCGTCGGGGCCCATCCAGTAGCGCTCGTTCTCGGGGTCGACGAAGCGCTCGTCGTTGGTGGGGTCGAGGTAGCGCAGCTCGTACCAGCACGACCCGGCCCAGTTGGGCATGGTGTTGACCTCGCGCCGGAACGTCTCGACCCCGTCGCCCAGGTCGAGCTCGACGGTGGTCCAGTCGGTGACCCGCCCCAGCGGCGGCTCGGGGTCGGAGTCCTCGTCGTCGGAGGTCGTGGGGGTGAAGTCCTCCATCGGCGGCAGCTCGAGCGGCAGCTGGTCGTCGGGCAGGGCCCGCGCCTCGCCGTCGGCGCCGAAGACGATGGGGAAGGGCTCGCCCCAGTAGCGCTGCCGGCTGAACAGCCAGTCCCGCAGCTTGTACTGGACGGTGGCGGTGCCGTGGCCGTGCTCGACCAGCCAGGCGATGATCGCCTCCTTGGCCGGGCCGACCTCCAGCCCGTCGAGGAAGCCGCTGTTGATCGCCGG
Source organism: Iamia sp. (assembly GCA_035765045.1). Classification (GTDB taxonomy): domain Bacteria; phylum Actinomycetota; class Acidimicrobiia; order Acidimicrobiales; family Iamiaceae; genus Iamia. The sequence goes on along the minus strand of DASTYI010000008.1, from coordinate 6,474 downwards.
GCCCTCGCCGGTGAAGGCCTTCCCGTCGAAGCCCTCGGTCGGCTGGACCGTGCGGATGATGGGCAGGTCGTAGGCCTCGGCGAAGTCCCAGTCGCGCTGGTCCTGGCCGGGGACGGCCATGATCGCCCCGGTGCCGTAGCCCATCAGGACGTAGTCGGCGACGAAGACGGGGATCTGCTCGTCGTTGACCGGGTTGGTGGCGTAGGACCCGGTGAAGACCCCGGTCTTGGCCTTGTCGGCGGCCTGGCGGTCGAGCTCGGAGCGGCGGCTGGCGGCGGCCTGGTAGGCGGTGACCGCCGCCTTGGGGGTGGGCTCGCCGCCGGTCCACGCCGCCGGCGTGCCCTCGGGCCACTCGTCGGCCGTCAGCGCGCCGACCAGCGGGTGCTCGGGGGCGACGACCATGTAGGTGGCGCCGAACAGCGTGTCGGGCCGGGTGGTGAAGACCTCGATGTAGTCCGCGTCCGTGGCGAAGCGGACCCGGGCGCCGGTCGAGCGGCCGATCCAGTTGCGCTGCTGGTTCTTGATGGCGTCGGTCCAGTCGAGCTGGTCCAGGTCGTCGATCAGCCGGTCGGCGTAGGCGGTGATGCGGAACATCCACTGCTTCAGGTTCCGGCGGTAGACGGGGAAGTTGCCCCGCTCCGAGCGGCCGTCGGCGGTGACCTCCTCGTTGGCCAGCACCGTGCCCAGCCCCGGGCACCAGTTGACCGGGACGTCGGCCAGGTAGGCCAGGCGGTGGCGGTTGACGACGGCTCGGCGCTCGGAGGCGTCCAGCTCCGACCACGGCTTGCCGGTGTCGTTGGTGCCCTCATCGGGCTGGCGCTCACCGGCGTCGAGGGCGGCGACCAGCTCCTCGACCGGGCGGGCCCGGTCGGCCTCGGTGTCGTACCAGGCGCCGAAGATCTGGAGGAAGATCCACTGCGTCCAGCGGTAGAACTCGGTGTCGGTGGTCGACACCGAGCGGCGGGCGTCGTGGGCCAGGCCCAGGCGCCGCAGCTGGCGGCGCATGTTGGCGATGTTGGCCTCGGTGGTGACCCGGGGGTGGGTGTTGGTCTGGAGGGCGTACTGCTCGGCGGGCAGGCCGAAGGAGTCGTAGCCCATGGCGTGGACGACGTTGTGGCCCGTCATCCGCAGGTAGCGGGCGTAGACGTCGGTGCCGATGTAGCCGAGCGGGTGGCCGACGTGGAGCCCGGCGCCCGAGGGGTACGGGAACATGTCGAGGATGTACCGGGGCGCCTTGCCGGCCATGGCCTCGAAGCCCTCGCTCAGGGGCCCGACCGGGTTGGGCGTGTGGAAGGTGCCCTCGGCCTCCCAGCGGTCCTGCCAGCGGGTCTCGATCTCGTTGGCGAGGGCGGCCGAGTAGCGGTGGGCAGGGGTGTCGGCGGCGGTGCTCTCGGCCATCCGTTGAACGTACCGCGGGCCCTCGTCGGACCCGGTACCGATCCGATCGCCTCAAGGTGCCAGGCACCTTGAGGCGGTCGCTGTCGTCGATGTGACGATCGTGTAACACCCCGGCGGTCGCCAGGGTCCGAGCACTCGTGCTCACCCTCCCCCAGCGGATCGAAGCGGCCGCCCAGCGCGGCCGCGGCGCCATCACCTTCCTCCACGGCGACGAGGCCGAGCGGGTCCCCTGGTCGGACCTGCACCACGAGGCGAGGGGCATGGCCGCCGCCCTCCAGGCCCGGGGGATCGGCCCCGGCGACCACGTCGCCCTGCTCGGCCCCACCAGCCGGGCGCTGGTCACGGCGATCCAGGCCACCTGGCTGGCCGGCGCCACCGTGATGGTGATGCCCCTGCCGATGCGGATGAGCTCGATCGAGGAGTTCGTCGACCAGACCCGGGCCCGGCTCCGCAACGCCGACGCCGCCATGGTGCTGATCGACGAGCAGCTCCGGCCCTTCGTCGAGGTCCAGCCGTCCGACCCGCCCTTCGTGGCCCTCGACGACCTCGTCGCCGCCCCCGAGGCCTTCGTCGCCCCCCGGATCGACCCCAGCCGGCTGGCGATCCTCCAGTTCACCAGCGGCTCGACCAGCGAGCCCAAGGGCGTGATGCTCCCGCACCGGGCCGTCTGCGCCAACCTCGACGCCATCCAGCAGGCGACCGACTACAGCGCCGACGACGACGTGCTGGTGTCGTGGCTGCCGCTCTACCACGACATGGGCCTGGTCGGGATCCTGACCCTGTGCATGTCCTTCGGCGGCGACCTCGCCCTGGCCGGGCCGCAGGACTTCATGGCCTCGCCGTCGCGCTGGGTCCAGTGGATGTCGGACTTCGGCGCCACCGCCACCGCCGGGCCCAACTTCGCCTGGGTCCTGGCCACCCGGGCGATGCGCCGGCTCGACGGGCTCGACCTGTCGCCCATGCGGGTGGCGCTCAACGGGGCCGAGCCGGTCGACGCCGAGCAGGTCGAGGCACTGATCGAGGCCGGGGCCCGCCACGGGCTGCGCCCCGGCGCCATCTTCCCCGCCTTCGGCATGGCCGAGGTCTGCATCGCCGGCGCCTTTCCGAAGCCGATGCAGGGCCTCCGCACCGACGTGGTCGACGCCCGGGTGCTCGAGACCGAGCGCTACGCCGCCCCCGCCTCGCCCGACGCCACCGAGGGGACCCGGCGCCTCGCCCTGCTGGGCCGGCCCGTGCCCGGCCTGGAGATGCGGGTCGTCGACCCCGAGGCCGGGCACGTGCTGCGCGACCGCGAGGTCGGCGAGCTGGAGATCCGGGGCACCTCGGTGACCAGCGGCTACTACAAGCGCCCGGAGACGACGCGGGACACCTTCCACGACGAGTGGCTGCGCACCGGCGACCTCGCCTACCTGGTCGACGGCGAGCTGGTGCTGTGCGGCCGGATCAAGGACCTGATCATCGTGGCCGGCCGCAACGTCTACCCCCAGGACGTCGAGCGGGCCGTCAGCGACGTCGCCGGCGTGCGGGCCGGGAACGTCGTCGCCATCGGCGTCGAGGGGCGCCGGGGCGAGGAGGTCGTCGTCGTGGCCGAGGTCAAGGGCGACGCCGCCCTCTCGATCCGCGACGACGTGGCCGAGCGGGTCCGGAGCACTGTGGGCCTGGCGCCCCGGGAGGTCGTCCTCGTCGCCGCCGGCACCCTGCCGAAGACCTCCTCGGGCAAGCTCCAGCGCTCGCTGTGCCGCGACAAGTACCTCGCCTCGGAGCTCGTCGGGGTCTGATCCTCACTCCCGGCGGCGACCTGCCGACCGAGGAGGAGACCCGCGGAGGCCGTGTGCCCGGCGATCCGCTGATGGAGGGCCCGACAAAGATGTCGGGCCCTCCGTCGTTCACCGGCGCAGGGCGTGGACGACGGTGTCGCGCACCTCGACGGGCTCGGTGCGGCCGTGGCCGACCTCCATGCGGGTCGGGTCGTCGGCCCGGACGACCTCCCAGAGGGCGGGGTCGAGCTCGGCGGCGATGTCGGCGGCAGGCCGCATCAGGTCGGCCATGTCCCAGCGGCCGACGGCGATGTCGTCGCGGTGGTGGCTGACGTGGAGGAGCGAGCCCCCGGGCCGGACGACGGTGGCCACCTGCTCCATCAGGCGGCCGTGGTGCGGCTGCGGCAGGTGGAGGTAGCACGCCGTCGCCAGGTCGAAGGGGCCGAAGCCGGGCTCGGGCGTCCAGGTGCGGAGGTCGGCCTGGCGCCAGGTGATGCGGTCGTCGCCGACCGACGCCGCCGCCCGGTCGAGCGCCACCTGCGAGACGTCGAGGGCGACGACCTCCCACCCCCGGGCGGCCAGCCAGGCGGCGTCACCGCCCTCGCCGGCCCCGAGGTCGAGGGCCCGCCCCGGCGCCAGGTCGGAGACGACCTCGACCAGCCGGACGTTGGGGTTCCCGCTGAACTTCCGCTCGACGCCCGCGTAGCGCTCGTCCCAGAAGCCGGGGCTGAACAGCGTGTCGAGGTCGGGCAGGTCCGGTGCGTCGTGGTCGTGGCTCATGGCGTGAGCGTGGAGCGCTCCGGCCCCCTCCGCAACGCCCCTTGCCAGGATGGCAACCCCCCTGCGAACTCGGTGGGATCCGTGACACCGGGGTGTCACCGATCCCACCGAGCTCGGTCAGTCGGGGCGGGCTCGGGAGGGGTGGACGCGACGGGCCTCGTCGGGCATCTTCGGGTAGACGGGGGGCCAGGGGGCGTCGGGGATGCCGGCGGCGAGGTCGGCGCGGTAGCGGGCGACGAGGGGCTCGATCGTCTGGGGGACGTCGTCGATCTCGGCCCACGGGTCGCCGTCGGCCGCGACCCGGGCGGCCACCACGGGCATCGTCAGCTCGTCGGGGTGGATCGAGTCGAGCTCGTCCCAGCGGAACGGGGTCGAGCACTGGGCGCCGACCCGCGAGCGCACGCACCAGGCCCCGAACACCGTCTTGTGCGGGGCGTTCTGGTTGAAGTCGATGAAGATCCGCTCGCCCCGGTCCTGCTTCCACCACTCGCCGGTGATCAGGTCGGGGTGGCGCTCCTGCATCGTCCGGGCCACGGTGATGGCGGCCTGGCGGGTGCCGAAGGAGTCCCACCCGGGCTCGACCCGGACGTAGAGGTGGAGGCCCCGGTTGCCGGTGGTCTTGGGGAAGGCGGTGATGCCGACCTCGGTGAGGAAGTCGTGGACCCGGTGGGCCGCCTCCCGCACCATCTCGAAGGTGGTGCCGGGGGAGGGGTCGAGGTCGAGCCGGAGCTCGTCGACGTCGTCGGGGGCGGAGGCCCGGTAGGGCCAAGGGTGGAAGCCGAGCACGCCCTGGTTGGCGGCCCACAGCACGTGGGCCAGGTCGGCCATGACGATCGCCCGCGACTCGGTGCCGTTGATGGTGGCGACCGTGGTGGTCTCCAGCCAGTCGGGCGCCGAGTCGGGGATCCGCTTCTGGAAGAACGACTTGCCCGTCACCCCGTTGGGGAACCGCTGGAGCAGGGTGGGGCGGTCGCGGACGGTCCGCATCAGCGGCTCGCCCACGGCGACGTAGTAGCGGGCCAGGTCGAGCTTGGTGTACGCCGGCCCGCCCTTCTCGCCCGGGAACATCACCTTCTCGGGGCTGGTGATGGCGACGGTGCGCCCCCCGGCCTCGATCGGGACGGGCTCACCGTGGTCGTTCTTGGCCATGGAGGCCCTCCGGGTCAGTCGGCCGCTTGGAGGGTGGACCGGACCTGGGCCCAGAGGTCATCGTCGCCCTCGTAGGGGGCGTAGAAGGTCATCCGGTCGATCGTCCCGCCGAACCGCTCGAGCAGCGCCGGGGCGACGTCGTCGGGCTCGGCCACCACGGCGAAGGCGGCGAGCACGTCGTCGGTGATCAGCTCGCCCATCTCGGCCCACTTGCCCTGCTTCGACAGCTGGTTGAGCTGGGGCTGGAGGTCGTCCCAGCCGTGGTGCTCGAGGACGCCCTTGTAGGCCGGGGTCGATCCGTAGAAGGCGATCTGGCGGCGGACGGCGGTGGCGGCCTTGGCCGTCGCCTCCTCGGTGGTGCCGGTGACGACGAAGGCGGGGATGGCGATGATCAGGTCGGCGCGGGTGCGGCCGCCGGCCTTGGCCCCCTCCTCCAGCGCCGGGAGGGTGACGTCGCGCAGGTACTCGGGCGTGGTGAAGCCGTGGGCCAGCAGGCCGTCGGCCACCTCGCCGGCCACCCTCGTCATCAGCGGGCCGACGGCGGCCAGGTAGACGGGCGGCGGGCCGTGGGGCGACGCCGGCGGGGTGAAGAACGGCGTCATCAGGGTGTGGCGGTAGAACTCGCCCTCGAAGGCCAGCTCGGCGCCCTCGTTCCAGGTGGCCCAGATGGCCCGCAGGGCCTGGATCATCTCCCGCATGCGGGCGGCCGGCTGGCTCCACTCCATCGAGAAGCGCCGGGTGATGTGGGGCTTGATCTGGCTGCCCAGGCCGAGCATGAAGCGGCCGCCCGAGAAGCGCTGGAGGTCGTGGGCGCTCTGGGCCAGGGTCATCGGGTTGCGGGCGAAGGCCACCGCGATGTTGGTGCCGATCTCGATCGTCTCGCTGTGCTCGGCGGCGAGCAGCAGCGTGAGGAAGGGGTCCTGGCTGGTCTCCGAGGCGAACACGCCGTCGTAGCCGGCCGCCTCCTGGAGCTTGACCGCCTCGGCGATGCCCGTGAGGTCACCGCCGACGCCTCCGTCGACCTTCATCCCTTGTCTCCTTCGTCTCTCAGCTTGTCCAGCTGCTGGCGCAGCTCGGTGATCTGTTCGAGCAGCCGGGCCTCGGCGTCGTCGACGATGGCCGCGGTGATGCGGTCCTGCTCGTGGGCGCCGGCGACGTCGGCCCGCAGCCCGTCGAGCGCGCCCGCCACCTCGTCGGTGCGGGCGGCCAGGCGGGTGGCCTCGTCGCGGAGGGCGGTGTCGGCGGCCTCGGCGGCGTCGGCCCGCACGGCACCGTCGTGGACCCGGTCGTTGGTCCGGTCGACCCGGTCCGACAGGGCGGCCAGCCGCTCGGCCAGCTCGGCCACGGCGTCGGTGAGGGCGGCGGTGACCGCGTCGTGGTGGCGGTCGCG
>DASTYI010000007.1:0-7341 GCA_035765045.1 Iamia sp. | reverse complement strand
TTCCCCGCCTGGCGGGAGGTGCGGGTCCGCTGCCACGACTGGCTCACCGTCTGGGAGCCCAGCCGCCAGGCCGGCGCCCCCGACCCCACCACCGACCGCGACGCCTTCGGCGTGCGCTGCGCCGCCCGCCAGCGCGAGCGGGCCCTCGGCACCGGCCACGGCTTCGGCATCTTCTACGAGGGCCGGTTCTGCGGCGAGATCAACCTCAACACCGTCCAGCGGGGCCCGTTCCAGAACGCCTACGTCGGCTACTGGATCGACCAGGCCGTCGCCGGCCGGGGCCTGATGCCCGAGGCCGTCGTCGTCCTCGCCCGCTTCGCCTTCGAGGAGCTCGGCCTCCACCGCCCCAGGTGTCGATCATCCCCCGCAACACCGCCAGCCGCCGCGTCCCCGAGAAGCTCGGCCTGCGCGATGAGGGCACCGCCCTCCGCTACCTGGAGATCAACGGCGTCTGGGAGGACCACGTCCGCTACGCCATCCCCGCCGAGGAGTGGGACGCCCGCCGCGACGAGCTCGAGCTCCGCTGGCTCGGCCCCGAGTAGCTCCGCTTCTGTCAACCCGCATGGACCTCCACGGTCCATGGGGATTGACAGAACGGGGCTACTCGTCGCGGACGACGGCGGGGGAGTGGCGGAAGAAGGCCTCGACGTCTTCCTCGTAGGAGTAGTCGTCGTCGCCGACGGTGCCCTGGAGGCGGCGGGCCTCGACGAAGGCCTGGACGGCGCCGGCGGAGGTGTAGCGGTAGTGGAAGCCGGCCTCCTTGAGGCGCCGGTTGTCGATGCCCCGGCCGTAGCGGAGCAGGTCCAGCAGCTCGGGCGGGATGTCGACGCCGATGCGGCGCAGGGGCTCGGCGGCCAGGTTGGTGCCGACGAACGGGAGCGGGATGGTGGGCTTGCCGCAGATGCGGGCCGTCTCGCTCCACGGCAGGAGGCCGTCGCCGGCGACGTTGTAGATGCCCGACCGGCCCTCGCCGATGGCGAACAGCAGCGACCGCACCACGTCGTCCTCGTGGACGAGCTGGAACAGCGGGTCGAAGCCGAGCACCGACGGCACCGCCGGCAGCCGCAGCGCCTTGCTGAACGGCGTCGACAGCTTGGGCCCGAGCACGTTGCAGTAGCGCAGCAGTGTGACCTCGACGTGGGGGTTGTCGATGGCGAAGTCGCGCACGTAGCCCTCGACCTCGAGCAGGCTGCGCTCGATCCGGGTGCGCGGCGTCGCCCGTCGCGACATCGTCTCGGTGAACCAGCGCGGGTCCCGGGCGGTGGCGCCGTAGACGAGGGCCGAGGACTTCACGACCACGTTGCGCACCGTGCTGCCGGGCGTCGAGGCGGCGGCGAAGAGGTTCATCGTGCCGATGACGTTGATCTCGTGGAGCCGGCGCCCGCTGGTCTGCGTGCTGTCGACGACGAGGAAGGTGTGGACGATCGTGTCGACCTTGGTGGCCGAGACGATGCGGCTGAGGATCGAGTAGTTCTCGTCGGAGCGGACGTACTCGGTGCGCTCGAGGCGGACCTTGGGCTCCTCGGTGTCGAGGCCGATGACGACGTCGACGTCGGGCTCGTTCTCGATCGCCTGCGCCAGCCGGCCGCCCCAGAACGTGCCCAGCCCGGTGATGAGGACCCGCCGCCCCACTACCGCGACCTCATCCGAACCACACCGAGCGGCGCTTCTGGAGCATGTCGTACAGCGCCTCCTGGATGCTCTGGCGGATCTCCTCGGAGGCGTCCATGATCCGGCTCCGCGAGTAGCGGGGCTGGTCGGGCGGCACGTCGAAGGTGACCGGTTCGAGGACCCGGATGGTGAACTTGGCCGGGAAGTAGGCCAGGGCGCCGAGCGGCCCGAACGCCAGCATGTTGGCGGTGATTGGGAAGTAGGGGAGGCCGAGCACCTTGGCCACCGCCGGGAGCCGGGTGATCGTCGGCATCGACTCCTCGGCGCCGACGACGGCGATCGGGATGATGGGCACGCCGGCCCGCATGGCGATCTCGACGAAGCCGCCCCGCCCGAAGCGGCGCAGCCGGTAGCGCTCGTCGTAGGTCTTGGCCGGGCCCTTGGTGCCCTCGGGGAAGACGAGGGCGAGCTGGCCCTGCTCGCGCAGCAGGCGGTAGGCGTTGTCGGGCTGGGCGACGACGCCGCCGTTGCGGGCCCACAGCGTGCCGACCACCGGGACCGACTTGAAGAAGTGGTCGGCGAGGCCGTACACGGGCCGGCCCATCTCGACCTCGATGCCGTGCATGATCGCCGGGGCGTCGGAGGGCACGGCGGCGGCGTGGTTGGCGACGAGGAGGGCGCCCCCGTCGGCCGGGATGTTCTCCATGCCCTCCCACGTCACCCGGAACCACCGCTCGTAGAGCGGGGCGTAGGCCTTGCGGGCCAGCTCGCGCATCCGCTCGCTGCGCCCCCACTCGTCGACGTCGCCGAGGCGGGGGTCGTCGAGGTCGTGGTCGTCGCTCGTCCGGGGGATCGACACCGGGACGAGGGCGGTGCTGCGCTCCTTGGTCGGCCGGGCCATGGCGCCGAGCGTAGGCGGCTCCCCGTCGGGCTGTCCCCCGGGCTGTCACAGGGGTGCCGTAGCCTCGGGTCGTGAGCTCGCCGCCCGCCGCCTCCGAGGACGTGCCGCCGCTGCGGCTCGTGTCGGACCCGCCCGAGCCGGCCGAGGCGCCCGACGACGGCCTCACCCCCCGCCAGCGCGAGACCTTGGCCCGCCTGGGCGCCAAGCGGGCCGAGCGGCCGGTGTTCGCGGCGGGCGTCGCCGCCGACCTGCGGGCGCTGCTGGAGGACGAGCTGGCCGGGCCCGCCTCGGCCCTGCCCGACGAGGCGACGCTCTTCGTCTCCAAGCACGCCCTGGCCACCATCCACACCTGCGAGGCCCGCTGGCACGCCGAGGACCAGGACCCGTCGTTCTCGGTGACGCCGGCGGTGGTGAAGGGCGTGGTCGCCCACAAGGCGATCGAGCTGGGCATCAACCGGCGCCCGGGCACGCCCCTGCCGCCGCCCGCCGACCTGGTCGACCGGGCCCTGGCCAGCCTGGAGCGCTCCGAGCTGTGGATGTCGGAGTGGCTGCGCACCTGCCCCGACGACGAGCGGGCCGAGGTCCGCGGCGCGGCGGTCGCCCGGGTCGTGGACTACGACGAGATCTGGCCCCCGCTCAAGAGCGCCTGGCGCCCCGCCACCGAGGTCAGGGTCCGGGCCGACCTGGCCGGCGGCCGCATCACCCTGGCGGGCCGGGTCGACCTGTCGATCGGGCGGGCCGAGGGCCGCACCGCGGGCAAGGTCATCGTCGACTTCAAGACCGGCGGCGCCCACCCCAGCCACCGCGAGGACCTGCGCTTCTACGCCCTGGTCGAGACGTTGAAGCTGGGGGTCCCGCCCCGGGCGGTGGCGACGTCGTACCTGGAGTCGGGCGAGCTCCAGGTCGAGGACGTCACCGTCGGCGTGCTGGAGGCGGCCGCCGCCCGGGTCGTCGACGCCGTTGCCCGCATGGTCGCCATCCGCCACCACGACCACCCGCCGGTGGCCCGCCCGTCGGCCCGCTGCCGCTGGTGCCCCGCCCGTCCCGACTGCGCCCCCGGCCGGTCCCACCTGGCCGCCGGCGAGGACGACGAGGACTAGATGGCGACCTCGACGGTGCCGTCGACGATGCGGGTCTCGTAGACGGGTTGGGTGCGGTCGCGCTCCTTGCAGAAGCCGTCCTCGAGCGAGAACGACCACTGGTGGCCGGGGCAGACGATCCGGCCCTTGAGCAGGAACCCCGACGACAGCTCGCGCTCGCGGTGGATGCAGAGGTTGGCCATGGCGGTGAGCCGGCCCTCGTGCCAGACGAGCAGGAGCGGCGTGCCGTCGACGTCGACGACGAGCTTGCCGGCGGCCTCGACGTCGGCCAGGGCGGCCACGGCGCGGTAGGGGGGTGCCGCCACCACCCCGAGGTCGTCGGTCATGCCGAGTCGGCGGCGCCCAGCCACCGCTCCTTGAGCTTCTTGCCGGCGGCGGAGTCCTCGTCGAGGCCGCGCTGGTCCGGGTCCCACACCACCGAGCAGTCGCCGCTGGTGTAGGTCTGGCAGGCCAGGCGGTAGCCCTGGGCCATCAGGTCCTCGCCCAGCCGCTCCCGCTCCCGGCGGCGGGCCGGGCTGAGGTGCTCGGTCCCCTCGGTGACGACGATCCGGTCCGTGCCGCAGTTGCCGCTGGCGCAGCGCCAGGGGAGGCCGGCGTCGTGGCGGATCGAGACCCGGAGGATGTTGACCTCCTCGCCCTCGGGGAACGGGACGACCTTGTCGCTCGTCGTGAAGTGGATGTCGGGCACGGGGCGCTCTCCGTCGGCAGATTTCGTATACAGAATACCAATGACGGAGACGGGGTCAAGGGCCGGCGGGGGCCACGGGGGCGTCGTCCTCGGCCGCCGCGGTGACCTCGGCGGTGGCCTCGGCCCGGGCCGCCCGGCGCTCCTTGCGGAACATCGACAGCGCCACCAGCAGGAGCAGGGCGCCGAAGAGCCGGTTGGAGAGGGTCTCGTCGAGCCCGACCGAGATCTTGGTGGCGGCGAACGACGAGGCCAGCCCGGCGACGCCCATCACCGCCGCCGTCACCAGCTCGGTGTTGCGGGCCTTGACGTTGCGCCACGTCCCGACCAGCGAGGTGGGCACGACCATGGCCAGCGACGTGCCCTTGGCCACCGCCGCGGGCATCCCCAGGGCCAGCACCATGATCGGGACGACGACGATCCCGCCGCCGACGCCGAGCAGCCCGGCCAGGATCCCGGTCACGACCCCGATGGCCACGAGCAGGACGGCGGTGGCCACGGTGAGGGCGGCTCGTCCGCCGGCGTCGCTGGAGTCGAGCACCATGCGCACGGCGGTGGCGAGGAGCAGGGCGGCGAACCCGTAGGCCAGGGCCCGCCGGGGCAGGACGTGGAGCAGGTGGGTGCCGATCACGGCCCCGAGGCCGGCCGCCCCCACGGTGAGCCAGACGGCCACGGGCCAGTCGACGCTGCCCTCGACGGCGTAGCCGATGGTGCCGGAGACGGCGATGGGGAGGATGGCGGTGAGCGAGGTGCCGTGGGCCCGGCGCTGCTCCATGGCCAGGAGGAGGACCATCGCCGGCACCATGAGGATCCCGCCGCCGACACCGAACAGGCCGGAGAGGAAGCCGGCGGCCAGCCCCACGGCGATGGTCCGGGCCCACCAGCGCGGGGTGCGGTCGACGGGCGGCGGGGAGGTGGGCTCGGTCACGTCAGGATGGTACATTGTATCCGAAATAGCGACGCAAGGGCGTCGTCGGCGAACCCGGGAAGGGGACCAGAGGTGGACGAGGAGGTGGTGGCGTCACCGCTGGGCAGCCGGCACCGCACCCTCGAGTCGATGGTGTGCGAGCAGCTGCGGACCTGGATCGTCACCGGCCGGCTGGCGCCCGGGTCGCGCCTGGTCGAGTCGACCCTGGCCGACGAGATGGGCGTGTCCCGGGGCCCGGTGCGCAACGCCATCCGCCAGCTGGTGCGGGAGGGGTTCGTCGACCTGGCGCCGCGCCGGGGGGCGACGGTGGCCAAGGTCTCGATCCGCGACGCGCTCCACTGCTACGAGGTGCGCATCGCCCTGGAGGGGACGGCCGCCCGGCTGGCCGCGGCCCGGCGCACCGACGCCGACCTGGCCTCGCTGGACATGGTGCTCGCCGCCGGTGACGAGGCGGTCGTCAACGGGCGGTGGGACGCCCTGGCGCCGCTCAACAACGACTTCCACACCGCCCTGGCCACGGCGGCGGACAACGACGAGCTGGTCGCCCTGATGCAGCAGTACGCCCAGCGCATCGCCTGGATCTTCTCGCTGGTGGCCGAGCGCCGGGGCGTGCCGGCGTGGGCCGAGCACGCCGGGATCATCGACGCCGTGCGGGCCGGTCGGGCCGAGGTCGCCGAATCGCTGGCCCGGCGGCACATCGAGCGCTCCCGGGAGCAGTTCCTGGTCGAGGCCGACCGTACCGAGGCGGCCCGCTCGGCCCGGCGGCCCCGGGTCGTCCCGCGGACCGGTTGACACCCTGGAAGACGGTTCGTATCTTGTATACAACTTCGACCTCCCAGGAGACCCCCGTGACCGACCTGCTTCCCCCCGAGGAGTTCCGCTCCGCCCTCGAGGACGCCATGAAGGGCACGATGGCCCGAGATGCGTCCTTCAGCCGGGCGTGGGCCACCGGCAAGCTGTCCCGCCAGCACTTCGTCCACTGGGCGGCGAACCACTACCACTACGTCGGCCCCTTCGGTGACCTGCTCGGCGTCATGTACGCCAAGACCCCGGACTGGGCCCGCGACGCCAAGGACTTCCTCCTCCAGAACCTGTGGGAGGAGGAGCTCTCCGACGACCGCCACACCGACCTGCTGATCCGCTTCGCCGAGGCCTGCGGCGGCACCCGCGAGTTCGTGATGGACCGCAAGAACGCCACGCCGTTCACCCTCGGCATCCAGGGCTGGCAGTACAAGCTCACCAACGAGGAGCACTTCGCCGTCTCGACCGCGGCCACCGTCGTCGGCCTCGAGTCGCAGGTGCCGAGCATCTACCGCACCCAGTACCCGGCGCTGATCGACCCCGAGCGCTACGGCTTCACCGAGTGGGAGACCGAGTTCTTCGACCTCCACATCACCTCCGACGAGGTCCATGGCGAGCGCGGCTACCAGATCGTCCTCAAGTACGCCGACACCCCGGCCCTCCAGCAGCGCTGCATCGAGATCGTGAAGGAGGCCGCCAACATGCGGTTCAACTACACGAAGGCGCTGTACGACGCCTACGTCCGGCCCGACCTGGGCGACTGGGTCGAGCCCGAGCCGGCCGTCGCCGTCGCCTGACCCCACCCTCCTCCCGTGCAGGTCTTCGGCAAGGCGCTCTCCTTCGACGCGGTCGGTGACGCCCGCCGGGCCGAGGCCACCGGGTACGACGGCGTCCGCGCCATCGACCACTTCTTCAGCGGGATCCCCCCCGAGCCTCCGATCGCCGTCCCCCACGTGTTCACCACGTTGGGGGCGGCGGCGGTGGCGACCGAGCGGGTCCGGCTGACCCAGACGATGGTGGCGGCCACGCTGCGCCACCCGGTCGAGGTGGCCCAGGCGGTCGCCACCCTGTCCCGGATCTCGGGCGGGCGGGCCGAGCTGGGGATGGGGACGGGCTGGCTCCAGGTCGAGCACGACGCCACCGGCCTCCGCCTCGGGCCGGTGGGGGAGCGGGTCGACCGCCTCGTCGAGGCGATCACCGTCTGCGGGACGATGCTGCGGGGCGACGGCACCGTCCACCACGAGGGCACCCACGTCCGGGCCGTCGTCGACGCCCCCTGGCCGGCGCTGCCGGCGCCCGCCCCGATCCTCGTCGG
>DASTYI010000006.1:0-9306 GCA_035765045.1 Iamia sp. | reverse complement strand
CTTGGCCCGCTTGAAGTACAGGTGGGCGGGGTGCTCCCAGGTGAAGCCGATGCCGCCGTGGATCTGGATGTTCTCGGCGGCGGCGTGGAAGTAGGCCTCCGAGCAGTAGGCCTTGGCCAGGCTGGCGACCGAGGGCAGCTCGTCGTTGAGCTCCGAGGCGCACCAACCGGCGTAGTAGGCGGCCGACTTGGCCGACTCGACCTCGAGCAGCATGTCGGCGCACTTGTGCTTGATGGCCTGGAACGAGCCGATGGGCCGGCCGAACTGGACGCGATCCTTGGCGTACTGGACGGCCATCTCGAGGCACAGCTGGGCGCCACCGACCTGCTCGGCGGCCAGGGCCACGACGGCGAGGTCGAGCACCTTCTCGAGGACGGTCCAGCCCTCGCCGTCGGTGCCGATCAGGGTGGCCGGCGTGCCGTCGAAGGTCACCTTGGCCTGCTTGCGGGTCTGGTCCATCGTCGGCAGCGCCTCACGGGTGAGGCCCGAGGCGTCGGCGTCGACGGCGAACAGCGAGGTGCCGGCGTCGGTCTTGGCGGCGACGAGGATCAGGTTGGCGACGTGGCCGTCGAGGACGAACATCTTCTCGCCCGACAGCGTGTAGCCCTCACCGTCCTTGGTGGCGGTGGTGGTGATGCCGCTCTCGTCCCACTTGCCGTTGGCCTCGGTGAAGGCCAGCGTGGCGATGGTCTCGCCCGAGGCGATGCCGGGGAGGTGGGCCTTCTTCGCCGCGTCGTCACCGCTGTGGAGCAGCGTGGTGGCGGCGAGGGCCACGGTCGAGAAGTAGGGGGCGGGCAGCAGGCGCCGGCCCATCTCCTCGAAGATCACGACCAGCTCGATGAAGCCGTAGCCCGAGCCGCCGTACTCCTCGGGGATGGCCAGGCCCTGGAGACCGAGCTGCTCGGCCATCTGGCTCCAGACGGCGGGGTCGTAGCCCTGCTCGGTGTCCATCTGCTCCCGGACCGCGGTCTCGGAGGACTTGTTCTCCAGGAACTGGCGCACGACCTTGCGCAGCTCCTCCTGCTCGTCGCTGAAGGCGAAGTTCATGGGGGGATCGTGACCGGTCGGTCGACTTGAGTCCTGGACATGTCGTGTACACATGTGTACGTGACCGAGAGCGTCCCCGTCCGCACCTTCCGGGCCAACGCCGCCACCTTCCTCCGCCGGGCCGAGGGGGGCGAGCGGATCGTCGTCACCGTGGCCGGGCGCCCGGTGGCCCAGCTCGGGCCGCTCGACCCCGCCGGCGACGTGCCCACGATCGACGACCTGGCCGCCCGGGGCCTCGTCGTCCCCGCCCGCCGCAGCGACCGCCCCCCGCCCGACGTGCGGATCGACCTGATGGGCGCCCGGCTCGACCGCCTCGCCGCCGAGGTCCGCTCGTGACCCTCGAACCTTGGACGGCAACCCGCCGCATGCGGCGGGTGCCGTCCAAGGTTGGCCGGCGATGACGCTGGCGCTGGACACGACGGCGCTGCTGGGCCGGTTCCTCAGCGGGCCGCACCGGCAGGTGGTGGTCGACGCCATGGCCGCCGACCCGGTGTGGTGCGCCTCGGCGCTGGCCCTGGCCGAGGCCCTCCCCCTGGTCGACCGGGTCACCGACAACCCGCTCGACCGCGACCGCCTGCGCCGGGCCCTGCGCGACGACTGGGAGCGGACCCACGTCGTCCCGGTCGACGCCCTCTGCCTCGACCGGGCCGCCGAGCTGGCCCGCGAGCAGCCGCTGCGCACCGTCGACGCCCTGCACCTGGCCGCCGCCGACCGGCTCCCGCCCCCCGTCACCTTCGTCACCTTCGACCCCCGCCAGATCCCCGTCGCCCTGGCCCTCGGCTTCGACGTGGTGAGCACCTAGCGGGACCCGGTGTTAACGATCGGGCGGGGGCGGGCCCCTGGAGGGGTGTGCAGGGGGTTCCCACCATGACGACCGGCCCCGGCCTCGACCGGCTCCGCCCGGTGTACGAGGAGGTCCACGCCCGGCTGTGGCGGGCCGTCCTGGCCTGGAGCGGGTCGGCCGACGTGGCCGACGAGGCGGTGGCCGAGGCCTTCGCCCAGGCCGCCCGGCGGGGCGATGCCATCACCGATCCGGCGGCGTGGGTGTGGCGGGCGGCGTTCCGCATCGCCGCCGGCGAGATGCACCGGGCCCGGCGGGAGCCGACCGAGCCGCTGGGCGACGGCGAGGTCGTCGCCCAGCGGTCGGTGCTCGCCGTCCCCGGTGACGCCGTCGACCTGGTCCGGGCCCTCCAGCGGCTGGGCGACCAGCAGCGCCGGGCCGTCGTCCTCACCGACGGGGCCGGCTTCAGCGCCGCCGAGGCCGCCGCCCTGATGGGCACCACCGCCGCCACCGTGCGGGTCCAGGCCAGCCGGGGGCGACGCCGCCTCCGGGCCCTGCTGGCCGATCCCGCCGACACCACCACGACCGCCGATCCCGCCCGGGAGGCCGACCGATGAACCCCGACCCGCTCCGCGCCCTCGACCGCATCGACCCGCCCGACCAGTGGGACGACATCGCCCGCCGGGCCACCGACGACGACGTCCGGCTCGACCTCGACGAGACCGGCACCGGCCCCGGTCGCCGCCGGGCCGCCGCCCTGGTCGCCATGGCCGCCGCCGTCGCCCTGGTCGCCGGGATCGCCGTGGCCGGCGCCCGCGACACCGGTGACGAGGGGGTCGTCGCCACCGACCCGCCGGCGACCACCGCCCCGACCGCGGCCTGCCCCTTCACCCTCGACCCCGCCGCCGACGTCGGGACGCTCGAACCGGGCCCACCCCCGATCCCGGGGGCGCGGGGCCGGGCCGACGGCCTCCCACCCACGCTCGGCACCGTCGGGCACACCGAGGTCGACGGGCGCGCCGTCGTCGTCTCGGTCGGCGAGGCGGGCCGCGCCCCGCTCGAGGGCAGCCTGTTCCACGCCGGCCTGGAGGACGGGTCGACGCGGGTCTGGTTCCACCGCGGCGCCGAGCTGGGCGGGGCCCCGGCCGGGTGCGCCGGCGCCCACGTCGGCGTCGACATCAGCGCCCTGACCGACGTGATCGACGGCCTGCGGCTCGTGCCCGGCGAGCCCGGCGAGGACCCGGCCGCCGTCGCCGCCGCCGCGGCCGACGGCGAGCTGGCCCCGATCGACGCCGCCATCGCCCGGGTGGTCGATGCCATCCGCGTCCAGGCCCCGGCCGGCGACACCCCGCCGATGGTCGTGGGCGACTGCCCCTTCACGCTGGCCGGCGAGGGCATCCCGGCCCCCGTGGCCCACGAGATCCCCCGCCAGGAGGGCGAGCTCCCGGAGCTGGTGCGCACCACGGCGCAGGTCACCCTCGACGGCCACCTGGTGTCGGTCGCCCTCGGCGGCCTGCCCCAGATCGACGCCCCCATGTTCGGCCCGGCCGGCACCCTCGAGGTCGCCACCGGCATCGCCGACCCGGCCACCGGCACCGTCCGGGTGTCGGGGATCGAGGCCCTCCCCACCGAGCCCCCGTGCCAGGACCTCCAGGCCTGGGCCGATGCGCCCTCCGACGACGTCGACGCCGCCACCGAGGTGATCGAGCGGGTGCTGGCCGCCGTCGTCCCCGCCGAGCCGCTCGACGAGGCCGACCGGGCCATCCGGGCCGAGGCCCGGGACCGGCTGGCCGCCCGCCAGGCCGAGGCCGAGCGGTGCGACGCCGACCCGGCCTGCATCCCGATGACGTGGGAGGGCCCGACCGCCGACAGCGGCACCTACCGGATCGAGGTCGACCAGGACGTGATCCGGGGCTTCGTCGACGGCGTGCAGGTCAACACCGACGGCGAGGTGCCCGTCTGGGAGGACATCGCCGGCGAGACGGTGATGGGCGCCGTCGGCTTCGAGATCAGCGCCCGCCCCGCCGGCACCGCCCAGGACGTGATCTTCGTCGGCGCCCGCCCACCGGGGGCGGCCGAGACCTTCGTCAGCGACCCGGCTGGCGACGAGATCGCCGTCGACACGCTCACCATCTCGCCCGACGGCCGCTTCTACGCCGTCCACGGCCTGGAGCTCCCGGTCAACGTCCCGGGCACGCCGTGGCCGGTGCACCACCGGGACGCCAGCGGCGCCCTCATCGTCCAGCCCGCCGGGGGCTGAGGCTCAGCGGGTGGTGACGACCTCGGCGGTGACGTCGAGGCAGCGGAGGTCGACGGTGCCGGGCACCAGCACCAGCTCGTCGACCCCGGCCGCCTCGGCGTCGTCGAGGACGCGACGGAGGTCGTCGGGGCTCGCCACCCAGCACTCCTCGGCCATGGCCCGGGCGAAGTCCTCGCCGAAGATGGCGAGGTAGCGGGCGGCGAAGGCCTTGAGCGTGGCCCGCGGCTCCTCCACCCCGACGACGTAGAAGCAGCCGCTCAGCTTGCGGGGCGGGGGGCGACCGGCGTCGGCGAAGACCCGGTCGGCGAGCTGGTTGGTCGTCCGCATCTCGGCCCCCTTGCCGGCCACGCTGAAGCCGGTGATGCCGTCGGCCCACGCCGCCGCCCGGGCCATCGACCGGGGGCCCATCGGCGAGGCCAGCACCGGCACCCCGCCGGGGCGGACCGGCGGCGGGCCCACCGGGTCGGCGCCGGCGAAGGGCGGCTCGCCGGCGAGGAGGCGGCGGACCTCGGCGACGCACTCGTCGAGCCGGGCGTGGCGGCGCTCGTAGGGCGCCTCGGCGGCCCGGTAGTCGTGGCCCCGCCCGCCGACGCCCACCCCGAGGGTGAAGCGCCCGCCGGCCAGGTGGTCGAGCGTCGCCACCTGCTTGGCCACCAGCGCCGGCGGGTGCATCGGCAGGATCCAGATGTTGGCGATGACCTCGACCCGCTCGGTCACCGCCGCGGCGGCGGCCAGCGTCGTGGCCAGCTCGGGGTTGTCGAAGGTGATCCGCTCCCCCGCCGACACGCTGGTGAAGGGGCCGGCGTCGATCCCCCGGCTCCACGCCACGGTGGTGCCCGGCCCGTAGCCCGGCGCCATGGTGGGGAGGGCCACGCCGACGTCCATCGCCGGAACCTAGACCCGTTCTGTCAACCCTCAGGTACCTCTGCGGGACACGGGGATTGACAGAACCAGGGGGCACACCTCGGCTACCCCGCCTGGGCGGGGATCGACCAGTCGACCGGCTCGCGGCCGGCGGCCTCCAGGGCGGCGTTGGCCCGGCTGAACGGGCGGCTGCCGAAGAAGCCCCGGTGGGCGCTCAGGGGCGACGGGTGGGGCGACTCGATGACGACGTGCCGGGACGTGTCGACCAGCGCCTTCTTCTTGCGGGCCGAGCTGCCCCAGAGGATGAACACGACCCGCTCGGGCTTGTCGTTCACGGCCCGGATCACCGCATCGGTGAACGTCTCCCAGCCCTTGCCCTGGTGCGACGCGGCCTGCCGGGCCCGCACCGTCAGGGTGGCGTTGAGGAGCAGCACCCCCTGGCGGGCCCAGGCGTCGAGGCAGCCGTGGCCGGGGCGGGGCACGCCGAGGTCGGACTCCAGCTCGGTGTAGATGTTGACCAGCGACGGCGGGACGTCGACCCCGGGGCGCACCGAGAAGCACAGCCCGTGGGCCTGGCCGGGGCCGTGGTACGGGTCCTGGCCGAGGATCAGCACCTTGACGTCCGCGTAGGGCGTGAGGTGGAGCGCGGCGAAGACGTCCTCGGCCGGGGGGAACACCTGGTGGCGGCGGCGCTCGCCGTCGACGAAGGCCCGCAGCTCGGCGAAGTACGGCTTCCCCAGCTCCGCCTTGAGGATCGGGTTCCAGTCGGTCGTGGCCATGTCGTCGGGGACCATAGGACGCCGGGCCGCGGCAGACTGGCGCCATGAGCACGCAGATCTGGTCGGCCACCGGGATCGAGGTCCACCAGGTGGTCGTCGGCCCGATGGACAACAACGTCTACGTCGTCCGCTGCACCGAGACCGGCGACGCCGTCCTCCTCGACGCCGCCAACGAGCACGAGCGGCTGCTCGAGCTGTGCCAGGCCCTCGGGGTGCGCCGGGTGCTGGAGACCCACGGCCACTGGGACCACATCCAGGCCGTCCCCGCGCTGCGCGACGCCGGCTACGACGTGGCCGTCACCGAGGCCGACGCGGCCATGCTCCCCAGCTACGACGCCACGATCGACGACGAGGACGTGATCGAGGTCGGCCGGCTCCGCCTCCACGCCCACCACACCCCGGGTCACACGCCGGGCTCGGTGTGCTTCACCGTCGAGGGCACCCCGCTGCTCTTCAGCGGTGACACCCTGTTCCCCGGCGGGCCGGGCAACACCAGCTTCGAGGGGGGCGACTTCCCCACGATCATGCGCTCGCTGGAGGAGCGGCTCTTCACCCTCCCCGACGACACCCTCGTCCTCCCCGGCCACGGTGACACGACCACGATCGGCACCGAGCGCCCCCACCTCGACGAGTGGGCCGAGCGGGGGTGGTGACGGGCCCGCCGGTGCCGTCGCCGGAGCGGCCGGTCGACCACACCCCGGTCCGGACGGCCGACCTCCCGGCCACGCCGCTGCGGGACCGGGCCATCCCGGCCACCGCCTGGGTCGAGGCCCCGGCCGACCTGCTCGCCCTCGGCGCCGACCTGCCCGGCGCCCCCGTCGCCCGCTACATCCGCCGGATCGGGCCCTGGCTGCTGTGGCGGGCCGGGCCGCCGACCAAGGCCGACGCCCGGATGTGGGCGGCCCGGGCCGACGACCTCGCCGTCGTCCACACCTTCCGCCTCCACCCCGACGGCCGGGGCGAGGGCACCGGCCCCTCGGGCACCGCCCACGAGCGCTTCCGCACGTGGAAGGAGGACCTCCGCGACAACGGCTAGGTCCGTACGAACGGTGCCTGGCACCGTTCGTACGACCTACGTGTGGGCGCCGCCGAGGTCGGGGGTGTCGGGCTCGGCCTCGTCGTGGGTGCGGTCCCCGAGCTGGGCGGGGTCGATCATCCCGCGGGACACCCAGCCCCGCTCCTCGGCCCAGACCATCACCGGGGGCAGGATCACCAGCGCCGACAGCAGGGCGACGACGACGTTCATGGCCACGATGATCCCGAAGTCGCGCAGCAGCGGGAGCGACGAGGTGGCGATCACGGCCACGCCGACCACGGCGGTCATGGCCGAGACGATGAAGGCGCGGCCCGTCCGGGAGGCGGTGACGTCGGCGGCCGCCTGCGGGGCCAGGCCCCGGGCCCGCTCCTCCAGGAAGCGCAAGAGGATCAGCGAGGTGAACTCGGTGCACACGGCGATCACCAGCGGCCCGCCCACCGCCGTCATCGGGCTGAGCTTGAGGTCGAGCCCGAAGGCGACCAGCGACGCCGCCCCCACGGCGATCAGCACCGGCACCAGCGACAGCAGCGACCGCACCAGCGAGCGCAGCCGGATGGTCAGGAACAGGAAGACGAACAGGACCGACAGGTAGGTCAGCAGGACCCGGTTGGCCTCCAGGTTCTCCAGCAGCCCGACGCCGACCACGGCCAGGCCCGACGGGGTGGCCCGCACGTCGCCCGGCGGGTCGACCGTGTCCCGGATCTCGTTGACCATCTCGGCCCGCTCGTCGAGCGAGCTGGGGCGGGTGGTGAAGAGGATGTTGAGGGCGTGGTCGTCCTCGGTGTCGGCCACCGTGAAGGTCCGCACCGCCTCGGGGGCGGCCTCGTAGGCCTTGGTGATCTCCTCGCCGGTGGGCACGACGTCGCTGGCGCCCTCGATGTCGGTGAGGAAGCTGATCGGCGTGATGATGCTCGACGCCCGGTTGAGCAGGTCCGGGTACTCCTCCAGCGTCCGGTCGGTGAAGGTGTGGAGGTAGCCGATCGTCTCGTCGGAGAACAGCTCCTCCTCGCTGTCGGCCACCACGTAGGTGCCGAGCTCGCTCGACGAGTCGACCTCGTCCTCCAGGGTCTGGATGTCCTTGCGGTTCTGCGAGCTCTGGTTGACCCACTGGACCGGGTCGGTCTGGAGGACGAGCTTGTCCTCGACCACGATGCCGCCCACGAAGATCACGAGGCTGGCGGCCATCAGCGGGATGGCGGTGCGGGGCGAGAGCGAGCCGAGCCACACGGTCAGCCGGCCGAGGGCGCCCTCGCGGAAGTCCCGGCCCGTGGTGGGCGACCTGAACTCGCGGATGCCGAGGGTGGCCAGCGGGATGATGATCGACCCGAGGCAGATCACGGCCACGCCGATGCACAGCAGCAGGGCGAAGTCGCGGATCATCGGGACCTTGGCGAAGCGCAGGGCGGCGAAGGCGAACAGGGCGTCGAAGGTGACGACCAGCAGCGCCGGGCACAGGTTGCGGGCCGTCTCCTGGATCGGGTGGGCGGCGCGGTCGATCACCACCTCCTCCTCGACCCGGGCGTGCATCTGGATCGCGTAGTCGATGCCCACGCCGAGCATCACCGGCAGCCCGGCGATGGTGACGATGGTGAGCGGCACGCCGAGGTAGCCGGCCAGGCCGAAGGCCCAGACCACCCCGACGAGCACGACGGCGAGGGGCAGCAGCCGCCAGCGCACGTCGAACAGCACCAGCAGGATCAGCACCATGATGGCGATGGCGATGCCGCCCAGCTTGAGGATCCCGCCCTTCAGGTAGTCGTTGATGTCCTTGAGGAGGACGGGGGCGCCGGTGACGAGCACCGACCCGCCGTCGATGTCCTCGTCGGCCCACACCTCCTTGACGGCGACGGCGCCCGCCCCCTCGGTCTCGACGTCGGCGTTGCCCTCGAGCCGCACGATCATCTGGGCGTGGGTGTCGTCGGGGAAGAAGGTCCGCAGCGACTTGCGGATCTCGCCGGTGTTGTCGTGGAGCAGGAAGTCGACCCACGCCGGGTTGGTCAGCACCGCCTGCTCGGGATCGAGGCCCAGATCGCCGGGGTTGGCCGTGAAGCCGGGCTGCTCGCACTCCTCCCGACGGTCCTCGGGGATCTGCTCGGCGCCGATCAGCGGGTTCTGGATGCCGAGGAGGCGGCAGGCGGTGGCGTCCTGGTCGAGGTAGCGGAGGACCTGCTCCTCGCTCCCCGGCTCCTCGGCGTCGATCGCCCGCTGGAGGACGGTGCCGGCGATCGACTCGGTGGGCAGGCCGGCCTTCTGCGTCGGGTCGGCGTAGGCGTTCTGGATCAGGTTGTCGGAGAACTCGAGCCCGGTCAGCGGCGTCACCACCGACTCGACGTTGGGGTCGGCCTCGATGGCCTCGGTGGCCCGGAGGATGGCCTCCCGGTTCTCCCCGCTGGCCAGGTCGACCACGGTGTGGCCCTCGTCCATGGTGAACAGGACGATCATGATCTGGCCGCCGAAGAGGTCCTGGTACGCCACGTTGTCCTTGGCGACCTGGTCGTCCTTGTTGAGGTAGCTGTCCTGGCCGGTGGCGAACTCGAGC
>DASTYI010000005.1:0-23603 GCA_035765045.1 Iamia sp. | reverse complement strand
CCAGGGCCTCCTCGACCGCCAGCTCGAGTTCATCGACGAGCTGGAGGCCCAGGAGGAGGACCCCGACCAGCTCGAGCACCTCTTCAAGCTCGACCACATGGCGACCCGGATGCGCCGCAACGCCGAGTCGCTGCTGGTGCTGGCCGGCGCCGAGCCCGGTCGCCGCCGGGGCAAGCCGGTGCCGCTGACCAAGGTCGCCCTCGCCGCCGTGGGCGAGATCGAGCACTTCGCCCGGGTCGACCTGCTCGACGTCGACGAGTGCGAGGTGGTGTCGTCGGCCGCCGCCGACCTGGCCCACCTGCTCTCGGAGCTGATGGAGAACGCCACCCAGTTCTCGCCGCCCGACTCCCGCGTCGAGGTCGTCGGCCACGGCAACAACGGCGGCGGCTACACGATCTCGATCACCGACCAGGGCATCGGCATGTCGGCCGACCAGCTGGCCGACGCCAACGCCCTGCTGACCCGCCCGCCGCTGCTCGGCCTGACGCTGGCCCGGACCCTCGGCTTCATCGTGGTCGGCCGGCTCGCCGCCCGCCACGGGATCGCCGTCCGCCTCGTCCCGTCGCCCGCCGGGGGCGTGACCGCCATCGTCAGCATCCCGACGAGCGTCCTCGTCCCGCAGCTCGACACGCTCGACCTGAGCGACCCGGTCGAGGGCGGCTTCGGCGCCGGCCGGCCGTCGGATCCGGCGCCCGCCTCGCCGTTCGCCTTCGACGCCTCGGAGCCGGCGCCGTTCGAGCCGATCACCTTCGAGGCGACGCCGTTCGACCCCCGCGACCTCGACCCGGCGGCGCCGGCCGAGGAGCCCGCCGACGACCCCTTCGCCGCCCCCGCCACCCTGGCCGAGGCCGTCCCCACCGGGCCCGCCTTCGACCAGGGCCTCAGCGCCGTCCAGGACGCCCCCGAGCCGCTGGTGGGCGCCACTCCGGCCCCGACGGCGGCGGCCGACGAGGTCGGCGTGGCCCGGACCAGCCCGCTCTTCGGCCCGCCCCCCGGCCCCGAGACCCGGCCCACCGACGGCGCCCCGGCCAACCCGGTCGACGGCCCGGCGCCGGCCCCGCCCCGCCTCTTCGGCGGCGGCCCGCGCCCGCCGGCGGCCGCCCCCGCCCCGGGCGGCACCCACCTCTTCCGCCCGCCGCCGGCCCCGCCCGGCGCCCCCCACCTGCCCCCGGCCGAGGCCTACGTCCCGACCGGCCCGGCGCCCGCCGGCCCGCCGCCCCTCCCGGTGCGCACCCCGGGCCCCCCGCCCGGCGACCTCCTCGCCCCGACCCCGCTGCCCGGCCGCACCCCGGCCCCGCCCGCCGGGCCGTCCACCCCCGCCGTGCCGCCGACCGGCCCGGCCACACCCGCCGGGCCGGCCGGTCCGTCCACCGGGTCGCCCAACGGGTCGCCGGCCGGGCCGTCCGCCCCGCTGCCCGGGCGCACCCCGTCCGGGCCGGCCGGGTCGCCCACCGGGCCGTCCGCCCCCGCCGCCCCGCTGCCCGGCGAGCCGCCGGTCCCCGCCGGGCCGCAACCGGCCACGCTGCCCCCGCTCCCGACCCGCACCCCGGGACCGACCCCCGCCGGCAACGGCACCGGCCCCGCCGGGAACGGCTCGACCGCACCGGCCGCCGGTGACGGGATCGCCCCCGCCGCCGGGAACGGCTCGACGCCGGAGCCGGCCGCCACCGACGCCGCCCCCGAGATCACCTCGGCCGGGCTGGTCAAGCGGGTGCCCCGCCGGGCCGGCGCCAACCGGGCGGTGCCCGGATCGGACGGCCCCAGCCGGGGCCCGACCACCACCTCCAGCCGCTCGCCCGACGAGGTGCGGGCGATGCTCTCCCGCTTCCACTCCGGCAAGCAGGCCGGCAAGGCGCCCTCGGCGGCGTCGAGCTTCGACCTGCCGTCCCCCGACCCCAAGGACACCTGATGCAGATCAGCACCGATGCCCGCAACGTCAACTGGCTCGTCAACAGCTTCGTCGAGCGCGTGCCCGGCGTGAGCGAGGCCGTGGTGGTCTCGGCCGACGGTCTGCCCATGGCCGTCTCGCAGGGCCTGGACCGGGATGCGGCTGACCGCTTCGCCGCCGTCGCCTCGGGTCTGATCGGCCTGGCCTACGGCGCCGCCGGTCGCTTCGGCGGCGGCCAGGTCACGCAGATCATCATCGAGATGGAGCACGCCTTCCTCTTCGTGACCGGCATCAGCGACGGCAGCTGCCTCGCCGTCGTCGCCGACGCCTCCTCCGACGTCGGCCTGGTCGGCTACGAGATGGCCGTGCTGGTCGAGCGGTGCGGTCAGGTCCTGACCCCCGAACTGCGTGCCGAGCTGCAAGGAGCGCTGCCCCGATGAGGTTCCTGCCATGAGCCCTCCCTCCTCCGACGGCCACGGCCTGCGGGTCCGCCCCTACGCCCTCACCGGCGGCCGGACGCGGGCCCGGACCGAGATCGCCATCGAGACCATCCTGGTCCGCACCGCCGCCGGCGACGTCCGCGCCGAGCGCATGGCCATGGAGAAGGGCGACATCCTCCGGCTGTGCCGCGAGCCGTCCTCCCTCGCCGAGATCTCGGCCCACTGCCACCTGCCCCTCGGGGTCGCCCGCGTGCTCGCCGGCGACCTGTGCGACGAGGGCCTCCTCGACTTCAACCGGGAGCACGCCTCGAGCGAGCGTCCCAGCCTCCGCCTCCTCGAAAGGGTGTTCGATGGACTCCAGGCCCTCTGACCTGCCGTCGGCCGACAACGGCACGGGCGGGCCGGCGCCGCTGCCCGTCAAGATCGTGATCGCCGGCGGCTTCGCCGTCGGCAAGACGACCTTCGTCGGGTCGATCTCCGAGATCGAGCCGCTGACCACCGAGGCCGCCCTCACCAAGGTGAGCGAGGGCGTCGACGACACCAGCAAGGTCGCCACCAAGACCAGCACCACCGTGGCCATGGACTTCGGCCGCATCGGGCTGGGCGACGACCTGGTGCTCTACCTGTTCGGCACGCCCGGCCAGGACCGCTTCTGGTTCATGTGGGACGACCTGGTCCGGGGCGCCATCGGCGCCGTGGTCCTGATCGACACCCGGCGGCTGGAGGACTGCTTCCCGGCGATCGACTACTTCGAGGAGGCCGGGCTGCCCTTCGTCGTGGCCATGAACTGCTTCGACGGCGTGGCCGCCCACGGGGTCGAGGCCGTCCGCGAGGCCCTCGGCATCTCGCCCGACACGCCGATCGTCCTCACCGACGCCCGCGACCGCACGAGCACCAAGTCCACCCTGATCGAGCTCGTCCAGCACGCCCTCGCCCGCGCCACCGTCTGACCCCACCCGCCTCCCGAACTGGCGATCAGATCCGGCGGCTTCCCGTCGGATCTGATCGCCAGCTCGTCGTTAGGGTCGGTGGGTGAGCGTTCTCGCCGCTGCGTCGGAGTCCGTGGGGGGCGGGGACGTGGTGTGGGCGGTGGTGGTGACCGCCCTGGCGTGCGTGCCGATCGGGGTGTCGGTGTGGGCGCTGCTCGACGCGGCGCGGCGGCCCCGGTGGGTGTGGGCCCTCAGCCGGCACCCGCAGACGCCGTGGATGGTGGCGGTGGCGGCCGGGGTGCTGCTGACCGTGGTGGGCGTGGCCATCTCGCTCTGGTACCTGATCCGGGTCCGGCCCGAGCTGAGGGCGATCGAACGGGGCGACCTGGGGAGCGGGCTACCGTCCCGGCGATGACGGTGCGCGTGGGGTTCCTGGGGGCGGGGCTGATCGCCACGTTCCACTCGAAGATGCTCAAGGGGAGCGGGGAGGACGTGGCCTGGGCCGGCGTGTACGACCCGGACCCCGGCCGCACGGCCGCCTTCGCCGCCGCCAGCGGGGCCACGCCGTGCACCACCGAGGACGAGGTCCTCGGCTCCTGCGACGCCGTCTACGTCTGCACCTGGACCTCCGAGCACCCGCGCCTCGTGGCCGAGGCGGTCGGGCGGGGCCTGCCCGTCTTCTGCGAGAAGCCGCTGGCCATGGACCTGGCCGCGGCCGAGGCCATGGTCGACGGGGTGGTGGCCAGCGGGGTCGTCAACCAGTGCGGGCTGGTCCTCCGGCGCAGCCCGGCTTTCAACCTGGCCAAGGCGCTGCGGGAGGACCCGGCCGCCGGCCCGACGATGGCGGTCGTCTTCCGCGACGACCAGTACATCCCGACCCAGGGCCAGTACGCCTCGACGTGGCGGGCCGACCGCACCAAGGCTGGCGCCGGCACCCTGATCGAGCACTCGATCCATGACGTCGACATGCTCGAGCACGTCGTCGGACCCGTCGCCGAGGTCAGCGCCCGGCAGGCCAACCACCACGGCCACGACGGCATCGAGGACGTGATGACCGCCTCGTTGGTCTTCGCCGACGGTGCCCTCGGCACCCTGACCTCGGTGTGGCACGACGTCCTGTCCCGCCCGAGCCTGCGCCGGGTCGAGATCTTCTGCGGCTCGCGCTGGATCGCCATCGAGGACGACTGGTTCGGCCCGGTCACCTGGCAGGACCCGGGCGGCCCGGCGGTCACCGTGGCCGGCGACGAACTGGTCGCTGCCTGCACCGAGCGGGGCATCCCCATGCCCAACCCCGACGGTGACTTCGTCCGCGCCGTGCGCGACGGCACCCCGGCCCACCCTGACCTGACCGTCGCCCTCCGGGCCCACCGGATCGTCGACGCCGCCTACCGCTCCGCCGCCGCCGGCGGCACCCCCCACCCCGTCTGACCCCCCACCCCCTCCCGAGCTCGGTGGGATCGGTGACACCACCGTGTCACCGATCCCACCGAGCTCGTCAGAGGAGCTGGGGGGTGACGGTGGCGCGGCCGAGGTTGGTGCCGCGGCTCAGCATGGCGCTGATCTCGGCGGCGCCGACCGGCGGGCTGAGGAGGTAGCCCTGGACCAGCTGGCAGCCGAGGCGGTTGAGCTCGGCCAGCTGCTGGGGGGTCTCGACGCCCTCGGCCACGGTCACCATGCCGAGGGCCCGGGCCATGCCGATCACGTGCTCGACGATGGCGGTGTCCTCGGCCGAGGTGCCGAGGCCGTCGACGAAGGACTTGTCCACCTTGAGCAGGTCGAGGCTGAACTGCCGCAGGTAGGAGAGCGACGAGTAGCCGGTGCCGAAGTCGTCGAGGGCCAGCTTCACGCCCATCCGCTTGAGGGCCCGGAGGGCGCTCCACGCCTGGTCGATGTCGACCATCAGGGCGCCCTCGGTGATCTCCAGGCAGATGGTCGACGGGGGCACCGGGCTCTCCCGCAGGGCGGCCCGCACCGTGTCCTCGAAGCCGGCGTGGGCCAGCTGCCGGGCCGAGACGTTGATCGTGACCCGGAGCGGGTCGCGGTGGGGGTTGGCGTGGTTCCAGGCCCGGGCCTGGCGCAGCGCCTCGGTCAGCACCCAGGCGCCGACGGGGACGATCAGGCCGGACTCCTCCAGCACCGGCACGAACTCGTCGGGGCCGACCGGGCCCCGGGTCGGGTGGTCCCAGCGCAGCAGCGTCTCGACGGCGACCAGGTGGCCCGAGGAGACGTCGACCACGGGCTGGAACACGAGCCGGAAGTCGCCCCTCTCGGCGGCGGCCCGCAGGTGGGGCTCGAGGGTGGCGGGGGTGAAGCGGCGGCCGTGGACGTCCTGGTCGTAGACGACCGGCTGGCCGTCGTCGCGGCCCTTGGCGTCGTACATGGCGGCGTCGGCCCGGCGCAGCAGCTCGTCGCCGGTGACGGTGCCGTCGCTGACGGCGATGCCGACGCTGGCCGCCACCCGCAGGCTCTCGGTGCCGATGGCGAAGGGGTCGTCGAGGGCGGCGAGGACCCGGCGGGCCATGCGGATGCTGGTGTTGGGCCGCATGGGCTCGTCGTGGGTGACGATGATGAACTCGTCGCCGGCGTAGCGGACGACGCGGTCGTCCTCGGCCTCGGCGCAGGTCCGCAGCCGGCCGGCGAGGGCGGCGAGGAGGGCGTCGCCGACCTCGTGGCCGTGGGTGTCGTTGATCAGCTTGAACCGGTCGAGGTCGATGAAGAGCACGGCGACCCGGACGTCACCCCGGCGGGTCCGCTTCAGCTCCGTCTCCAGCCACTCCGACAGGAACAGCCGGTTGGGGAGCCCGGTCAGCCCGTCCCGGAGCGAGAGGCGGGCCAGCTCCTGGTGCACCTCGACCGAGTCGCGGTAGCGGCGGAGGGCGAAGATCGTGGTGGCCACGGGGACGAGGACGGCCAGCGCCACCACCCCGTTGAGGTCGACGGGCCCGAGCCCGTCGATGGCGGCGTCGATCCGGTCGACGAGGGCGAAGTGGACGCAGGCGACGGCGGCCAGGGTGCTGGCGGACACGAGGAGCGCCAGGTCGACACCGGCCCGGGTGTCGCGGCCCCGGGTGGAGGCTTTCGCTGTGATGCTGATCGCCCCCTCGGGCCCTCGGGGACGGCGTCCCCACCTCGCAGCACATCGGCACCGGGGGCCCGGGGTTTAGCGCCCGTTCAGGGGTCGGGCTCGGCCTCGTCGCCGGCGGTCCAGGAGCCGGTCCGGAGCCGGTCGACGACCACCCCGAGGGCGAGGAGGAGGACCCCGGCGTAGGCCACCCCGTGGACCCGTCCGAAGCGCTGCGGCCACTCGAAGCCCTCGGGGAGCCGGTGGCGGACCTGCTGGAAGACGATGAAGGCGCCGCTCACCGCCAGCAGGGCCGCCGGGCCCAGCGCCAGCACCGGCCGGGCCCGCTCGAACCGCACCGTGACCAGGGCGGCGACGGCCAGGGCCACGCCGGCGACGAGGTTGACGGCGGCCCACCCGAGCACGCCGGTGCCGAGGGCCAGGGCGAGGCTCGCCGGCCAGCCGGGGGCGGTGCCGGGGCTGCGCAGGGCGGCGGCGAGGTCGAGCGGGACGGGCGGCGCGTCCCGGGGGGCGGGGACGACGGCCGCCGCCGCGCCCCGCCGCCACCGCACGGAGGCCGAGCGGAGCGAGGCCGACCTGGCCAGCAAGGGTCGGAGGGCGAGGAGCAGGGCGAGGAGGGCGGCGACGACGGAGGCGGCCAGCCCGGCCAGGACGACCCGCTGGGGGGCCCAGGCCACCTCGACCACGACCGGCTCGTCGCCCGGGGGGAGCAGGAAGGCGGTGGAGTAGCCGTCGACCAGCACCGGCTCGCCGAGGTCCTCGCCGTCGATGCTGGCCTGCCAGCCGAGGTTGTGGCTCTCGCCGACCACCAGCCAGGTGGGCTCGGCGCGGGGCCCGACGGTGACGGTGCGCCGCCAGCGGTCCGAACGGGTGACCTCGGCGGTGACCGGGTCGGGCCGGTCGGTGCCGTCGAGGACGGTGCCCGTCCCGGTGTCGGCGGCGCCGCCGGCGGCCGAGCGCAGCGTCAGGGTGTCGACGTGGAGGCCGGTGTCGCGGCCCCGGGCCGTCCGCAGCTGCGAGCCCCCGGCGGGCAGGTCGAGGGCGCCGTCGCACAGGGCCAGGTCGAGGGCGTCGCCGGCCAGGGCGTCCTCGACGGTACCGGTGACCCGCACGGGCACGGCCTCGCCGGCGACGGTGAGCAGGTCGTCCCGGCAGCCGGTGTCGAAGCGGCCGGTCGGGATGTCGGCGGCGATGCCCTCGATGCCCCACTCGGCGATGCCGACCGGCATCACCACCGGGCTGTTGGAGATCCAGTCGAGCGTCGTCACCTCGCGGGAGGCCTCGACGTGGATCTCGATCCGCCGCCCCGTGACCGGCTCGGGGAGGTCGACGGGGACGGCGACGGTGGCGTCGTCCTCGGCCCGGTCCTCGATCTCGGGGAGGTCGACGATCGTCGCCGTCCGCCCGTCGGCCACGATCCGCAGCCGGGTCGGGACGGTGTGGCGGCCGTCGGCCACGATCTGGAGGTCCATGTGGTCGAAGGTGACCGGCTCGGCCTGGGTGTAGGAGGCCCACTCGGCGTCCTGGCCGAGGAAGCCCGGCATCCAGGAGGTGGTGGGGTCGCCGTCGATGGCGGCGGTGGCGCGGGCGGTGAGGTCGCCGGGCAGGTGGCGGGAGGCGTCGACGGCCACGCCGCCCTCGTCGACGGCGGGCAGGCCGAGCAGGCCGTCGAGCACGTCGTCGGGGGCCAGGTCGGCGAGGCGGACGTCGCCGGTGACCGAGAAGCTCCGGGCGGTGGGCAGGTCGAGGTCGCGCACCAGCGCCGTCTCGGGGTCGGCCCGGAGGGCGGCGGTCGAGCGGGCCCGGAGCCGGGTGAGGGCGATGGCGAGGGGGAGGTCGTCGGAGTCCTCGCCCAGGGCGTCGAGCAGGTCGGTGGGGGGCCGGAACGACTCCTCGAGGCGGACGTCGTCGTCGCCCAGCCGGATGTCGGCGAAGCCCACAGCGCTGAGGTCGGCGTAGCTGTCGCGGGTGCCGATGTCGGTGCCGGTGATCTCGACCGAGAGGGCCGAGAAGGTGCGCTCGCCGCCGAGGTCGATCCACTGGCCCTGGACCTGGCGGGACTCGGCGCCGAGGGCGACGCGCTGCGACGAGCCGTCGTCGAAGCGGAGCAGGACCTCGGTGATCCAGCGGTTCTGCACGCCCCGGGCGGCCTGGACCAGCCGGATCCGGTCGGTGGTGCGGGGCTCGTCGTAGGTGAGGTCGATCCGCTCGCCCCGGGGGTCGGCGAAGGCGCCGGTGTACCAGGCGGTGTCGGGATCGTCGTCGAGGGCGCCGGCGGCCCGGTCCTCGGGGGTGTAGGTGATGGCGTTGCCGTAGCTGGTGGCGTCGACCTCGACCCCGCCCGACCAGACCGACACGGTCTCGGAGTCGGTGCCGGCCCCCTCGAACAGCGGCAGCCGGTTGTCGCTGGGGTCGTCGGCCGACGGGCCCTGGTCGACGGTCTCGGTGGCGCCGTCGGTCTCGCGCACGGTGCCCCAGCGCCGGCCGGCGCGGCGGTTGGTGTCGGTGACGACGAGGGCCCCGCCGGCCTCGACCGCGGCCCGCAGCTCCTCGGCGCCCCCGCCGCCGACGGCCTCGGCGGTGGCCGCGTAGCGGAGCAGCTCGGTGCCGTCGATCAGCCCGGCCGCGGCCGCCGCCACCAGCCCGTCGCCGTTGCCGGCCAGGAGGACGGTCGAGCCCTCGGGCTTGGCGCTGACGATCGTCGGGTCGCCCTCGACGGCGAACAGCCCGACCTGGGGCGGGTCGGGGAGGTCGGGGTCGGCGCCCAGCTCGACCTCGTCCTCCAGGGGGAGGCGGGGGTCGGGGACCTGGGGGGCGTCGCCGCCGAAGCCGGTGACGTCGCCGACGCCCTCGGCCTCGCGCAGCAGCTCGTAGACCTGCCGGGGGCGGGCCAGGTTGAACCGCTCGTAGGCCAGGTCGCTGCGCTGGACGATGTCGCCCACGCCCATCAGCCGGGCCAGGGGGGCGATGGCGTCGGGGTCGAGCAGGCCCTCCTGGATCTGGCGGTCGAGGGCGTTGAGCAGGTCGGCCGACGCCGCCGTGCCGTAGGGGATCAGCTCGCGGGCCACGTACGGGCGGTCGGTGATGCCCGGGGTGATCGGGTCGACGGTGTTGCCCCAGCGGTAGGAGGCGAAGTCCGAGCCCGGCACCTCCAGCACCCGCGACGTGTAGCCGGCCTCGCCCCGGCCCCGGGCGTCGATCTCGGCCGCCGCCGCGGTCCAGTAGGCGGGGAGCTCCTCGTCGCGCTGGAGGTTGTCGGCCACCATCTGGCCCAGCCACAGCGGCGGCAGCCCGACCACGGCGAGCAGGGCGATCCCGACCGCGGCGGCGCGCTCGACCCGGGGCAGGCGGGGCGCCAGGGCCTCGACGGCCACGCCGACCAGCACGGCCAGCGAGAGCGAGATCAGCGGCACGGCCCGGGGGAGGCTGCGCATGGCCAGGCCCACCTGCGAGCGGAGGAAGACCTCGAAGCCGGCGGCGATCGGGGCGCCCTCGCCCCACGGGTGGGCGCCGACGGCGATCACCAGGCCCCCGACGATCAGGGCCACGAAGTACGCCCGGTGCTGCCAGCGCACCAGCGCCGCGGCCAGCAGCCCGAGGATCGGGATCCCGTAGGTGAGGGTGATCAGCGCCGGGTTCTGGGTGTAGGCCGACGACGGCTCGATCCAGGGCCCGAGCTTGTCGTCGCCGTAGAAGTACCAGTAGCCGATCCCCCGGAGGAGCTCGGGGGCGGCCGAGGCGTTGGCCACGGTCCGGGCCGTCTCGGTGTAGCGGAGGACGTCGATCCCGAAGGCGCCCTGGCACCACAGCCCGACGATCCACCACAGCGAGGCGCCGACGGTCAGCACGCCGATCCGCACCACCACGCCGACGGCGGCGCGGAACCGGATCTCCTTGAGGACGAAGGTGGCGTAGGGGATCCACAGCGCCGGCGCCAGCCCCACCAGCAGCAGGGCGGTGGCGTTGCTCGACCCGCAGGTGGGCACGAGCAGGGCGAACCAGGCCGGGTGGACCCAGGTGCGCTCGCGGGTGGCCCGGATGGTGAGCCCGAGCAGCCAGCCCAGGGCGGTGAACGGCAGGAGCAGGGCCGAGATCCGGGCCCCGAGGGTGAGGACGTAGGGCGACAGGGCGTAGAGGAACATCGCCGCGGCCACGCCCGGGCCCTGGCGGCCGAGGGTCCGCATCAGGTAGCGCACACCGAGGCCGGCGAGGAAGAGGATCGACCCCAGCCACAGCCGCTGGGCGATCCAGTCGGGCACGCCCAGGTGCTCGAAGGTCCAGTAGAAGGGCCCCATCGGCCAGAGGTAGCCGATGTTCTGGTGGGGGACGGTGCCGAGGCCGACGTTGGGGTCCCACATCGACCAGGCCCGGCCGAGCAGCCGGTCGGGGTCGAGGTAGAGGTACGTCTTGGTGTCGGCGCCGACCTGGCCGCGGTGGGTCAGGAGGAGCGGGAGGTAGCAGGTCGCCGCCAGCAGGCCGACGGCGGTCCAGGGCCGGAGACGTCGGAGGCGGCCGGGGCTCTCCGTCACCTCGCTCGCCAGGCCCGCCAGGGTCGGTCCTGCCAGCGCTCGGCCTCCTCGGCCAGGGCGGTGAGGATGGCCCGGGCGGTGTTCTCCCAGGTGAACCGGGCCGAGTGGCGGAGGGCGCCGGCGGCCAGGCGGTCCCGCAGGGCGGGGTCCGAGGCGACGGCGGCGAGGTGGCGGGCCAGCTCGCCGTCGTCGTCGGCCAGCAGCCCGCTCTCGCCGTCGGCCACGGCGTCGACCTGGCCGGGGATGCGGGTGGCGACCGCCGGGGTGCCGCAGGCGGCGGCCTCGGTCAGCGTCATGTTCCAGCCCTCGCGCACCGACGAGGAGGCGACCGCCCACGCCCGCCGGTAGAGGTCGAGCTGCTCCTCGTCGCTGATGCGGCCGGGGAGCGAGGCCCACTCGTGGGCGCCCAGCCCGTCGATCAGGTCCTGGAGCTCGTCGCGCTGGGGGCCAGTGCCACCGATGACCAGCTGGAGGTCGGGGACGGTCTCGCGGGCCACCGCGGCGGCCCGGATCAGCCGGTCCCAGCGCTTGACCGGGGCCAGCCGGCCGACCCCGACGATCAGCGGGTGCGGGCTGCGCGGCGTGCCGGGCGGGGCCGGGGTGAAGCGGGGGTCGACCCCGGGCGGCACCACGTCGATCCGCTCGGGCCGGAACCCGATCTCGACCATCTCCTCCTTGGAGGACGGCGAGAGGGTGATCATCCGGCTGCGGCGGTAGACGACCGGGGCGACCTGGCTCTCCATGGCGTTGCCGATCTTCGCCAGCTTGGGCGGGAGCACCATGTTCCACATGTCGCCGTGGACGTGGTGGAGCACGACGACGCGGGGGACGGTGGCCCACAGCGGCGAGAAGAACGGCATACCGTTCCAGATCTCGACCAGCCCGTCGGGGCGGCCGTAGGTCTTGCGGATCTCGGCCAGGGCGGTGCGGGGGAAGACCTGGTAGCGACCGGCCTTGCGCACGACCTCGTAGCCGTCGCGGCGGCCGTGGTTGGGGTGGCCCTGGGCCCACGAGGTCCGCATCAGCACGTCGAGGCCGGCCTCGGCCCACAGCTTGGCGACCATGCCGGCGTGGACCTCCGAGCCCCCCGCCTCGACGTCGTCGAGATCCCGCCAGGCGATCATGTGGACCCTCTGGAGACCGGCGGCGGCAGCGATGTCGCCCAGCTTGGGCGGTGGCGCGGAGGGGGTGGTCACAGGGCTCGCACGGGGCAGCGGATCACGGGTCGGGTCGGGGCCCGCCACTAGGGTGGGCGCCTGCCACCCGCCTCCGGGCAGCCGTCGCCACGATAGAGCACCGACCCTTCGGCGAGCGGATCACCCGGACGTTCCCGACCCCGGACGAGCCCACCACGCATGACGCAGCCGATGACCCACGACTTCTCGACGACCCTGGCCGACGTGGCCGACGTCGAGGGGTGGATGACCGACGGCCAGGCCCGTCTCCTCTGGGACTCGGCCCGCCGGGTCGCCCCCGGCGGCCGGATCGTCGAGATCGGCAGCTTCCGGGGCCGCTCGATGGTCGTCCTGGCCCGGGCCGCGGCCCCGACGGTCGAGCTGGTCGCCATCGACCCGCACGCCGGCAACGACCGGGGCCCGCAGGAGATCGAGGGCTTCGTCGACGAGGCCGCCGAGGACCACGACGTCTTCAACGCCAACCTGGAGAAGGCCGGCGTGCGCGACCGGGTGCGCCACGTGCGGGCCTTCAGCGACGCCGCCCACGGCGACGTCGACGACCCGATCGACCTGCTCTACATCGACGGCGCCCACCGCTTCGCCCCGGCCCGCCAGGACATCCGGGAGTGGGGCGCCCGGGTGGCCGACGGCGGCACGATGCTGATCCACGACTCGTTCAGCTCGATCGGCGTCACCCTCGCCATCATCAGCGAGCTGTTCGCCGGCCGGCGCTGGCGCTACGTCGGGCGCTCGGAGTCGATGACCGAGTACCGGCGCGAGCGGCTCCGCCCCAAGGCCCGGGTGGCCAACGCCGTGCACCAGTCGCTCGAGCTGCCGTGGTTCGCCCGCAACGTCCTCATCAAGGTGCTGATCACCGTGGGCCTCGGCCAGGTCACCAGGGTGTTCGGCCACGATCCGAAGGTCTGGCCCTACTGATGGCGGATCCCCGCTACGAGAAGCTCTCCATCGTGATGCCCGTCTACAACGAGGCCGCCACCCTGCGGGTGGCCCTCGAGCGGCTGCTGGCGGTCGAGATGCCGCTGCCGACCGAGGTCGTCATCGTCGACGACGGCTCGACCGACGGCTGCACCAAGCTGATCGAGGACCTGGTCGACGGCGACCGGGTCCGACTCGTCCGCCAGGACCCCAACCAGGGCAAGGGCGCGGCGCTCGTCCGCGGCTTCGACGAGGCCCGGGGCGATCTGCTGACCATCCTCGACGCCGACCTCGAGTACGACCCCGCCGACATCCCCTCGCTGTGCGCCCCGGCGCTCACCGGTGAGGCCAAGGTCGTCTACGGCGCCCGGTCCTACGGCGGCCACGCCGCCTACTCGTTCTGGTTCGTGATCGGGAACAAGATGATCGCCCTGTGGGCGAGCGTCCTGTTCGACGCCTGGCTGACCGACGTCGAGACCTGCCTCAAGCTGGCCCCCACCCACATGTGGCGGGAGACGGGGCTGAAGAGCAACGGCTTCGGGATCGAGGCCGAGCTGACCGGCAAGCTCCTCGCCCGGGGCGAGCGGATCTTCGAGGTGCCGATCTCCTACAAGGCCCGGGGCCGCGAGGAGGGCAAGAAGATCCAGTGGACCGACGGCGTCGAGGCCATGTGGATCCTGGCCAAGATCCGGGCCCGGGCAGGCAAGATCAAGCACTGATGCCCCCCGACCGGGAGCCGGGCCGGGGGTGGCCGGCGTGGGGGGTGGTGGCGGCGCTGGTCGTGCTGCCGGTGCTCGTCCTGGTCGGGGCGCTGGCCCAGCGGACCTGGTACCCGACCGGTGACCAGGCCCAGGCCGAGCTGCGGATGCTGTCGCTGCCCGATGACGTCCCCCTCGTCGGGGCGGCGGGGCGGATCAACGCCGACGACGGGACCCAGGGCAACCACCCCGGCCCGCTGATGTTCTGGGCCACGTGGCCGGCCTACAAGGTGCTCGGCGGCTCCTCGTGGGCCTTCGAGGCGGCCACCGCCCTGGTCAACGTGGCCGGGCTGGCCGCCGCCGTCGCCCTGGTGGCCCGCCGGGTCGGGCGGGCGACCACGCTCTGGTTCGGCGCCGTGACCCTCGTGCTGGTCGGGGGGTACGGGCTCGACGCCCTCAGCCAGCCGTGGAACCCGTGGGTCGCCCTGGTGCCGTTCACCGTCCTGGTGCTGGCCACGTGGAGCGTCCTCGACGGCACCCGCTGGCCGCTCGTGCTGGCCGTGGCGGCGGCGTCGTACGCCCTCCAGGGCCACGTCGGCTACGCCCCCCTCGTCCCCCCGCTGGTGCTGGTGGCGACCGTCGCCCTGGCCTGGCGCGAGCGGCCCCGCGGCCCCGACGACCGGGTCGCCGCCCTGCGCCGGCTGGCGCCGATCCCGGTGGCCGTGGTCGTCGGCGTCCTGCTCTGGAGCGGGCCGCTGGTCGACCTGGTCCGCCACGACCCCAGCAACGTCGACATCCTGGTCGAGCACTTCGGCGACCCCGACGAGGAGGTCATCGGGCTGGGCAACGGGGTCGAGGCCGTCCTCCAGGCCTCGAACCCGGTCGGGCCGTGGGTGGCTGCCTCGACCGGGGTGAGCGGGTCGATCCTGCCCGGGCTGGCGCTGGTGCTGGCGTGGGCCGGGGTGGCCGTGGCGGTGGCGGTGCGCCGGCTCGACGCCACCCTCACCCGGCTCAACGCCGTGGTCGGCCTGGCCCTGGTGGTGGGAACGATCGCCGTCTCCCGCGTCTTCGGGGCCCTCTTCCTCTACACCTTCCGGTGGATCGTGGCCCTGGTGGCGCTGGAGGTCTTCACCCTCGGCTGGGGGTTGGTCGTGCTGGTGCGGGCCCGGCGCCCGATCGCCCTGCCGGGCTGGCTGCCGGTGGCCGCGGTCGGCGCCGTCGCCGTGCTCAGCGTCGGCACCGCCGTGCGGGTGGTCGGCCAGGAGATCCCCTACGAGAACTCGTGGCGGACCGAGGCCGAGCTGTCCCGCCAGACCGTCGCCGCCGTCGACCCGGCCACGACCTACCTGGTCCGCTGGGAGGACCCGGTGTACCTCGGCGGCCTGGCCTTCGGCCTGGTGCTCGGGCTGGAGCGCGAGGGCGTCACCGTCGGCGTCGACCCCGCCTACCGGGCCGCGGTCGAGCCCCACCGGGTCCTCTGCCCGGGCGGCTACGGCGCCGTGCTGACCGTCGTCACCGGGCTGGGCGGGATCGCCGCCTGGCAGGACCGGCCCGACGCCCGCCAGGTCGCCCTGGCCGACATCCGCCCGCCGGCGGTGCGCCAGGCGGGGGAGCGCGACCGGGAGCGGCTGGCCGAGCTGCTCGGCGCCGACGACCCCGCCGCCCTCGACGGCCTCCTCAGCAGCATCGTCCTCGACCCGTCGCAGCCGGCCGAGGTGGTCGACCTGGCCGGCCGCCTGGTCGACGCCGGCGTCCCCACCGCCGTCTTCGAGACCGGCCCCGACCCCGCCGACCGCCCCCCCGGCTGCTGACCGTACGAACGGTGCCAGGCACCGTTCGTACGGTCGGGCACCAACCGGGTCGCTAGGCGGGGACGAGGGCGGGGTCGACGGCGAAGACGGTGACGGGGGCGTCGATCTCGACGTAGCGGAGGATGGCGTCGCGGACCGGCTCGGGGTTGAGGGGGTCGATCGACGAGGTGAAGACGTGGTCGCGCCAGGTGGCACGCTCGTCGGTGCGGCCGGCGGCCTCCAGCCCGGCGTCGATCTCGGCCTCCAGGGCGGCGGCCTCCTCGAGCTGGGCCGGGGTGCGCCGGTCGACGTGGGCCACCGGGGTGACCTGGTCGGCCGGCCGGGCCTCCCACTCGGCGATCTTGGGCCCGACGGCCAGCACCAGCACGGCGCTGGCCTCGGACGGGGCGAGCACCCGGTGGCGGGTGCCGCCGACCCGGTGGCCCTGCTCGATGCCGACGTCGAAGCCCTTCCGCTCCAGCTCGTTGACCAGGCCGAAGCCCTGCGAGCCGATGGTGACCGGGTCCTCCCAGCGCACCAGGTAGCGGCCGTCGGCGCCTCCGCCGCGGACGTCGCCGCGGCGGAGGGCGGCGGCGGTCTGGTCGGCGAGCACGCCGAGGTCGCCCGACAGGTCGGGGCGGGACGGCTCGGCGTCGGGGGCGGTGAGGGCGAAGGCCCCGGAGGCGAGCACGGCGACGACCACCGGCACGGCCACCGCGGCGGTCCGGAGACGGGCCTGGTCGTCGGCCGGCACCCGGGCCCGCAGCTCGGCGACGACGGTCCAGCCCACGGCCACGAAGGTGAGGGCGGCCAGCCCCGAGGCCCACAGGTAGAGGTAGTACCAGAGCTCGCCGTGGATGCGGCTGGCGGCGACCAGCCCGAGCACCAGCCCCAGCCCCAGCAGCCCGTGGAGGCGGCGGAGGCTCGGCGGCCCGACCCGGCCGAGCAGCGCGCGGGCCGCGGCCGCGGCCCAGACGAGGAGGACGAGCAGCCCGCTCGGGTTCCAGGCGCTGGGGGCGGGCGGAGCGCTGACGTCGAGGGGCCCGGTCCACTGGTCGAGCCCGTAGCGCTGGACGATCTCCTTGACGCCCTGGACGGCGCCGACCGGCTCCCCGTCGGGGTGGGCCAGCGAGTCCCGGATCCGCGACAGGTTGCCGACCCCGTCGACCTGGTCGATCAGTGGGGGGATCCACAGCAGCACGCCGACGCCGACGGCGACGGCCAGCCAGCGCACCCGGCGGGCCCGGGCCCCCGGCGGGTCGTCGGCCGCGCCCTTCCAGATCCACCAGCCGGCGGCGAGGGCCAGGACCCCGCCGACCCCGCCGACCAGCCCGAAGTAGGGGAGGTGGGTCTGGGCGCAGAAGGAACCGGCGGCCACCGCGACCACCAGCATCGGCGGGTCGTCGTCGAGCACGCCCCACGCCGCCAGCAGCAGCACCAGCCACCACGTCACCGGCAGGTACGGGTTCCACGGCTCGATGAGGACGACGGCGCCGTAGGCGTGGACCAGCAGGGTGACGGCGGCGCCGACGGCGACCATCAGCCTCAGCCCGCGCCGGCGGTGGGCCATCCACAGCACCAGCCCGTAGGCGACCGAGTGGAGGGCGGCGGCCGAGGCGGCCAGGGCCAGCGACGTCCCCCCGAGCAGCCGGTAGACGGGGGCGAGGGCCCAGAAGCTGAGCGGCCCGGGGTGGCTGCCGGGGTCGTACCAGGGCCCGATCCGGCCGGCCAGGCCGACGAGGGGGGAGTGGCGGGTGCCGACGTCGCGGACCCGCAGCTCGGTCTGGGCCAGGTCGGCGATCGGGTGCCACTGCGGGCGGTTGAAGGCGATCAGCGCCACCAGCAGCGGCGCCGACACGAGCAGGTGGAGCCCGATGCCGACCAGGAGCGCCCGGCCCGGCCGCCAGCCCCGCAGCCGCTCCGTCAGGGCCATCGCTTGAGCAGCTTCAGGGCGCCGAGCGGGACCGGCGACTTGTGGTGCGAGGCGTTGCCGTCGAGCCCCTCCCGGTGCGCCAGCCACCACTCGTAGGACTCGATCAGCATCTCGGCGTTCGACTGCGTCGGCGCCCACCCCAGCTCGGCCTTGGCCCGCGAGGTGTCGAACCACAGCGACTCGCCGTAGAGCAGCCAGTGGTAGGGCGCGAAGGGCAGGGCGCCGACGCCCGAGAGGCTCCTCATCGCCGTCGCCGCCGGCCCGGTGGGCAGCGAGCGCACCTTGGACCCGGTGCCGGCGTGGTCGACCAGCGCCTGGATCGTCTCCCGCATGGTGCCCGGCTCGTCGGACCCGATGTTGTAGGTGCGGGGCCCGGGCCGGTCGCCGGCGCGGAGGATGGCGTCGGCCAGGTCCGAGGAGTGGACGAACTGGTAGCGGTTGCGCCCGCCGCCGAGGACGAAGACGGGGGCGCCCTCGTGGACGAACTCGAAGAGGATGGCCATGATCCCGAGCCGGCCGTGGCCGAGGATCGTGCGGGGGCGGACGATGCTGACGTCGAGCCCGGCGGCGGCGGCCTCGTGGCACAGCGTCTCGGCGGTGAGCTTGGCCCGGCCGTAGGCCTCCAGCGGTCGCCCGGGGGTGTCCTCGGTGACCGGGTTCCGTTCGGGGATGCCGAAGATGGCGCTCGAGCTGGTGTGCACGACCTTGCCCACCCCGGTGTCGCGCGCCGCCAGCAGGACGTTGGCGGTGCCGACGACGTTGACCGACCAGAACAGCTCGTGGTCCTTGGCCAGCGGCACCTGGGCCACGTTGTGGAGGACGACGTCGACGCCCTCGCAGGCCTCGGCCAGGGCGGCCCGGTCGCGCACGTCGCCCACGACGACCTCGGCCTCGGTCGGGTCGGTCGGCGGGGCGATGTCGAAGATCCGCACCTGGTCCCCCCGGGCCAGGGCGATGTCGGCCAGCAGCGACCCGAAGTAGCCCGAGCCTCCGGTCACGAGGTAGGTGGTCATCGACGTCCCGCCCGACGGATCGGCCGTACGAACGGTGCCTGGCACCGTTCGTACGGGTGTACGGATGGTGCCTGGCACCGTTCGTACTGGTCGCCGCTCACAGGGCATCACCCCGGTCGCGGTGCCAGCGGATGGCCTCGCGCATCCCGCCGACCAGATCGACTCGCGGGTCGTAGCCCAGCTCGGCCCGGGCCCGGGAGATGTCGCAGGCGATGGTGTCCTTGAGCTCGCCCAGCACGTGGAGGGGCTGGACGTAGCGGTCGGCGGCCTGGAGCAGGGCGTCGAGCCGGGTGGCGACCTCGGCCCCGAACCGGGGCAGCGACGGGATGGTGCGCCGGGCGACCGGCAGCCCCTCGGCGGCCAGCGCCTCGCGGATCCCGCCGAAGATGTCCCGCAGCGGGTACGGCTCGGCGTCGGCCACCCAGAAGGCCCGGCCGGTGACGTCGGTGGCCGTCTCGGCGGCGAGGCAGGCGGCGACGAGGTTGGCGGTGTGGATCATCGAGCGCTGCTGGCTCCCGTCGCCCACGAGCGGGAAGCGGCCCCGGCGGATCGCCCCGAGGAACTGGGCCTGGCGACCCGGCGCCCACGGCCCGTAGAACCACGGCGGCCGGAGGATCACGGCGTCGACGTCGCCGGCGCCGGCAGCTCGGACCACCAGCGACTCGGCCTCGGCCTTGGACGCCCCGTAGCCCATGTAGGGGTTGGTGGGGGAGTCCTCGGTGAAGCGGTCGGTCGGGCGCTCGTTTGCCCCGAACGGCGAGTTCGACGAGATGTGGACGAAGCGGCCGGCGCCGGCCCGGCGGGCCCGGTCGAGGACCAGCTGGGTGCCGCCGACGTTGACGTCCCAGAAGGGGCGGGTGCGCCCGGCGGGGTGGATGACGCCGGCGGCGTGGACCACGGTCGCCCCGGCGGCGTCCTCGAACAGCTCGTCGACCACGACCGGGTCGCGCACGTCGCCCACCACGACCTCGACCGAGGGGCCGGCCAGCTCGAGCAGCGGGCCCTCCTCGGCCGCCAGCACCAGCGCCCGCACCCGCCGCCGCTCGGGGGCGAGGGCGCGGACCAGGTTCTGGCCCAGCCAGCCGGCCGCCCCGGTGACGACGACGGTGCCGGGGCGCTCGGCCTCGGGTGCCGCGGTCACGACGTTGCCGCCCGGGCCCCCAGGTGCCGCCGCCCGAAGGCGAAGGCCAGCCCGTAGAGCAGGGCCACGAGGATCAGCAGCGAGCGGTACCCGGTGATCAGGGCGAGGTACTCCAGCACCCCGCCGACCATCGAGCCCAGCAGGTTGGCGCCGAAGGCGGTGGTCGAGTTGTCGGTGTCCTTGAACCGCTGGGTGAACACCAGGTTGGCGGTGAACACCGGGGTGAAGGCGATGGCGACGGCGGCGAGGAAGCGGGGCACGAGGGCCAGCTCCAGCAGCGCCGAGGCGGGGAGGAAGAAGGCGACGACCAGCGAGGCCAGGAGCAGGATGTAGAGCAGCTCGGGCCGTTTGAACGTCACCCGTCTCGACACCGCGATCGCCACCAGCACCGACGACAGCACGCCTGCGAACACCAGGGCGTTGACGAACCACGTCGTGCCGAACAGCAGGGCGAACTGGACGATGTTCTTGGTCTCCAGCAGGAGGAAGGCCACG
The DNA here is from genome assembly GCA_035765045.1 of Iamia sp. Classification (GTDB taxonomy): domain Bacteria; phylum Actinomycetota; class Acidimicrobiia; order Acidimicrobiales; family Iamiaceae; genus Iamia. Next base: position 3,554 of record DASTYI010000005.1, on the reverse strand, counting down.
CCCATGAAGAAGAGGTCGGCGTAGCGGGCCATCGGCCTCATCGGCCCGGCCGCCCCCCGCACGGCGAGCACCGACACCAGCAGGATCAGGCTCAGGCTGACGACGTAGATCGTGGGGAGCGAGCGGGTCCGCAGGTAGGGGTACGGGTGGTCGTCGGTGGCGGCCTCGGGGATCTCCCCGGACGCCTGCCAGACCCGGGCCCGGCCCGCCTCGGTGCAGTCGATCGAGGCGGCCTCGCGGCTGGCCGCGAACCCGCTGAGGGTCACCCCGTTGGGACCGAAGGCGGGGAGCACGTCCTGGAGGCACGGCGGCCGGCCGTACACGTCCTCCAGCATCGCCCCGTACCGATCGATCAGCCAGGTCTCCCGGTAGTAGTTGTACATCGTGAAGACGCCGCCGGGCTTGAGCCGGTCGCGGGCCGCCTCCATCGCCTCCTCGGTGAAGAGGTAGCTCTCCAGCCGCAGCGCCGACTGCCCCGAGAGCAGGGTGATCGAGTCGGGGAGGGCGAGCAGGATCAGGTCGTACTGCTCCTTCGTCCGCTCGAGGAAGGCCCGGCCGTCGTCGATGTGGATGTCGACCCGGGGGTCGTCGTAGGGCTTCGACGGGTGGTCGTCCCGGCCCAGCTCGTACAGCTTGGGGTCGATCTCGACGGCGTCGACGTGGCCGGCGCCGCGGTCGAGGGCGACGGCGACGTCGTTGCCGCCGCCGGCCCCGATGATCAGCACGTCGTCGAGCGACGGCGGGCGCACGATGTCGTAGACGCCCTTGCCGGGGGCGAACTCGGGGGTCTGGTGCACCTGGTGGGGCACGCCGTTCACGTCGACCTGGAGGTGCCCGTCGAGGTCCTCGTTCGGGAAGGCCTCGACCTTGTAGTACGGCGACCACGACAGGTTGGGCGAGAACGACTCGATGGCCAGCACGACCACCAGCACGCCGATGCCCAGGATCTGCGGAAGCGAGGGGATGCGGGGCACCAGCATCGTCACCGCGACCAAGCCAGCCACGATGCCCCAGGCCAGCGGGGGCAGCCGGAGGAAGCTCAGGGCCGAGAAGCCGGCGATGCCGAGGATGCTCCCGAGCAGGTCGTACTTGTAGGCGTCGAGGTTGTCCATGCGGGCGAAGGTGCGCCCGACGCCCTCGGCGATCAGGGCCAGCACGGCCGCCGAGGCCAGGAAGATCAGCGGCAGGACGACCTCGCGGGGCGGCCCGCTGGCGCTCAGGCTGCTGAAGGTGAAGACGTCACCGCTGTCCTGGCTGATCGTGATCGGCGCCGCCGCGATGATCAGCACGAAGCCGCCGAGCACGACCGGGGCCCAGCCCGACAGGTCGACCTTGGCCCGGGCCCGCAGGAAGCCGATGCCGATGCCGAGGAAGCTCCCCAGCAGCACGAAGTTCGAGAAGTACGAGAGGTAGGCGACGTTCGAGCCGGTCCAGCGGATCAGCGCCAGCTCGACGAAGAGCATGAGGAAGCTGAGCCCGACGAGCCGGACCCGGTCGCCGACCACGCCGACGTCGGCCAGGCTGCTGGCGCCGTACAGCCAACGGGCCAGCGGCGAAAAGTCGTCGCTCGACACCCGGCCGGGGGAGGGTTCGTCGGCAGCGGCCTGGTCGTCTGTCCGCGCGCTGGGCACGTGGCGGTTTCCCTTCGGAGGCGGCCCGGCGACGTTAGTCGGGGCCTCCTCGCCGACCCCGAACCCCCGCCCGGACGCGGACGACGGGCCCGCAGGGGCCCGTCGTCACCAGATCTGGGGGGCGCCCCTCAGGGGGCGGAGGTCACTCCGGCGGCTCGATGTAGATGCACTCGCCGGGGCACTCCTCGGCCGACTCGATCACGGCCTCGAGCTGGCCGTCGGGGATGACGGCGAGGCCCTCGGCGCCACCCGGGTCGGAGTACACCTTGTCGCCCTCCTTGACGTAGGCCAGGCCGTCGTCGAGGAGCGTGAACACGTCGGGAGCGATCTCCTCGCAGAGGCCGTCACCGGTGCAGAGATCCTGGTCGATCCAGACCTTCATCGTCGCGTTCGCCTCCTGAGCAGGGCTTCGTGGATCACGTGCGGTCAGGGTAGCCCACGGAGCAATAAACCCGGCAACTTCCGCGCAAAGGTCACAGGCGGCCGTGATGTTGATGTCGTGTGACGACGGTGTTGCGTGGCGCCGCCCTCCGCGAGCCTCCGGTTAGGGTGCGATCTCGATCGACCCGAGAGGTGGTTCCCCATGGACGAGCCCCGAGGAAGCCAGGCCGACGACGACAGCGTCGAGGAGCTGCGCGAGCAGGCGGCGGCCCTGGAGGAGGAGGTCGTCGCCCTCCGGCGTCGGCTCCAGGACGCCCCCAAGCGGGTCCGCACCCTGGAGGAGCGGCTGCTCGAGACCAAGGGCCAGCTGGCCCACGCCGTCAGCCAGAACGAGAAGCTGGCCTACACCCTGCGTGAGGCCCGCGACCAGATCGCCGCCCTCCGCGACGAGGTCGACAAGCTGACCCAGCCGCCGGCCGCCTACGGCTCGGTGCTCGGCGTCAACGACGACCAGACCGTCGACGTGATCTCCGGCGGCCGCAAGATGCGGGTGGCGGTGCTGCCCGACGTCCTGGCCGGGGGCCTGGAGCGGGGCTCGGAGGTCGTGCTCAACGAGTCCTTCACCATCGTGATGGCCCGGGCCGACGACGGCACCGGCGAGCTGGTGACCCTCAAGGAGGTCATCGACGGCGGGACGCGGGCGATCATCGTGGGCCGGGCCGACGAGGAGCGGGTCTGCGAGCTGGCCGACGCCCTCCAGGGCCAGCCCCTCCGGGCCGGCGACGCCCTGCGGATGGACCCGCGCTCGGGCCTGCTGTTCGAGAAGCTGCCCCGCCCCGAGGTCGAGGAGCTGGTCCTCGAGGAGGTGCCCGACATCTCCTACGAGGACGTCGGCGGCCTCGACGGCCAGATCGAGCAGATCGCCGACGCCGTCGAGCTGCCCTTCCTCCACGCCGAGCTGTTCGCCGAGCACAAGCTGCCCGCGCCCAAGGGCATCCTCCTCTACGGCCCGCCCGGCTGCGGCAAGACCCTGATCGCCAAGGCCGTCGCCAACTCGCTGGCCAAGAAGGTCACCGAGAAGCACGGCGGGGGAGAGGCCAAGAGCTACTTCCTCAACATCAAGGGCCCCGAGCTGCTCAACAAGTACGTCGGCGAGACCGAGCGCCAGATCCGCCTGGTCTTCCAGCGGGCCCGGGAGAAGTCGGAGGAGGGCTGGCCCGTCATCGTCTTCTTCGACGAGATGGACTCCATGTTCCGCACCCGTGGCACGGGCATCAGCTCCGACATGGAGAGCACCATCGTGCCCCAGCTGCTGGCCGAGATCGACGGTGTCGAGTCCCTGAAGAACGTCATCGTCATCGGTGCGTCCAACCGGGAGGACCTCATCGACCCGGCCATCCTCCGGCCTGGCCGGCTCGACGTGAAGATCAAGATCGAGCGCCCCAACATGAAGGCGGCGGAGCAGATCTTCGGCCGCTACCTCACGGCCGACCTGCCCCTGTCGGAGACCGAGGTCAACTCCCTCGGCGGCGGCGACCGGGA
>DASTYI010000004.1:0-11988 GCA_035765045.1 Iamia sp. | reverse complement strand
TCACCGCCCCGGCCCCGCCCCGGGTTGTGCTGGTCCCTAGGCCGGGGTGGTGGCCAGGACCGGCTCTGCAAGAGCAGGGGTCGACCCGGCGGGCTGCGGGATGCAGGCCATCGGGTCCGAGGGGTCGATCCGGGCCACATCGGGCGGGAGGTGCTTCTCGAGGTACTCGAGGCCGACACCGACCCGGTCGACCTTGCGCCGGGCGAGGCCCTCGCCGGCCGTGTCGTTGGGGTCCTCCTGGACGCTGCCGCCCATCTTGAGGAACACCGGCGAGCAGAGCTGCACCATCTGGGCCAGCTCGTAGAAGCGGATGTAGCCGCCCTTCGACCGGTACGTGTCGGTCGGGATGTCGAGCACGAGGCCGGGGCTGAGACGCCGGATCTCGTAGAGCGACTCCATGGCCAGGTCGTGCATCGTCGTGACCGTGTCGGCCCCGTTCTCCTGCATGATCTGGCCGAGCATGGCGTTGGTCAGGCTGCAGTGCGACGAGGTCTTGATCCGCACGTCGGCCGGGATGGCGCCCGCCGCCCGCATCTGGTGCACGACCCGGCAGAGGCCCATGTCGTAGACGAGGATGCCGCGACAGCCGAGCTCGACGAGGCGGAAGGTCTCCTCGACCGCCACCGCGATGGCGTCGTTGTTGTTGACCTGACGACCGACCTCGAGGCCGAACTTGGTCCGGTAGAAGCTGGCCTTGATGTCGTACTCGGGGCGGGGGCCGAGGCCGATGACGTAGCCGTAGCCCCGCTGGGCGCAGAGGTCGAACATCTCGCCCAGCTCGAGGTCCGACAGCAGGAACGAGCCGTGCGTCTCGTTGAACCGCGTGCAGTAGACGCCGTTCTCGGTCAGGAGATCGATCATCGTCTCCAGCATCGACAGCGTGTTGATGGCGGGGATCTCGACGCCGTAGCGACCGCCGTTGGGGAACTCGCCCACCGACTCGGTCATCTCCACCCGGTCCGAGTGGGGGAGGGCGTGGTCACGGAGCCACTCGGTGGCCCGGGGGGTGGGGTCGATCGTCATCGCACGCCTCCGGCCACGGGTGCCTCGTTGGTGGGGTCCAGCACCGTCGTCTCGTAGAGCTCGGTGAAGTACATGCAGATCAGCTGGAACACCCGGTCGGCGTGGCGGAGCAGGGCGGCGGCGTCGTCCTCGGTCTCGATCAGCGAGGCCAGGACGTTCCAGACGAAGTCGAGGTGGTTGTCCTTGATGTCGTGCGAGACGTGCGCCCGCATCCCGCTCATCTTCTCCCGGCCGAGCGACTCCTCGAGGTTCTCGCACCACTGGCCCTGGGTGGCGTCGGTGAAGTACTCGATGAAGTACGAGCTGGTCAGCGAGGCGAGGGGCCGGCCCTCGTGCTCGAGGCCGTAGTAGAAGTAGCCCTGCAGCAGCTGCGTGGCGAACAGGGGCTGGGTCGAGTAGATCTCCTCGCGGGGCACGCCGATCGCCTTGAGGTCGCGTGCGAAGAGGTCGTCGTGGAGCATCTCGTCGGCCGTGTACACGCTCCAGCGCTCGGCCATGCGAGGGTTCCGCTTGGTGAAGTAGTGGATCGTCAGGGCATCGATCGTCCGCTTCATCCGCAGCCGCAGGATCGTCTCGATCGTGTGCCGGCGGTAGTGGTCGATGTTGATGTCCTTGTCGCGGGAGTGGTGCGCCGCGTACGGGACCTCTTCGTAGAGCTTCACGATCTGCTGGTCGAGAAGGGTGTTGAGCTCGGCTCTGAGGGCGACCAAGTCGACGCCGGGTGCGTCGTCCGTCGGTGCTCTCATGGTCGTTGCATTGGACATCGTCGCGGTTCTCCCTGATCGAACGCACCGCTGGAGACGGGCGCGGTTCCCCGAGTGGGAAGCGACGGTACCGATGTGAAGGTTGCCACTCGCTCGCGAAAAGAACGCGGAATTGGCCATTGTCAAACGGCGGATCGTCTGCCACTGTGTCGCCTCGTCGCCGGACAACCGGCGGCCCCGAGCGCCCGTAGCTCAGTGGTCAAACGGTCAAACCAGACACGCCAGACGATCCGATCGCCAACGTGCCGCATCCATGCGACACGGACCGGGGGCGCTGCCGTCGAAGGGGACACCGGAAGAGCCTCGGCCTAGAAATCCGAAGACGCGGGTTCGAATCCCGTCGGGCGCACCATGGACACCTCCACCGACGAGAGGTGGTCGGCGAGCCAGAAGGTGGAGCTGGTGCTCCGGTCCCTCCGGGGTGAGGTGCTCGCCGACCTCGCCCGGGAGACCGGCCTCCACCGTCGGCAGCTGTCGGCCTGGCGGAAGCGGTTCCTCGAGGCCGGGGAGGCCGCCGTCGACGGCCGCTACAAGCCCGACGCGATCGCCGAGGTCGCCGCCGCCCGCGAGGAGCTGGCCGCCCGCGTCGCCGCCCTGGAGGCCGAGAACCGTGCGCTGTCACGGGATCTGGCCCGGCTGGAGCGGTCCCGGGGGGCCGACGCCGTCGCCCACCCGTACTGCACCGAGGCCTACGCCCACGCCCTGGAGGAGCCGGGCGCCACGCCCCGCTTCGTCGAGGAGTGGGGGACCTACGTGCTGGTCCGGGAGGCCGCCGGGGGCGTGCGCCGGGCGGCGGGGACGGCCCCGCTGGCGCCGCTGGCCCCGGGCTGCGACCTGCGGGCCGGGCTCGAGGCCCTGCGGGCCGACGGCATCGCCTCGGTCTCCCTGGTCACCGACCCGATGACGGCCCCGGAGCGGGCGGAGCTCGAGGACGCCTTCGACATCGTCCGGCCGCTCAAGGAGAACTACCTCATCGACCGGGAGATCGCCGAGCCCCACCTGCGCAAGCGGCACCGGAACATCGTCAACGGCGCCCGCCGGGCGGTGCGCACCGAACGGGTGGACCTGGTCGATCACCTGGACGAGTGGCTCGACATGTACGCGAAGAACGTCGAGGTCAGGCAGATCGCCCAACCGTTTGAACCGGTCTACTTCGAACGGCTGATAAAGGTTGATGGCTTGGAGTGCATCGGCGCTTTCATGGATAAGGAACTCGTGTCCATGTCGATGTGGATCCGCCATGGGGATGTCCTCTACTTCCATGATGGTGCCTCGACAGAGGCCGGATTTGGAGTTGCTGCGTCGTACGCGACGTTCGCCCATGCCATCGACGACCTGGGGGATTGCCGGTTCGCCTTCCTGGCCGGGGCCAGCACGATGAAGGACGATCCGCTCGATGGGCTCGCCGTGTTCAAGCGCGGGTTCTCGAACAGCTCGACGGTCAACCACCTCTGCAACGCCGTCCTCCAGCGCCGGGCCCCGGCCCGGGCCTAGGCGGGGCCCGGCGGGCAACGCCGGGTCCGCGCACCCGGTGCAACACGACGGCTGGTTTGATGCGCCCGATGAGCGCGATCCGACGGCTCCTGGCCGCCATCGATGCCCACCCGCAGCAGACGATCACGGTGCGCGTCGGCACGCAGTGGGAACCTCGGCCGTACGCCCTGCTGTCGGCCGACGTGGCCGCGGCGGCGGCGCTGCTGCGCGAGATCGGCATCGCCGAGGGGCACCGCGTCGGGCTCCTCGGCGAGAACTCCTACGAGTGGGTCGTCTACGACCTGGCCTGCATGGCCGTCGGCGCCGTCTCGGTCGGGCTGCTCGAGGACGACCTGATCACCGGCACCGTCGACGACCTGGTCGCCCGGTTCGGCCTGGCCGCGGTGGCCGCCGACCCCCGCCACGTCGTCGAGCACCCGGGCGACGTGGTCGCCTCCTCGCTTGGCGCCCAGCCCGCCTCGCTCCGGCTGATCGGCTTCCCCGACCGGCCGCGGGACCGCCCGGCGATGACCCACGAGGAGCCCGGCGACGTGTTCACGCTGGTGTTCTCGTCGGGCACGTCGGGGCGGGTGAAGTGCCTGCGGATCGGGGGCGCCGGGGTGCTCGCCGCCGTCGACGCCTTCGCCGAGGCCTTCGCCTTCGGCGGGCCCGACGACTGCATGCTCGTCGGCCTCCCGCTGTCGAGCTTCCAGCAGCGGCTGATGATGTACTGCGCCTTCGCCACCGGGGCCGGCGTCATGCTCGCCGTGCCCAAGCGCATGTTCTCCGCCCTGGCCAGCGACCGCCCCACCGTGGCCGTGGCGCCGCCGCAGTTCTACCACGGCATCGAGCAGCGCTTCGGGGCCCGTCCGGCCGAGGACCGGGCCGCCGCCCTGGCCCGCGCCGACGAGCTCGCCGGCCTCCCCGACGACGAGCGCCGGGCCGCCCTGCGGGAGCTGTTCCCCGAGGCCTACGGGATGATCGGGCCCCGGGCCCGGGTCCTGATCACCGGGGCGGCGCCCACCCGGCGCTCGGCGCTCGAGCTGCTCGCCCGGATGGGCGTCCCGCTCTACGAGGCGTACTCTAGCAACGAGGGTGGCGTCATCGCCTGGAACCGGCCGGGCTGCCAGCGGATCGGCACCGTCGGGCAGCCGGCCCACGGCCCCGGGTCGGTGCGCACCGACGACGGCACGATCACCGTCCGCCCACCCCGCCCGTTCTGCTGGGGCTACGAGCCCGGGCACGGCGACACCGCGGCCGTCTTCGACGAGGAGGGCGGCGTGCACACCGGCGACCGGGGCCAGATCGACGCCGACGGCTTCGTCTCGATCGACGGCCGGGTCGACGACGTCCTCGTCACCACCGGCGGCCAGAAGATCGACCCGGTGCTCGTCGAGCTGGCGATCGACAAGGTCGCCGGCACCGGCCACCCGGTCCTCTTCGCCCACCAGGGCGGGGGCACGCAGCTGCTGATGTGCGTCGGGGCCGGCGACCGCGGCCGGATCGAGGCGGCGGTCGACGAGGCCGTCGCCGGCCTCAACGCCCAGCTCCCGACCGCCGCCCGCATCCAGCGGGTCGTGTGGGAGGACCTGGAGCTGACCGAGGAGGGCGGCTTCCTCACCCGCAACCGCAAGATCAACCGGTCGGCCGTCCGGGCGCACTTCGCCGGCGCGCTCGGCCTGGCCCACCCCGTGACCAAGGAGATCGCATGAGCATCGTCACCGACGACCGCCTGGAGGAGGTGGTCCGGGACGCCTGGGAGATGACGCTCGGCATCACCGTCGAGCCCGAGGACGACTTCTTCGACCTCGGCGGCGACTCGATGCTCGGCCTCATGATCGTCAGCGCCCTCGAGGACCAGCTCGGTGTCGAGTTCGACATCCGCGAGCTGTTCGAGCGCCCGACGGTCCGCCACATGGCCGAGGTGCTGGCCCAGAAGGGCATCGCCATCCCTTGAGCGCCCGACGCACCTCCCTGCTCCGGATGATCGAGGCGCTCCCCGGCCCGCGGGGGCGGCTCTTCGGCGTCGACGCCATGCACGAGGCCGAGCGGACGATCAGCGGCTGGGTCGAGGAGGCCGGGTGGGCCGTCGAGCGCCAGGCCTACCGGGCGGCCGACGTGATCCGCTCCGCCCAGGGACGGGAGCCGGGCCGGATCTGGGAGAAGGTGGAGGGCGCCAACCTCGTCGCCGAGCGGCGGGGTGCCCTCCACCCCGAGCAGGTCGTCGTGCTGATGGCTCACTACGACACGGTGGCCACGACGATCGGGGCCAACGACAACGCCGCCTCGGTGGCGGCGGTGGTCGAGCTGGCCCGGGTGCTGGCCGACCAGGTCCTCGACCGCACCGTCGTCCTGGCCTTCACCGACGGCGAGGAGACCGGCCTGCTCGGGTCGCACCACCTGGCCGCCGAGCTCGACGACCGCGACGTGGTCCTCGTCGTCAACTACGACGCCATGGCCTACACCGACCCGACCGAGGGCATCCAGGTCAGCCCCGACCTGCCCGACCCGGGGGCGATGGCGCAGCTGGCCGAGATCGAGGCCGCCGGCGCCCACGGCACGTTCTCGATGATCCTGCACAACGGCCCGGCCGCCGAGGCGTCGCACGCCATCGCCGCCGGCCTCCGCCACCGCCGGGGCCGGCTGGCCTGCGTCGAGGTGGCGGCCGCCGAGGACGAGATCGCCGCCGCCACGATCGGCCAGGACGCCCTGCTGCGGAGCGATCACGTCCCCTTCTGGCGCCGGGGCATCGCCGCCCTCCACGTCACCGACACCGCCGAGTTCCGCAGCCCGCACTACCACAAGTGGACCGACACGCCCGAGACCGTCGACCTCGACGTGCTGGAGGCGATCATCGACGCCACCATCCCGGTGGTGGAGGAGACGGCCGGCGTCCGCTCGGTCGCCTGAGCCCCCGCCACGCCGTCGTCCCGGGTGCGACACTGCGGCGGTGACCCTCGCCGACGAGACCCAGTGGATGGACGCGACCGACCAGGCCGCGCTGGTGGCCGCCGGGGAGGTGACGCCGGTCGAGCTCCTCGACGCCGCCATCGAGCGGATCGAGCGGATCGACCCCGACGTCCACGCCCTCACCTTCCGGTGGTTCGACGACGCCCGCGCCGCGGCCGCCGACCCTGACCTCCCCGCCGGGCCCTTCCGGGGCGTGCCCTTCCTCCTCAAGGACCTCCACGCCCACTTGGCCGGCCGGCCGCTCTCCAACGGCAACGCCGCCCTGGCCGCCACCCCGGTGCCGTCGCCCCGCTCGACCACCCTGGTCGAGCGGTACGGGGCCGCCGGGCTGGTGATCGCCGGGCGGACCAACAGCCCCGAGCTGGGGAGCGTGCCCACCACCGAGCCCGTCGCCTGGGGCCCGACCCGCAACCCGTGGGACCCGAGCCGCACCGCCGGGGGGTCGAGCGGTGGGGCGGCGGCCGCCGTGGCCAGCGGGATGGTGCCGATCGCCCACGCCTCCGACGGGGGCGGCAGCATCCGCATCCCGGCGTCGTGCTGCGGGCTGGTCGGGCTCAAGCCCACCCAGGGCCGCATCACCGTCGGCCCGTACCGCGACGAGAGCAACCTCGGCGTGGAGCACTGCGTCAGCCGCACCGTCCGCGACACCGCCGCCCTGCTCGACGCCACCCACGGGCCGGGCGTGGGCGACACCGTGCTGGCCCCGGCGCCGGTGCGGCCCTTCCTCGAGGAGGTCGGCGCCGACCCGGGCCGGTTGCGGATCGGCCTGCTCGACCACGACCCCCGCGGCGGGGCGATCGACGACGACTGCGCCGAGGCCGCCCGCGCCGCCGGTGCCCTGCTGGAGTCGCTGGGCCACGCCGTCGAGCCGGGCTCGCCCGAGTCGCTCGCCGATCCGACCGTCACCTCCCGGTTCCTCGCCCTGTGGGCCACGGCGATGGCGATGGGCATCGCCGGGATCGAGTCGCAGCTGGGCCGGGAGCTCACCGAGGACGAGGTCGAGCCGGTCAACTGGGTCCAGGCGGAGTACGCCAAGGGCCTCCACGCCACCGACCTGGCCGCCGCCCTCGCCGCCTCGGCCGCCTTCCGCCGGCGCACCCAGCAGTGGTGGGCCGACGGCTGGGACCTCCTCCTCACCCCGACCCTCGGCGAGGTGCCGCTCCCGCTCGGGACCCTGGCCAACGTCCCCGACAACCCGCTCCACCCGCTGGCCCGGGCCGCCGCCTTCGTGCCCTTCACCCCGGCGTGGAACATGACCGGCCAGCCCGCCATCAGCCTCCCGCTCCACCGCACCGCCGACGGTGTGCCCGTCGGGGTCCAGCTGGTCGCCGCCTACGGCCGCGAGGACGTCCTCCTCCGCGTCGCCGCCCAGCTCGAGACGGCCCACCCCTGGGCCCACCTCCACCCCCCGCTCGCCTGACCGCCACCCCCTCCGAACCGGTGTCACCAGGCCGAGCGGGCGCAGGGCCTGGTGACACCGGTTCGTTGCGGGTCGTCAGCCGTCGAGGCGGAGGTGGACGGCGAGGAAGGCGAGGATCCGGTCGGCCTCGGCGCCGTCGGGCCCCAGGCCGACGACGTGGTCGGCGCCCGGCCCGACGACGAGGTCGCAGGTGCCACCGGCGGTGCGGACGGCGTCGCAGGTGGCGGCGGCCGAGGTCCAGGACCGCCCGCTGGTGGTGTCGCGGGTGAAGTGGTGGAGGAGGACGGGGGCGTCGTCGGGGCCGAGCAGCGTCACGCCCGGCACCGGGGTGAGGTAGGTGCCGGTCGAGAAGGCGGCGGTGACCCGGGACGAGACGTCGCCCTGGGGACCGCCGGGGGAGAGGTCCTCCACCAGGGCGAGGCCGAGGGCGACCACGCCGCCGGCCGAGGCGCCGAGGGCAGCGATCCGGTCGGGGTCGATCCCGAGGTCGCCGGCCTCGGCCCGCAGCCACCGCACCGCCTCCATCCCGTCGTCGATGGCGGCGTAGGCGGCGGCCCGGTGGGCGGACGCCGAGTCGTCGGCCTCGGGGTCGATCCGGTAGTCGATGGTGGCCACCGCGAAGCCCCGCCGGGCCCAGGCCACGGCGTCGTCGGCGTGCTGGTGGCGGCTGCCGGCCGAGAACCCGCCCCCGTGGACCAGCACCAGCGTGGGCAGGCCGCGGGGGTCGGCGGTGGGCGGCGGGAGGAAGAGGTCGAGGAGCAGGGCGACGGGCCGCCCGTCGGCGTCGGGGGCGGTGCCGTAGCGGACGTCGGCCCGGTGGCGGACCTCGTCCTCGGGGACGTGGGCCCGGGCGTGGGTGCCGGCGTCGGCGGGTCCCGGCGTCCGGGCCAGGACCTGGACGGCGTAGAGGTGGCCGTCGGCGCAGGGGGCCGTGGCCACCTCGGTGCGGTCCCAGCCCTCGTCGGCGGCGCCGTCGGCCCGCCACCCGGCCCGCACCTCGCCGAGGGCCGCCTCGCGCTCGGCCTCGTCGGCCCCGTCGGCCAGCGGGGCCCGGCCGACCAGCTCGGTCAGCGCGGCCCACGTCTCCTGGCGGTAGGCGCCGGGGTCGGCCACGAGGGCGTCGGCGCCGGTGGCGCAGAGGGCGGCGGCCCGCCGGGCGGCGGCCGCGGCCAGGGTCGGCGAGCCGTCCAGGTCGGCCCCGATCGGGGGCGCCGAGGGCCGGTCGGTGTGGTCGGTGGCGCCCGCCGACGAGCACGCGGCCAGCGCCACCAGGGCGGCCACGAGGGCCCTCGGGATCGTCCTCCGCAGCGCCACCAGGGCGAGAAGGTAGCCAGCGCCGGCCGGTCAGCTCCCGTCGGGGCGGCGGAGAGCGGCCTGGCGGTAGGCGAGCAGCATCAGCTCGGCGTCGCTCCAGGTCACCTCCTTGGGCACCATGGCGTTGGCCAGCGCCGCGCAGGCCGACTTGGTCGAGGCCAGGGCCAGCGGGTCCATCGCCAGCAGCCGGGCGGCGAGGGCCCGGGTGGCGGCCGGGAGCTCGGCGTCGGGGTGGACGTGGTTGACGAAGCCCCACCGCTCGGCCTGGGCGCTGGTGAAGCGCTCGCAGGCCATGGCCAGCTCCTTGGTCCGGGCCGGTCCCAGCTCGCGCATCAGGCGGGGGAGGGCCTGCCAGGTGAGGGGCATGTCGAGCTCGACCTCGGGGATCGAGAACCACGCCGACTCGGCGGCCAACCGCAGGTCGCAGCAGCTGAGCAGCACCACGCCGCCGCCGATGGCCAGGCCGTTGGCGACCCCGATCGTCACCTGGGGGAGCCGGTCGATCAGCTCGCAGGTCCGGCCCCCGAGGTGGGCCCGGGCCCGGCGGTCGATGTCGTTGACCGGCCGCCCCTCCCGGCGCGACCCGAGCTGGGCCCCGGCCGAGAAGGCCCGCCCCTCGCCGGTGAGGACGACGACCCGGGCCTCGTGGTCGGTCTCCAGGGCGGTGAGCGCGGCCTGGAGCTCGTCGTGGAGGGTGACGTCGAGGGCGTTGAGCTTCTCGGGCCGGTCGAGGGTGAGCGTCACCAGCCCGTCGAGCTCCTCGTCACGGTCGATGCGCACCCGGGCCATGGCCATCGGCCGAGGTTGCCACGTCTACCGTCGGTAGACCCGGACCCAGTCGACCTGGAGGTCGGCCGTGCCGCCCGGCGGGTCGTAGCCCCGGGCCACGGTGGCGGCGTCGGTCTGGGGGGCGCCGACCCAGGCCGAGAGGATGATCTTGTGGGCCCGGTCGGGGCCGAACGGGGTCGGGAAGGGGCCGTTGTCGTTGGTCCACTGGCCCTGCTGGACCAGCACCTTGGAGCCGTTGGGGTTGACGGCCCAGGCGCCGAAGCGGTCGAACTGCGCCACCTGCACGCCGTCGAGGTAGAAGCGGATCTGCGTGCTGGTCGGGTCACCGGGGACGGCGGGCTCCCACTCGACGGCGTAAGTGTGCCAGCGGGTCACGTCGAAGGCGGTGATCGGCACGTTCTGCATGCACTTCGGGTTGCACGTGTAGTTGAAGTGGATCGCCGGCTTGTAGCGGCTGAGGTTGGGCTCGGAGGTCTTGCCGATGTACTCGAAGACGTCGAGCTCGGAGCCCATCGACCGGTCGTAGCCGTAGCCGCCGTTGCCGTGGGTCCAGAACCCGCCCCAGAGGTAGTTGCCCTTGGTCGTCCAGCGGGCCCGGGCCTCGAACCGGCCCTGGGCCTGCTCGAACTTGCCCCAGGTGTTGAGCCCGGCGCCGCTGTGGGCCTGGCCGCCGGCGCAGGCGCCGTTGGCCTTGCGGGTCCGCATGGTGAGGATGCCGTCGGCGACCGAGACGTTGGAGGCCTTGGGGCAGGTGGTCGCCTTGGGCGACTCGACGCTGTGCCAGGGGCCGCCCTCGTCGTAGACGTTCCACTTGCGGGTGTCGACCCGGGTGCCGTCGAACTCGTCGGACCAGACCATGTTCCAGTCGTCGGGGCCGGCCGGCTGGGTGGTGGGCGCCGGCGCGGTGGTCGGCGGGGGAGCGGTGCCGGCGCCGACCTCGAGGCGGGGGGCGATGGCGGTGGCGTTGGCCCCCTCGGTCGACGTGATCTCCAGCTCGTAGGGGCTGGTCGTGGTGATCGCCAGGTACACCCGCCCCTGCCGGGCCCGCACGCCGGCCAGCGGGATGCGCTGGCGGGTGTTGGCCGTGGTCGTGGTGAGCGACCCGACCTCGGTGCCGAGGGCCGGCCGGGTGGCATGGGTCGTGTTGTTGGTGAACGAGCCGACGTTGTGGACGGCGAGCTGGAAGCCGCTCTGGCGGGGCGAGATGCCGAGGGTGGCGGTGAGCGAGGTGGTGTCGGCCGCCGCCACGGGGAACGACAGGTAGCCGATCTTGAGCTTGCCGCCGCTGTCCATGATGCGGAGGACGACGTCGTTGCCCCGGGTGGCGTTGGGCTGGCCCGAGACGGTGAAGGTGTCGATGTCGGCCGTGGTCACCTTGCTCACCGGGGTGCCGGCCGGCGGCGTCGGGGGCGGCGGCTCGCAGGCCGCCAGCCCCGTCCCGGCCAGGACCAGGCCGATCAGGAGGGCGGTCGTGCGGCGGGTGGTGGTGACGGGCAACGCGCTGGCTCCTGGATCCCCCAGGGCTCATCCCCGGGCCCCGGCTCCACCCCTCGTCGGCACGCGCAGTGGTCAGTTGAGCACGCCCCGCCCACTTTCCGCGAGATCACCCCCGTTCTGTCCATCCCCGTGGACCTCCACGGGTCACGGGGATGGACAGAACGGCGGGGTCAGGCCTCGGCCAGGCCCTCGATGCGGACGGCGGGCTCGCCGCGCTCGTCCGAGGCGGCCAGGTCGACGGTGGCCCGGATGCGCCAGGAGTGCTCGCCGTCGGGGTCGGCCAGGATCTGCTGGACCTCCCACCGGTCGGGGTGCTCGTCGACGAGGAGCATCCGGGCCGAGCGGGCGTCGCCGTCGATCCCGATCGAGCCGTGGGCGGCGAGGTACGGCTGGGCGGCCTGGTGCCAGCGGTCGGCGGTCCAACCGTCGTCGCCGTCGAGCTCGCCGAGCGCCGTCCACCGCTGGGCGGCCAGCAGCTCGACCCGGCGGAACAGGGTGTTGCGGACCAGCACGGTGAAGGCCCGCCGGTTGCGGGTGACCGGCGGCGGCTCGGCCAGGGCGGCGGCCGGCGCCGGCCCGCCCCCGGCGAGGTCGGCCTCGGCCGGGTACATGAGCGACTCCCACTCGTCGAGGAGGCTGGAGTCGGTCTGGCGGACGATCTCGCCCAGCCACTCGGTGATGTCGACCAGGTCCTCGGTCTTGTCGTCCTCGGGGATGGTCTTGACCAGCGCCTTGTAG
>DASTYI010000003.1:0-10779 GCA_035765045.1 Iamia sp. | reverse complement strand
TGGCCCGACCTCGCCGTCGCCGTCGACGCCAACGGCAGCTTCGGCCTCGACGACCTCGACGAGCTGGTGGGCCTCGACGCCGAGGGCCCCGCCTTCGTCGAGCAGCCGCTCCCGCCCGGCGACCTCGAGGGCAGCGCCCAGGTCGCCGCCGCCCTCACCGCCCCCGTCGCCCTCGACGAGGGGGTGGCGTCCATGCGCGACCTGGCCGCCGCCGTCTCGCTCGAGGCCGGGAGCGTGCTGACGGTCAAGCCCGCCCGCCTGGGCGGCCACGCCCGCGCCGTCGAGGCGATCGCCCGGGCCCGCCGCGCGGGGTGGGACGTCCACGTCGGCGGGATGCTCGAGAGCGGGCTGGGCCGGGCCGCCGCCCGCCGTCTCGCCGCCCGCCCCGACGTGACCGGCCCGGCGGGGATGGTCGGCCCGACCGACCTGCTGTTCACCGCCGACGTCGTCGCCCCGGTCCCGGTCGGCCCCGACGGCCGGGTCCCCGTGCCCACCGGTCCCGGCCTGGCCCCGCCGCCGGACCCCGACCGCCTCGCCGCCCTCACCGTCGCCCGCTGGGATGCAGAACGATGACCCCCACCGAGCCAGGACGGGGGGTGGTGGGGGGGTGGGAGGTCGAGGTGGGGCGGGGGAGCGCGGCGGGGTTCCACGGGCGGGACGTCCTGGCCGGCAGCGGGCGCCAGGTCTGGGTCCAGCACGTCGAGCGGCCGGCGCTGGTGCTCGGGAGCACGCAGCCCGACGACCTGGTCGACGCCGAGGCCGCGGCCCGGGCCGGGGTGGAGGTGGTGCGGCGCCGGAGCGGCGGGGGGGCGGTGCTGGTGGAGCCCGGTGGGACGGTGTGGGTCGATGTGGTGGTGCCGCCGGGGGACCCCCTGTGGGACGACGACGTGGGCCGGGCGGCGCACTGGGTGGGGGAGGCGTGGGCCCGGGCGCTGACCGCCTGTGGGGTCGCCGGCGCCACCGTCCACACCGGCGGCCTGGTGACGACGCCCTGGTCACGGCAGGTGTGCTTCGCCGGGCTGGGGCCGGGTGAGGTGACCGTCGAGGGGCGGAAGGTGGTGGGCGTGGCCCAGCGCCGGACCCGGCACGGGGCCCGGTTCCAGGGCGCCGCCCTCCTCCGCTGGGAACCTGACGCCGTCCTGGGCCTGCTCCGCCTGCCCGCCGGCGCGCGGGAGGCGGCCGCGGCCGACCTGGCCGACCGGGCCGCCGGCGTGGCCACCACCGAGGAGGCCCTGGTCAGGGCCTTCCTCGCCGCCCTCCCGGCCTAGGGGCGCCGTCCCGCGATCGCCTCAAGGTGCCAGGCACCTTGAGGCGATCCGGCCGCCGGGAGACGCACGGTCAGAGGGTTGCATCTGAACACATGTTCGCCTAATGTGTGGGGGGCAGTGGGGCTTGATCCCATGTTCTTGCGGCGAAGTGGGTTGACCGACACTCTCGGTGGGGAGTACGTTCGCCGACTATGGGGCAGGCACCGACGAACGAGGTGGGAGAGGCAGGCGTCACCGGCGCCGTCGCCGCGCCCGCCCCGGCGCCGCCCCGCCCCCGGTTCACGTGGGAGTACCGCAACGGCATCGACGCCAAGTCCCGCGTCGTCATGCCGGCCCCGTACCGCGCCGCCTTCGCCGACGGGGGCTACCTGACCGTCTGGCAGGACCGCTGCCTGGCCGCCATGCCGATGGCCGAGTTCGACGCCTACGTCGCCCACCTCGAGGGCGCCCTCGCCGTCAGCCACGAGGTCGAGCCCGACGCCATCCTCCGCGAGCTCTGGCGCACCACGCTCGACTTCCGCCTCGACATCCAGGGCCGGCTGTCGCTGGCCGAGCCGCTGCGCGAGGCGGTCGGCCTGGGCTCCGAGGTCCGCTTCGTCGGCTTCGGTCGCCGGGTGGAGCTGTGGCCGGCCGACGTCACCGCCGAGCAGGAGGCCGAGCGCGACGACCACCGCGCCACCATCTCGCTCCTCCAGAGCTCCTACGACGTCCCCCGGATGGGGAGCTGAGGAGATGGCACTGACCATGGTCCCACCCCCGCCCACCCCCCCGGGCCCCGACGACGAGCGGGTCCACGCCGGCGAGCCTCCGAGTGGCGCAGGCGAGCACGTGCCCGTCCTGGCCGACGAGGTCCTCGCCGTCCTCGGGGCCGCCCCGTCCGGCACCTACCTCGACCTGACCCTCGGCCTCGGCGGCCACGCCGCCCTGCTGCTCGACGCCCACCCCGGGCTTCGCCTCGTCGGCATCGACCGCGACCGCGAGGCCCTGGCCGTGGCGGGGGAGCGGCTGGCCCGCTTCGGCGACCGGGTCTCGCTCCACCACGCCCGCTCCGACGAGGTGGCCGACGTGGTCGCCGCCGAGGGGGTCGACGACGTCACCGCCGTCCTTGCCGACCTCGGCGTGTCGTCGCCCCAGATCGACCACGCCCGCCGGGGCTTCAGCTACCGGACCGACCGCGACGGCCCGCTCGACATGCGGATGGACCAGAGCCGGGGCCGCACCGCCGCCGAGCTGCTGGCCGACATCGACGAGGACACCCTGGCCCGGGCGCTGCGGGAGCTGGGCGACGAGCCCTTCGCCCGCCGGATCGCCCGGCGCATCGTCGACGACGAGCCGACCACCACCGCCGCCCTGGCCGAGTCGGTCCGGGCCTCGGTCCCGGCCGCTCGCCGGCGCAGCGGCGACCCGGCCAAGCGCGTCTTCCAGGCCCTCCGCATCCTCGTCAACGACGAGATCGGCACCCTCGACCGCACCCTCGACGCCGTCCTCGACCTCCTGGTGCCGGGTGGGCGCTTCGCCGTCATCGCCTTCCACTCGGTCGAGGACCGGATGGTGAAGACCCGGTTCCGGGCCGCCGCCGACGGCGCCTGCACCTGCCCCCAGGGCCTGCCGTGCGTGTGCGGCGCCACCCCGACGGTCCGCCTCCTTCAGCGCAAGGCGTGGGTCGCCACGCCCGAGGAGGCCGCCGCCAACCCGCGGGCCACCAGCGCCCGCCTCCGGGCCGTCGAGGCCCTGCCCGTCCTGCCCTTCGACCGACCCACCCGCTGACTCCCCCCGAGAGCCCCGCCATGGCCGCCACCCGTTCAGCCCTCGCACCCGTCCCCTCGACCCGGACCCTGCGCTCGGTCGACACCGAGACGACGACCCGGCCCGACCTCCGGGTCGTCCCGCCCCGCCGGCCCACCGGCGCCATCGTCGTCGCCTCCCTCGTCGTCGTCTTCGGCGTCCTGCTGGCCACGGCCGCCCTCAACACGATGCTGGTGTCGGGCCAGCGCGACCTCGACCGGATCGAGGCGCAGATCCGCGAGGGCCAGCAGCGCAACCAGAGCCTGCGGCTGGAGGTGGCCGAGCTGGAGTCGCCCGAGCGGATCGTGCGGGCCGCCGAGGCCCAGGGGATGGTCGTGCCCGACGAGGTCACCTGGCTGACCCGCCGCCCCGACGGTGGCAGCGAGGCGATGACCGAGCCGGCCGACCCGACCGCCACCGACGAGCGGGCCACCGGCGGACCGGGCGGAAGCGGAGGATGAGCGGGCGTCCGGTCGACGGCGCCTTCGAGGCCTACCGCCGTGAGCGCACCGGCCGGGGCGACCCGCGGGCCCGCGGTGACCAGCGGTCCCGCCGCCCCGAGCCCCGCCGCACCGAGTCCCACCGAACCCCCGCGCCCCGCCGGGCGACGCCGGCTGCGGCCCGTCGCCCGGTGCCGGGCCGGGGGGAGCGGCGCGCCCCCGAGCCGACGCCCGCCGGCCGGGCCCCCGGCCCCCGGACGGTCAGCGCCGCCGTCGGCCGCCACCCCTCGCAGCGCCGGCCCCGGGCCAGCCGCCCCGCGGCGCCGGCCCGCCCCGCCCCGCCCCACGTGCTCCGGCGCCGGCTGGCGGCCATCCCGGTCATCGCCCTCGTCCTCTTCGCCGCCGTCGCCTTCAAGCTGGTCGACGTCCAGGTGCGCAACCCCGACCTCTTCCTCGCCCAGGGCGTGAAGCAGCGGGGCGCCACCACCGAGCTGGCCGCCGGGCGGGGCGCCATCCTCGACCGCAACGGCGAGGCCCTGGCCCTCTCGGTGCCCCGCCAGACGGTGTTCGCCGACCCGAGCCTGATCGACGAGCCCGCCGTGCTGGCCGAGGAGCTGGCGCCGGTGCTGGACGTGCCCCGCCGCGAGCTGATCGACCTGATGTCGGGCGAGGGCCAGTTCTCGGTGCTGGCCCGCACCGTCGACGACGACGTCGCCGCCGCCGTGCGCCAGCTCAACCTGGCCGGCATCGGGATGTTCCAGGAGTTCGAGCGGGTCAAGCCCTCGGGCGACCTGGCCCGGTCGATCGTCGGCTCGGTCAGCGACGACGGCGCCAGCGGCATCTCCGGGCTGGAGGCGCAGCTCGACGAGGCCCTGACGGGCACGCCCGGGCAGGTCACCTACGAGCGGTCGAAGGCCGACGGCGGGGGCACGATCACCGGCACCCGGCGGCGCATCGTCGAGGCCCGCCCCGGCTCCGACGTCAACCTCACCCTCGACCAGGTCATCCAGTTCGAGGCCGAGCAGATCCTCGCCGACCACCTCGAGCGGGCCGGGGCCATCGGCGGCACGGCCATCGTCAGCCGGCCCTCGACCGGCGAGATCCTGGCCCTGGCCAACCTGACCCAGGACGAGGACACGGGGGCGTTCGTCCCCGACTCCAACAACGTCGCCCTCACGTCGGTCTTCGAGCCCGGCTCGGTCAACAAGGTGATCACCGTGGCCGCCGCCATCGAGGAGGGCCTGGTCACCCCGGACACGACGATGTTGGTGCCCGACAGCCTCCCGGTCGGCGACCACGTCTTCAAGGACTCGCACCCGCACGAGACCACCGAGTGGTCGGTGACCGACATCCTGGCCACCTCGTCCAACGTGGGGACGATCATGCTGGCCAAGGAGCTGGGCAGCGCCCGGATGGACGACTTCCTCCGCCGCTTCGGCTTCGGCACCGAGACCGGCCTCGGCTTCCCGTCGGAGTCGGCGGGGATCATGCTGCCGGCCGAGCAGTGGGACCAGCAGAGCACGGCCATCGGCTCGATCCCGATCGGCCAGAGCCTCTCGGTCACCGCCCTCCAGATGCTCCAGGCCTTCAACGTCCTCGGCAACGACGGCACCTACACGCCGCCCCGGCTCGTCCGCGAGGTCACCGGGCCCGACGGCGAGGCCGATCCGGTGCCGTCGGGGGAGCCGAGGAGGGTCGTCTCCCCGGAGACGGCCGCGGCCGTCCGGGCCATGATGGCCCAGGTCGTCGAGCGGGGGACGGGGCAGCAGGCCGCGGTCCCGGGGTACTCGGTCGCCGGCAAGACCGGTACGGCCCGCAAGCCCCAGCCGCAGGGCGGCTACGAGGACGAGAACGGCCAGATGCACTACATCGCCACCTTCGCCGGGCTCCTGCCGGCCGAGAACCCCGACCTGTCGATCATCGTCGTGGTCGACGAGCCCGACCCCACCAAGTCGATCTACGCCGCCGACGTGGCCGCCCCCGCCTTCGCCGAGCTGGCCCGGTTCTCGCTCCGCCGCCTCGGCATCCCGCCCTCGGCCGGGGGCGTGGTGACCGACGTGCCCGAGATGAGCGCGTCGGCCCGCGACATCGACGACGCCCCCGTCCCCGGGGTGCGGCGCGAGGACGAGGAGCAGGTCGAGGGCTCGGCCGACGGCGCCGTCGCCGGCGGGGGCGAGCCGGTCGACGACGACACGGTGGGCGACGACGAGGACGTCGCCGACGACGCCGACACGGGGGGCGGGTGACCGCCGGGGAGCCCGCCGCCCTGGCCCTGACCGCGGTGGCCGAGGCGGCCGCCGCCGCCGGACCGGCCGAGGTGGTGGGCGACGCCGCCGTCGTCGTCCGGGGCACGGCCCACGACTCGCGGGCCGTCGGACCCGGCGACCTCTACTGCTGCGTGCCCGGCGCCCGCAGCGACGGCCACGACCACGCCCCCGCCGCCATCGCCGCCGGGGCCGTCGCCCTCCTGTGCGAGCGGCCGCTCGGTCTCGGCGTGCCCGAGGTGCGGGTCCCGTCGGTGCGCCGGGCGATGGGGCCGGTCGCCGCCGCCGTGGCCGGGCACCCCTCGCACGCCCTCACCGTGCTCGGCATCACCGGCACCAACGGCAAGACCACCGTCGTCTCGCTGCTCGACGCCATCCTCGCCACCGCCGGCTGGCCGGCCACCACGATCGGCACGCTCACCGGCGCCCGCACCACCCCCGAGGCGCCCGAGCTCCAGGCCCAGCTGGCCGCCGCCGTCCGGGCCGGGCACCGGGCCGTGGCCATGGAGGTCTCGTCGCACGCCCTCGACCTCCACCGCATCGACGGCACCCGGGTCGCCGTGGCCGGCTTCACCAACCTGAGCCCCGACCACCTCGACCACCACGACACGATGGAGGCCTACTTCGCGGCCAAGGCCCGGCTGTTCACGCCGGAGCTGGCCGACCGGGCCGTCGTGTGCACCGACGACACCCACGGCCGGCTGCTGCGCGACTCGGCCCAGGTGCCCACCACCGGTGTCGGCCTCGACGACGTCGACGACCTCGACCTCGGCCCCACCGGGAGCCGGTTCCGCTGGCGCGGGCTCGCCGTCGAGGTGCCCCTCGTCGGCCGGTTCAACGTCCGCAACGCCCTGGTGGCGGCCGAGGTCGCCGTCGCCGCCGGCGTCGCGCCCGACGACGTGGTGCGGGGGCTGGCCGCCGCCCCGCAGGTCCCGGGGCGGATGGAGGCGGTCGCCGCCGGCCAGCCCTTCGCCGTGGTCGTCGACTACGCCCACACCCCCGACGGCATCGAGCAGGTGATCGCCACCCTCCGGGAGGTCTCGGCCGGGCGCATCGTGATCGTCTTCGGCTGCGGGGGCGACCGGGACGTGGCCAAGCGCCCGCTGATGGGGGAGGCGGCGGCTGCTGCCGATCTGGTCGTCCTCACGTCGGATAACCCGAGGAGCGAGGACCCAGGTGCGATCATGCAGGCCGTGCGCGTCGGCATCCCCCCTGAGACCGATCTCGTCGTCGAGCCGGACCGGGAGGTCGCCATCGGGCTCGCCCTCCGGGCCGCCTCCCCGGGCGACACCGTCCTGCTCGCCGGCAAGGGCCACGAGACGACGCAGACGATCGGCGACCGGGTGATCCCGTTCGACGACCGCGAGGTGGCCCGCCGCCTCCTCGGCGGGGGAGCGGCCCGGTGATCGCCCTCCTGATGTCCGCCGGCGTGGCCCTGGCCACCTCGCTCGTCGGCACCCGCTTCCTCATCGTCTGGCTGCGCCAGCGGGGGATCGGCCAGCCGATCCACGAGGACGTCCCCGACGCCCACCGCAAGAAGGCGGGCACGCCGACGATGGGCGGCATCGCCATCGTCTCGGGCGCGACGGTCGGTTACCTCGTCTCGCACACCCGGCCCGGGCTCCCGTTCACCTGGTCGGGCATCCTGCTGATCCTGCTGGTGATCGGGGCCGGCATCGTCGGTGGCATCGACGACTGGATCAAGGTCAGCCAGGAGCGCAACCTCGGGCTGTCGAAGGCGGCCAAGAGCATCGGCCTGCTGACCGTCGCCATCGGCTTCGCGGTGGCCGCCGTCCTCCTCACCGACGTCCACACCAACCTGTCGTTCACCCGGTTCGACAACTTCGAGAACCTCGACCTCGGGCCCGTGCTCTGGTGCGTCTGGGCGGTGCTGCTGATCGTCGGCTGCACCAACGCCGTCAACCTCACCGACGGGCTCGACGGCCTGGCCGGCGGGTCGGCCATCGCCAGCTTCGCCGCCTTCGCCGTCATCGCCTTCTGGGCCTACCGCAACAACGGCCAGCTCGGCGCCGAGGCCAACTACCAGATCCCCCACGCCCTCGACATCGCCTCGGTGTGCGCCGCCCTGGTCGGCTCGACCACCGGCTTCCTCTGGTGGAACGCCACCCCGGCGCGCATCTTCATGGGCGACACCGGCTCGCTGGCCATCGGCGGCGGGCTGGCGGGGATGGCCCTGCTGCTCAACACCCATCTGCTGCTCCCGCTGATCGGCGGGCTGTTCGTGTTCGAGACGCTGTCGGTGATCGTCCAGGTCGCCGGGTTCCGGCTGTTCAAGCGGCGGCCCTTCCGCATGGCCCCGATCCACCACCACTACGAGTTCGCGGGCTGGCCCCAGACCACGATCATCGTCCGCTTCTGGATCCTCGCCGGCCTCAGCACCGCCATCGCCCTCGGCCTGTACCTGGCCGACTTCATCCACCTGACGGGCCAGTGACCGTGCTGGCCGCCCCCACCCACCTCCGTTCTGTCAACCCCCGTGTACCGCTGCGGTCCATGCGGGTGGACAGAAGCCGACGCACCCCCGAGGAGGTCCGATCGTGACCGTCGCACTGCCCCGGGTGGGGGCCGCCGCCGATCGCCCGGCGCGGCGGATCACCCTCGCCGCGCCCCCCGGGGAGCGGACCGGGACCTCGACCATCCTGCTGGCGCTCGTGTCGGTGCTGGTGCTGTTCGGACTGGTGATGGTGCTCTCGTCGTCGTCGCTGGTCGCCCTGGAGGAGACCCGCTCGACCTGGTCCTACGCCACCAAGCAGGCGATGTGGGCGGCGCTGGGCATCGTCGGCATGTGCGCCGCGGTGTGGTCCGACCGCCGGCTCTGGCGCCGCTGGTGCCGGGTGGGCCTGATCGGCGTCGTCGGGCTGCTGCTCGCCGTGCTGGCCGTCGGCCCGCAGATCAACGGCGCCCGCCGCTGGATCGGCGCCGGCCCGCTCCAGGTCCAGCCGTCGGAGCTGGCCAAGGTGGCGATGATCCTCTTCGTCGCCGACCTGCTGGCCCGGCGCAGCCGCGAGGTCCACGACCCCCGCCGCACGGTGTGGCCGGTCGTCGGCGTCCTCGGCGGGGTCAGCGCCCTGATCCTCCTCCAGCCCAACCTGGGCACGACGCTGGTGATCGCCGCCGTCGTCCTGGCCATGCTCCTGGCCTCCGGCGCCAACCTGCGGCCGCTCGCCGCCCTCGGCGGGCTGGCGGTCGTCGCCGCCGGGCTGCTCGTCTGGTTCGAGCCCTACCGGCGGCGCCGGCTGTTCGCCATGTTCGACCCGTGGGCCAACGCCGAGACCACCGGCTACCAGGCCATCCAGGCCAACGTCGGGCTGGCCGACGGCGGGCTGACCGGGCTCGGCCTCGGGCAGTCGCGGGCCAAGTGGGGCTACCTGCCCTACGCCCACACCGACTTCGTGTTCGCCATCATCGGCGAGGAGCTCGGCCTGATCGGGGCGCTCGCCACCGTCGGCCTGTTCGTCGCCATCGCCTTCGTCGGCGTGCGGATCGCCCTGCGGGCCGCCGACCGCTTCAGCACGCTGGTGGCGGTCGGCATCACCACCTGGCTGGTCTCGCAGGCCTTCCTCAACATCGGGGTCGTCATCGGGCTGGTGCCCAACACCGGCGTGCCCCTGCCCTTCGTCTCCTACGGCGGCAGCTCGCTCCTGGTGACGATGATCGGCGCCGGCATGCTGCTCAACATCGCCCGCCACCCGCGCCCGGGGCCGCCCCGATGACGCGGGTCCTCATCGCCGGCGGCGGGACGGCGGGTCACCTGGTCCCCGGGCTCGCCGTCGCCGCCGCCCTGGTCGAGGCCGGCGTCCCGGCCGACGAGATCCACTTCGTCGGCTCCGACCGCGGGGTCGAGGCCAAGATGGTCCCGGCCGCCGGGTTCGGGCTCGACGAGGTCCCGAGCCGGGGCCTGGAGCGCAAGATCGGCCTGGGCTCGATCAAGGCCGGCCTCGGCCTGCTCGGCGCCGCCCGCCGGGGCATCTCGATCGTCGGGAGCCGCAAGCCGG
The DNA here is from genome assembly GCA_035765045.1 of Iamia sp. Lineage (GTDB taxonomy): Bacteria > Actinomycetota > Acidimicrobiia > Acidimicrobiales > Iamiaceae > Iamia. The sequence goes on along the minus strand of DASTYI010000003.1, from coordinate 1,006 downwards.
GCGTCGTCGTGTCGCTCGGCGGCCACGGCGCCCTGCCCGGCGTGGTCGGCGCCGTCGTCCGCCGCCGCCCGCTCGTGCTGCTGGAGCAGAACGTGAGGGCGGGCGGGGTCAACCGCCTCCTGGCCCGCTTCGCCACGGCCAGCGCGGTGTCGTTCCCGGGCACCGACCTGCCCCGGGCCCAGGTCACGGGGAACCCGCTGCGGGCCGACCTGGTCGCCGCCGCCGAGGCCCGCCGCGGCCCCGACGGCGCCGCGGCGCGCGACGACGCCCGCCGCGCCCTCGGCCTGCCGCTCGACCGCACCGTCGTCCTCGTCACCACCGGCTCGCTCGGGTCGCACCGGGTCAACACGGCCGTGCTCGCCCTGGCCGAGCGGTGGGCGGGGCGGGACGACGTCGCCATCCGCCACGTCACCGGCAACCGCGACCACGAGGAGATCGCTGCGGCCGCACCGCCGCCCGGCACCCTCCGCTACGACATCGTCCCCTACGAGGACCGGATGCCGCTGGCGATGGCCGCCGCCGACGTCGCCGTCACCCGCGCCGGGGCCAGCACGTGCACCGAGCTGGCCGCCTTCGGCGTGCCGGCGATCATGGTCCCGCTCCCGATCGCCACCCGCGACCACCAGACGGCCAACGCCACCGTGCTGGCCGACGCCGGCGGCGCCGTGGTCGTCCCCGACGGCGAGCTCGACGTCGACCGGCTGGAGGCCGAGCTGGCTCCGCTGGTCGCCGATGCCGCCCGCCGGGCCGAGATGGCCACCGCCATGGCCGGCGAGGCCCGCCTCGACGCCGCCGCCCGCGCCGCCCAGCTCATCCTCGAGGTCGCCCGATGACCCCCCCACCCGCCACCCTCGGCGCCCGGCCCGCCACCCTCGGCGCCCGGCCCGCCACCCCCGCCCCCACCGACGGGCCGCGACCATCCTCGACGAGAACCGGTTCTGGCGCGGTGGTGTCGCGCCGGCGCGACCGAGCCGTGCCAGAACGGGGAGACCTCCGTTTCGGCGCG
>DASTYI010000002.1:0-71885 GCA_035765045.1 Iamia sp. | reverse complement strand
GAGCGTCATGGGTGGACCTCCGGTGAGGGGGCGGGTGGGAGGGCGGCGAGCAGCGCGGCGGTCGCTCCGACCGCCCCGAAGATCCCGCCCGACATCTCGACCATCGAGCGGGCGGCGGGGGCCAGCGCCGGGTCGAGCGGGGCGCTGGCGTCGGCGAGGAGCAGGCACTCGTAGCCCCGGTCGTTGGCGGCGCGCAGCGTCGAGTGGACCGGCCCCTCCAACCCGAAGCCGGCCACGACGAGGTGGTCGCGCCGCGCCGCCCGCAGCCGGGCGTCGAGGTCACTGCCGTAGAAGCCGTCGATCCCGGCGGCCCTGACGACGTCGACCCGGTCGTCGTCACCGAGGGGGGCCGAGCCCCGGTGGGCGACGGCGAGGACGGGGACGCCGGCGCCGAGCAGCGTGCCGGCGAGGGCGGCGAGGCGATCGGCGACGACGGCGGCGAGGGCGGGGTCGCTGCGCCCGGACCAGCCGGCGTCGTGGCCGGCGACGACCAGCGCCAGCCGGGCCGGGTCGACGACCCCGTCCCACGGCCAGGCGTAGGGGGTGGTGCCGGCGACGGTCGTCATGGCGTCCCGGCCAGGTGGGTGGGGGCGAGGACCCGGCGCAGCGCCCGGGCGAAGGCGACGGGGGCGTCGACCTGCGGGAGGTGGCCGGCGTCGGGCACCTCCAGGGCGGTGGCCCCGGCGAGGGCGACCAGGACGTCGTGGGCCTCGCGGCGCCCGGCGGGCGAGCGCTCCCCGACCGACGACCACAGCGGGTGCGGCCGCAGGCCGGCCAGGGCGTCGGCGGTGGGGGCGAAGCCGAGGAAGTGCGGGATCTCGGCGGCGATGGTGGCGGTCCGGCCCGGGACGGCGTCGCGCTCGGCCGGCTCCAGCGCCGCCCACGTGGCCGGTCCGACCAGGCCGGCCACGTAGGTCGCCGCCAGCTGCGGGTCGACCGCCACCGTCCGCTCGTAGGTGTCGACCACGGCGGCGTGGAGCCGGGGGGCCAGCGGGCCGAGCAGCGGCTCGTGCACCACCGTCGGCCCCAGGAGGTCGTCGCCGGAGGCCGTCACCCGCAGGGCGAGAGCCAGCGCCAGGGTGGCGCCCCCGCTCACCCCCACCAGCGCCGGCGGCCGGCCGTGGGCGGCGCGCAGCGAGGCGACGACGGCGGCCAGGTCGTCGACCTGGTCGTCGAGGCCGGTGGCCGGGGTGGCGTCGGCCCGGTCGCCGTAGCCCCGCCGGTCGGGCACGACCACCGTGGTGGTGGCGGCCAGGGCGGTGGCGACGGGGGCGAAGGCGGGTCCGCCGACCCCGACGCCGTGGAGGAGCACCACGACGTCGGGGCCGGGGCCGGTGAGCGGGGGCACGGGGCGGTCAGCTCTCGATGGTGCCGACGACGCCCTCGACGAAGTAGTCCATCGTCTCGGCGTCCTCGTAGGTCAGGCTCTCGCCCTCGGCGACGACCTCGTCGCCGTCCTGGTTCGAGATCGGGCCGGTGAACACGCCCCGGCCGCCCTTGATCGCCTCCTCGGCGGCGGTGATGGCGGCCCGCGTCTCCTCGTCGACCCCGGGGCCGTGCTCGGACTGGACGAAGGGGTTGTCGCCGGTCTGGAGGCCGACCCGGTAGTTGCCGTTGAAGTCGCTCCCGGCGAACTCGCCGGCCTGCACGGCCTCGACGATCTGGGTGTAGAGCGGGGCCCAGTCCCACTCCGAGCCGGCCAGCCAGCCCTCGGGGGCCAGCTCGCTGGCGTCGGCGTGGTAGCCGACCGAGAAGGCGCCGGCCGCCTCGGTGGCCTCGATGATCGTCTTGGTGCAGTCCTGGTGCTGGCTGATCACGTCGACGTCCTGGTCGAGCAGGCTCTGGGCCGCCTCGGCCTGGAGGCCCGGGTCGCACCAGCTGCCGGTCTGGATCGTGATCGTCTCGGCGTCGGGGTTGACCGACTGGGCGCCGAGCGTGAAGGCGTTGATGTTGGCCAGCGTCTGCGGGATCGGGAAGGCGTAGACGTAGCCGAGCTTGTCCGACTCGGTGGCGGCGCCGGCGGCGATCCCGGCCAGGTACACCGGCTCGTAGACGGTGCCGAAGTAGGTGCCGAAGTTGTCGAGCGCCGGCTCGGGCTCGAGGCCGCCCTGGTGGACGAAGGTGACGTCGGGGTTGGCCTCGGCCAGCTCGTAGGCGAACTCCATGTGCCCGAAGCTGGTGGCGAAGATCAGGTCGGCGCCCTGGTCGATCATCTCCTGCATGGCCTGTGTGGCCTCGGCCGTCTCGGGCACGTTCTCGGCCTGGAGGACCTCGACCCCCATCGCCTCGACGGCCTGGCTGCCCTCGTAGGCGGCCTGGTTGTAGCCGAAGTCGTCCTTGGGGCCGACGTAGATGAAGCCGACGGTGAGGTCGCCCTCACCGCCGCCCCCTCCCCCGCCGCCCGAGGCGGGTTCGTCGTCGGAGCAGCCCACGAGGAGCGCGCCCCCGAGGGCGAGCAGGGCAGCGAGAAGGAAGCGGGTGCGGTGCATGGGTCTCCCCCCAGGAGGGTGGTGGTGTGGTGGTGGGTGGGTCGTGGCTCGTCGCTCAGACGGCGACGTCGTGGAACACGTGGTTGAGCGCCTCGGGCTCGGTGCCCGACCGGCGCCGGCTCAGGGCGGCCAGCACGACGATCACGAGCACGTAGGGCAGGGCCTCGAGCAGGTAGCGCGAGACCTCCCAGCCCCGGGCCTGGAGCTGGAGCTGGAGGGCGATGGCCCCGCTGAAGAGGTAGGCGCCGCCCACCGCCTTGAGCGGGTTCCACGCCGCGAAGATCACGAGGGCGACGGCGACGAAGCCCCGGCCCGCCGTCATGTTCTCGGACCAGTTGAGGGCGAAGGCGGTCGACAGCTGGGCGCCGCCGAGGCCGGCCAGCCCGCCCGCCACCAGCAGGGCGACGGTGCGGACGGTGCGGGGCGAGGTGCCGTAGGTCCGCAGCACCTCGGGGCGCTCGCCGGCCGAGCGCAGCACCATGCCGATGCGGGTCCGGTAGAAGGTCCACCACAGCGCCGGCGCCACCGCGAACGACAGGTACGTCAGCAGGTCGTGGTCGAACAGGATCCCGCCCACGAAGGGCAGCTCCGACAGACCGGGCACGGCGTAGCGGGGCAGGGGCTCGACCCCGACGCCCACGTGGTCCTGCCCGAACAGGGCGGTGAGCCCGAGGGCGAGGAAGGTGACGACCAGCCCGGTGGCGATCTGGTTGGCCCGCCGCCAGATGACCATGGCGGCGTGGACCCCGGCCAGGGCGGCGCCGGCGACGATGCCGGCCAGCACCCCCAGGTACGGGCTGCCGGTCTCGACGCCGACGACGTAGGCGGCCAGCGCCCCGCACAGCATCGAGCCCTCGATGCCGAGGTAGATCGTGCCCGAGCGCTCGGCCACCGTCTCGCCCAGCGTGGCGTAGAGGATCGACGTGCCGCCGCGGACGGCACCGGTCAGGACGGCTTCGACCAGCATCAGGTCGTCTCCTTCTTCTGGCCCCAGCCGAGGACGGCGAGGAGCACGAGGGCCATGAGGACGTTGACGGCGCCGCCGGACAGGCCCGAGCTGATCTTCAGCCCGCTGCCGCCGACGGCGATCGCCCCCAGCAGCAGCGCCGAGCCGACCAGCCGCAGCGGGTCGTGGCGCACCAGCCACGAGGCGAGGAAGCCGATGAAGCCGTAGCCGACGAGCATGTCGGGCCGCAGCCGACCCTCGACGCCGGTGAGCTCGATCGCCCCGCCGGCGCCGGCCAGGGCGCCGCCCAGCACCATGGCCCCGACGGTCAGGCCCCCGACGGCGAGCCCGGCCCGGCGGGCCGCCTCCGGGTTGCCCCCGAGGACGGTCAGCCGGAAGCCCCAGCGGGTCGAGCGCAGCACCAGGCAGGTGGCGAGGGCGATCACCACGGCGACGACGATCCCGGCGTGGACCCGGTTGCCCCAGATGATCGGGAGCTCCTGGGACGGGAGGATCGACTCGCTGTAGGCCTGGCCCAGGCTCTGGGGGTCCTTCCAGGGCTCGAACACCAGCCAGGTCAGGACGAGCGAGGCGGTGTAGTTGAGCAGCAGGCTGGTGATCGCCTCGTTGGTGCGGAACACCACCCGGAGCAGGGCCGGGATCGCCGCCCACGCCCCACCGAGGGCGGCCCCGGCGGCGATCATCACGACGAGGCTCGGCGTCGTGCCCACCCCGTCGCCGATGGCCGTCCCGGCGGCGGTGGCGCCGATGGCGCCCATGAGGAGCTGGCCCTCGCCGCCGATGTTGAACAGCCCGGCCCGGGCCGGCACGGCGACGGCCAGCCCGGCCAGCAGGAGCGGCGCGGCCCGGACGAGGGTCTCACCGAAGCCGTCGGCCCGGGCCGAGGTCCACATGGCCTCGTAGACGTCGAGCGGCTCGGCCCCCTTGGCCAGCAGGAAGGCGCCGAAGATCACCAGGGCGCCGGCGATGGCCAGCAGCCAGCGCCCGACCCCGGTGAGCGTGGCGACCAGCGCCGGTCGCTCGGTGGGCGGCGCCGGCGGGACGCTCGGCTCGGGCGGGGGTGCCGCCGGGGCCGGCGCACCCCCCTTCTCCAGGGCGACGCTCGCCCGGGCCAGCGGATCCGTCGTCATGCTGCTTCCTCCCCGTCGGTGGCGGCCGGTGCGGTCGGGCCGTGGAGCATCAGGCGCCCGATGGCCTGGCGGTCGGTCTCGGCGGGCCGCACGATCCCGGCCACGGCGCCGTCGTGGAGGACGAGGATCCGGTCGGCGACGGTCATCAGCTCGTCGAGGTCCTCCGACACCATCAGCACCCCGACCCCGGCGGCCCGCCGTTCGAGCAGCAGCTCCTGCGTGGCGCGCACCGAGGCGATGTCGAGCCCCCGGCTCGGGTACGAGACGGCCATGAAGGTGACACCGGGGGCGGTGAAGGCCCGCACCAGCGCCACCCGCTGGACGTTGCCGCCCGAGAGGGTCTGGACCTCGCGGCCCAGCGGCGCCAGGTTGAGCCGGTCGGTGATCGGCTCGTCGGCGTAACGCCGCTCCAGGCCCCGCCAGTCGACACCGGTGCCCCGCTTGGGCAGCGGACGGCCGTTGAGCACGAGGTGCTGGAGCACCGACAGGCCGGGGACGACGGCGTCGTCGACCGGGTCCTCGGGGACCTCGACGGCCCCGGCCCGCAGCGCCCGCCGCAACCCCCGGTTCTCCAGGTGCCGCTCACCCACCTTGACGAAGCCGGCGACCGCCGGGCGGGCCCCGACCACCGCCTCCATCAGCTCGGTCTGGCCGTTGCCCGACACGCCGGCCACGCCGACGATCTCGCCCGCCTCGACGGTGAAGGTCACGTCCTCCAGGGCGGTGCGGCCGTCGTTGCCCTTGACCGTCAGGCCGGAGACGACCAGCGCCGGGGCGGCGGGGGCGACGTCGTCCCGCTCGGCAGGCAGCGGCGGCACCACCGACCCGACCATGGCCTCGACCAGCTCGTCGTCGGTGAGGGTGGCGGGGTCGACGCCACCGAGGATCATGCGCCCGCCGCGCAGCACGGTGCAGCGGTCGGCGATCGCCCGGGTCTCGGCCAGCTTGTGGGTGATGATCACGATGCCCAGGCCGTCGGTGCGCAGCCGGTCGACCACGGCCAGCAGCCCGTCGACCTCCTGGGGGGCCAGGGCGCTGGTCGGCTCGTCGAGGATCAGGACCCGGGCGTCCATCATCAGGGCCCGCAGGATCTCGACCCGCTGACGCTCCGACAGGCTCAGGTCGCGCACCAGGCGGCGGGGGTCGACCTCGATCCCGAAGGCCTCGCCCGCGTCCCGGGCCCGCTGCTCGGCCGCCCGGCGGGCGTAGCGGCCGGTGCCGACGGCCAGCTCGACGTTCTCGGCCACCGACAGCGCCGGGATCAGCCGCAGGTCCTGGAAGACCATGGCGATCCCCTGGGCCCGGGCCTCGGCCGGGTCGCCCAGCGCGGTCGGCGTGCCGTCGACCAGCACCTCGCCCTCGTCGGGCGGGTACACGCCGTAGAGGACCTTCATCAGCGTGCTCTTGCCGGCCCCGTTCTCACCCAGGACGGCGTGGACCTCGTGGGCCGCGACCGCCAGGTCGACCCCCTCGTTGGCCACGATCGGGCCGAACCGCTTGGCGATGCCCCGGGCCTCCAACAGCGGCGGCGGCTGCGGGCCGGCGCTCATCGGTTGGCCTCGGGGTGGATCATGCGGGCCAGGGCCCGGGCGGCCCGGGACTCGACCACGTCGAGCGACTGGCGCAGGTGGTGGTCGAGCTTCCCCTCGGCCGCCTCGCGGTCCTCGTCGAGCAGGGCCTCGACGATCCCCAGGTGCTGCTCGATGGTGGCCACCACCCGCTCGCCGGTGACGAAGTCGTGCATCCGCACCGGGCGGATCCGCTCGTTCACGCCGACCAGCACGTCGACCAGCGCCTGGTTACCGGCGGCCCCGGCCAGGCGGACGTGGAAGTCCTCGTCGAACAGCACGAAGGTGGCGTCGACGCTGACGTCGCCGGCCTCCTCCAGCTCCTTCCAGTCGGCCCGCAGCGCCTCCAGCACCTCCCGGTCGTGGGGCGTGCCCGTCTCGGTCGGCAGCCGGAGGGCGTGGTGCTCCAGGGCGAAGCGCACCTGGTACAGCTCGTGGGTGTGGTGGAGGTCGGGGGCGACCGGCCGGAACCCACCCTCGGGGTGGCGCTCGACCAGCCCCTCGGCGTGGAGCCGGGCCAACGCCTCGCGCACCGGCGTCCGGCTCACCCCGAGCAGCGCCGCCAGCTTGTGCTCGCCCAGGCGGTCCCGCAGCGGGAACTCGCCCATCAGCAGCCGGCGCTTGAGGTCGAGGTGGGCCTGCTCGGTCCGGGTCGTGCCGGCATCCAGGCCTGCATGCAGCGATGTGTGCATGGCGACGGAACGTAAGGACCTCCCGTCGCGCCCGGTTTTCCGTCACGTCAACGCTCGACGTCCACCCCCTGACGTCGATCTGTCAGCGGGTCGGCGTCCTGCATCTGGCCGCGAGAGCCGCAGCTCCACCAGTGAGTCGCGGCGCAACACCCAGTCCCTGTCGTAGCCGTTGGCGCTCGACACGCTCAGCTCTTCGTGCGAGATCCACCGCGCCCCATTTGTTCCATCATCCGCGCCGGGACGTCCCACGCCCCCGAGGGTCTACCGCTGGCCGCTCACGCCGGTCACCTCCTTCACGCTTCCGTCGACGGCGCCCGCGACGAAGGTCGCCCTCTCGGTCAGATCTCGGCAGCCGAGTTCCCATCGATGGTGACGTCGACATCGGCCGCCAGCAGCGTGATCAGGCCCGAGGGATAGGACTCGGGGTCCCACCCGTCCTGATGGATGAGCGCCCGAAGCGCTCCGGCGAGGTCGGGTGGGGCGTCGCCACCTCGCCCCTCGACCAGGTGGCCGAGGCCGACGTCGTCGGATACCGCGACCCGATAGGTGACCACCGCGGTGCCGAGAAGAGCCCCCTCGGCCGCCGATCGGTCGTCGACCAGGCCGTCGTGGACCGGGACGGGGCCGAGGTGACGAAGCGGGTTGGACCACCCTGTCAGCACCCCGAGCCGCCGCTCGTACGCCAGTAACGCCGAGACGGCGGCCTCCCCCGCCCGGGCAACGTCTTCCGGTCGAGCCTCGACGTCCGTGCAGACCCGGGCATGGTCCGCCAATCGCGATCCCACCTCCTCGGCCAGCGCTCCCAGGTCGCCGTCACCATCGGTCATCTTCACCTCACACAGTCCGCTTCACGGCTTCGGATAGGAGTAGTGCCTCGTCTCAAGCAACTGCCCACGGTTGTTGTAGATGTCGAGGTGGACGTGGCACGCCGTTGAGCTGCACTCCGCCCTCGTACTCGCATAGCGGTAGTTGCGCCTGTCCCGCGTCGCATGATCCCACGCCGCCTGCCGGTTGGGGTGTGCCCCAGCATCAGTGTTCCGGTAGCTGTTCGCCCGCGGCGGACGCGTACCGCCGTTCCCGAATGGCGCACCGGCATCGCTGCCACCCGAGGCCATGTGGACGCCGAGACCGGCGAGCGTGCCGGCGGCACCGGCCAACGCCCCCTGACTGACGGTGATGACCATGATGCCAGCCGGTGCCGTGACGCCCGACAACGCGGCCAGACCTCCCGTCGGGATCGCGATCGAGGCGGCGGCCGGGCAGGCCATAGCACAGGCCGCAACGACGATGGCTCCACCAGCGATGACCAGCAACGCCCGGTAGAGCCCGGGGTGGGACTCCTTGATGGCGGTGCACTCGTTGTCGAACAGCGCGGAGCAGAAGCTCCCGCCGGTCCATTGGCTGATGAATGACGTGCAGCCGTCCTGCCATGTGAAGCACCACCCACCTGTGTCGATCTCCGAGCAGTAGGTGGGATAGGCCTCATCGCCCGCGACATAGACGTCGTTGGTGGCACCCGTGCCCTGGGACGGCTGCTCACCGGGACCACAACCCAGGTCGGCGTCGTCGGGGCGGAGGCCGAGGGGGTCGACGCTGTTGAGGGGGTCGTTGTTGGTGTAGTGGTAGGGGTTGTTGACGGTGGTGGTGCCGTCGATGCCGTCGAGGGGGTCGGGGGTGAGGAACAGGCCGGTGTCGGGGTCGTAGTCGCGGGCGCGGAGGTGGATGGTGGTGCCGGTGTGGAGCTCGGAGCGGTAGCCGTGGTCGGCGCCGGTGGTGAAGGTCCCGCCGCCGTCGCCCCAGGGGGTGTAGGTGGTGTCTTGGGTGATGGCGGCGGTGGCGGTGGTGCGGAGGGCGGAGCCGTGGATGTCGTGGTGGGCGGGGCCGGTGCAGCTGGTGCCGGTGGGGCAGGTGAACTCGATGAGGTCGGGGCCGTAGACGGCGCGGGTGGCATTCGCGGTGCCGGGGTCCCCGGTCCAGACGGGTTGGGGGACGGGGAGGGTGGGGTCCCAGACGATGCTGGTGGTGTCGGTGAGCACGCTGTTGACCGTGGTGGTGAGGGCGGCGAGGGTGCCGTCGCCGCGGGTGGCGCGGGCGGTGTCGGTGACGGTGCCGGGTTCGGTGGAGCGCTGGCCGGTCATCGTCCCGCGGGCGCCCCAGAACCACTGGAGGACGTTGGCCCCGCCGTTCCAGGCTTCGCGGGTGCGGCGTCCGGAGGTGTCGTACTGGTAGTTGTGGTTCGCGCCGTTGACGACCCGGCGGGTCAGCTGCGATGCGGCGTCCCACTGGTAGGTGGTCGTCGTCGCCCCCACGACCGCGGTGCTGCGGCGTCCGAGCTCGTCGTAGGCGTAGGTCTCATCGACACCGGTGCTGCGATCGACCAGGGTGAGCTGGCCGGCGTCGTCGTAGTCGTAGACCGTCGCGACCCCACCCGTGGTCTCCGAGACGATCCGCCCCGCCGCGTCGTGGGTGAGGGTGGTGGAGGTGGTGGTGAGGCCGCGGGTCTCGTCGTAGCCGGTCAACCGGCCCGTCACCGCGTCGTAGGTCCACTCCCGCAGACCGGCGCTGCCCTGGTCCTGCTCGATGAGCAGGCCGTCGGCGTCGTAGTCGTTCACCGCCACATCGACCCAGGTCCCGGAGTCGTCGAACTCGACCTCGGCGAGACGCCCGTTCGTGTCGTAGCGGTTCCGGTACCGGGACCCGTCGGGGTAGTCGATCACCGTCCGCCGCCCCGCCAGATCCCACGCAAAGGCCAGATCCCGCGAGCCGGGGAGGTCCGCACCGGTCATCAGACCGGTCGCGTTGTAGTGCCACAGCGTGGTGCCGGTAGCGTCGACCATCTTCGTGCGGCGGGCCTCACCGTCGTACTCGAAGGTCGTCGGCGTCCCCGACGCATACGTCAACGACGTCATCTGACCGGCCGCGTCGTAACCGTAGGTCTCCGTCCGGCCCGCCCCGTCGGTCTTCACGTCGAGACGGCCCAGGGTGTCGTAGGTGTAGGTCGTGGAGCGATCGAGCGGGTCGATCTCCTCGATGAGCTGGTCGGCCAGGTTCCAGTGCCACTCGCGTTCCCCGCCCCGGGCGTCGGTCCGCATGGTCCGGTTGCCCCGGCTGTCGTGGTCGTAGGTGGTGACCCGGGTGAGCGGGTCGGTCACCGTCACCACCCGGCCCCCACCGTCATAGGTGTAGGACACCACTCCCCCGGTGGCATCGGTGCGGGTGGCGACCTCACCGGTCGGGGTGTAGGTCGTCGTGATCGTCCCCGACCCCGGATCGGCCACCGTCAGCGGCCGGCCGAGGTCGTCGTAGGTGTACGACGTCACCCGCCCCTCCGGCGACGTCACCGACGCCACCCGACCATCGAGGTCATAAGCCGTCGTGGTGGTCGCCCCCGACGGCAGCTCCACCTCGACCTGACGACCGGCGGTGTCGTGGCGGTAGTCGGTCGTCCGGCCGGTGGCATCGGTCTCCGACGCCAACCGGCCCGCCAGCGTGTAACGCCGCTCCACCACACCACCCCGGGCATCGGTGGTGGTGAGGGGCCGGCCGGCGTCGTCATAGGTGTAGGACGTGTCGTGGCCCTCCCGGTCCTCCACCGACGCCACCCGGCCGTCGGCGCCGTAGGTCGTCGTGGTCGTCTCCCCCAAGGGATCGGTCACCACCGTCGGACGGCCGAAGTCGTCGTAGGCGGTGAGCGTCTTCTCGCCGTCCTCGTCGACGACCTCGGTCACCCGACCCTCCACGTCATAGACGTAGCTGGTGGTCACACCCATCGGATCCGTGGTCGACGCCAACCGGCCCAGCTCCCCGTAGACGTGCGTCGTCGTCGCCAGCTCACCCGGTACCGCCGGGTCGCCCCGCTGCTCGACCACCACATCCCCACTGCGATCGGTCTTCGTGATCGACGAGACCCCGTCAGGCCCGGTGACCGTCCGCACCTCCGCGATCCCCGACGCCTCGGCCCACCCCGGATCCCCCGGACGAGACGTCGCATACGTCGTGACCCCACCAGCCGGATCCGTCATCGACACCAGCTCGCCGTCGAGGCCATAGGTGGACGTCGTGGCCAGATGGGTGAGCCCGTCGAACAGCGGGTCGCGGACCTCGATCACCCGACCCTCGGCGTCGACCACCTCGGTCGTGACCGCCCCACCGGGCGACTCCGTCGTCCGCACCTCCACCGCCGCCGGGTTCGCCTCCGACCACCCCGGATCACCGACCCGCACCGTCTCGTAGGTCGTGACCAGCGGGGTGACGCCGTCGTAGGTCGTCACCGTCTCCACCGAGCGATCGGCTGCGTAGGTGTACTCCGTGACCACCCCATCGGGATCGGTCACCGACTCCACCAACCCCGCCAGCGAACCCGAGAAGTATGTGTAGGTCGTCGTCGCCAACCCCGAACCCGGGCACGACACCGCGGGGTGGAGGCTGGCCGGGTCACACGGCACCGACACCGTCTCGGGCTCCCGCGCCGCACCGTCATAGGTGAACGTCGTCGTCACCCCCGCCTCGTCGGTGCTGGTCGCGATCCGATCGTCGGTCAGCGCCGCCGGCGAGGAGTCCGGGGTCACGTAGGTGTACGACGCCACGGTTCGGGTCGTGGCCCCGGCGGTCTGGGTCACCTCGACCAGGCGTCCGGCGTCGTCGTAGACGTGGTCGGTCGTGACCCCCGAGCGCGACGTCGCCGCCACCGGTCGATCGGTGGCCCAGGACCGGGTGAGGCTGTTGCCGGTGGCATCGGTGATGCCGACCACCTCGCCCTGGCCGTTGTGCTCGTACACCGTCACGTCGCCGGACGCTTCGTCGGTCACGGTCGTGAACCCAGGGGCGTCGACCAACACCCCGAACGGATCGGGCTTCTCGCCATAGACGAAGGTCGACTCGTCACCGGTGGCGGTGACCTGGTGGACGACCCGACCCCGGGCGTCGTAGGTGTTCTCGACCACCACCTTGGTACGAGTGGCGTCGACCTGGTCGACGATCCGGGTCAGGAGGTTGCCGTCCATCTCGTAGGTCCGCCGACCGACGTCCTCGGGGTCCTGGCCGACGGCGTGCGGGCGCGAGACGGTCGTCAACCGGTCGGCCCCATCGGCATCGACGGTGTAGGTGTACCCGACCCGACGACCGTCGCTGGTCGTCGCCTGGTCGACGGTGCCGTCGGGCTCCGGATCGACGACGGGGACCCACGCGCCGGCGACCGGATCCCACTCCTCGCCGTAGCTCCAGTCGACCAGCTCCAGCGCGAAGCCCGTATCGGACGAGACCGTGGCGTTGGCCCTGTTGCCCCACGTCACGGTGACGGCTGGCTGGCCCGGGACGCTCCAACCCGCCAAGCGCCCGACGGAGTCGAAGGACCACGTGCGCCCGGACGGGTCCGTGACGAACCACCCGTCGTCCCAATCCAGGGTGAGCCGATGTCCGCCGAGGGGCACGAGCGTCCCGGACGATCCGTCGAAGACGATCCGCTCCCCGTTGGACCGGACGATCGTGAAGAGGTCACCGTCGAGGTCGATCTCGAAGCGGGTGTCGAGGTTCGAGCTCCACCCCGGGCCGAACACGCCGGCGGTCTCCCCCACCGAGCTGTACGTCCGGTCCAGCTCGACGGGACCGGCCCCGGCAGGCGCCACGAGGTCGATCTCGTCGTGACGGAACGCGCCCGAGGCGACATCGACGGGATCGCCGTGCCACCCGCGGCTCTCGTCGGATCCGATGGCTCCGCCGAAGGCCATGAACAGGTGCAATCCCGAGCCCCGGTAGCGCGGCAGCGGAGCGGCGTCCGATGGGAAGGCCACGAGGTTGTCGTCGCCCGCCCCGGCGAAGGCGATGTCCTGGCTGGCGTTGGCTGGCACGTCGTAGACCCGCCGCGACCGTCGAGCCGTCCGGCGCTCCTCGGCGTCGCTGCTGAGGATCTGGTCGACGTCGAAGACCAGGAGCTGGTCCTCCTCCACGTGCCCCTCGGTATCGATCCGGGCCTCGTTGGGGAAGTAGTTCGACCCATAGATCGCCAGGCTCTCCCCGTCCTCGCTCAAGCGGGGCGCGCCGGTGCGCGAACCCATGTTGTGCGCCTGCGCGACGGCCGAGTGGCGCGTCCGGGCCACCCGGGTCACACCCAGGTCGAGGTCTCTCACCACCAGCGTGGGGCTCGTGCTCAACGACGGGCCGCTCACCCCCGATTCGAGGTTGTCACCTCCCGTGAGGAACGCCACCCGCTCACCGGCCCTGTCGATCGTCGCCCCGAAGTGGTACGTCTCCTGGCCCCCGTCGGTCGCCACCGCACCCGCCGTCGACCGCGACGCCAGCTCGAAGCTCCACGAGCCCCCGCCGCCCCGCGTCGCCACGAACACCTGCGTGCGGCAGCACGGGATCGTCTCGGGCACCGGGAGGTTCGTGGCCCGCGACACGAACACGATCCGGTTCCCGTCGCCCGAGACCATCGCCTCCGTCACGTCGCCGTTCATGTTCGCCGGGGTCACCATCTCCACCCCGGTGGGTCCGCTCCAGAGGAACAGGCCCGCCACGTTCGGGTCGGTCGGCGCAGCACCGAGGTTCCGTGCCTCGGACACGAAGGCGACCTCGTCGCCGTCCCGGGTCACCGTCGGGGACCACGACCTCTGGTCCCCGCCCACACCCATCAACGAGGGCTGGGGACCGCCGCCGTCCGGATCGAACGTGCACTCCAGCGGGTCGAACGGATCCTGCCGGGAGACGAGCGCCGGTGCCCCGAAGCTCGTCGGCTCCTCGTTGACCGGATCGAAGTCGTCCCGCTCCCAGATCAGGATCTGCTGGCGCCAGTACAGCGCTCCGCCGTCCGGGTTCCCGGAGTCGTAGCTGCACGTCCCCAGGCCGACCCCTTCGGTCGCATAGGTCGCGACGAACGTCGTCCCGTCGCCACTCAGCATCGACTCGCGGTCGTGGGTGTCCAGCGTGCCCGGGTACGACAGGAGCTGGGAGACCGCCGCATCACCGTCGTCGCGGCTGTCGGCCACCCAGTAGTGGTCGTCATCGTCGTCGGAGTTCGTCCCACCGATCGCCTTCCCGATCTGGTCCATCGACAGCTGGCCGCCATCGCCGACGAAGCTCCCCGGGTCCACCCCCTCGGTCAGCAGCCCCACCGGCGGGGGCGGCTCCGCTTGCGCCGCCGCCTTGTCGGCGAGCGTCGCTGCGGTCATCCCGCTGATGACCAACGAGAGGACGGTCGCCACCGCCAGCGAGATGCGCCGATGCCCCATGATCCCTCCGGTGCAAGCTCACCCCCTCCGGGTGGCCTCCGCCACCATGTCACACCATGAACGAAAAGGCCACCCTTCGTAGCGGGGCCGCCACAAGAATCAGGCGTTCGGCGATCCGGGGGCGGGACGGCGCCGAGGGAGAGGACGATGCGGACGATCCAGCCGGCGGTGAGGGCGGCATCGGCGGGGCGGATGGAGGAGAGCTACCGGGTCTCGGCCACCAGCCGGTTCTCGTCGGGCGCCACCGCGGTGGGCCAGACGATGGTGCCGGCGTGGCCGTCGACGATGGCGGCGGCGTCGGCCAGGGCCCCGATCCCGGCGATGTGGCCGGTGCGCTCGACGAAGCGGCAGGCGGCCTCGACCTTGGGGCCCATCGAGCCGGCGGCGAAGTCGTGGTCGCGCAGGGCGCCGGCCGAGACGTGGCGGAGCGGGGTGGCCTCCGGCGTCCCGTGGCCGAGCTCGACGGCGGGGACGTCGGTCAGGAGCACCAGCCGGTCGGCCCCGAGCCGCTCGGCCACCACCCCGGCGGTGAGGTCCTTGTCGACGACGGCCTCGACGCCGTGGCGCCGGCCCTCGGCGTCGCGCACGACCGGCACGCCCCCGCCGCCGGCGCAGATGACGATCGTGCCCTGGGCGAGCAGGCGCTCGACGGTGGGCAGCTCGACGATCCCCCGGGGCTCGGGCGAGGCGACGACCCGCCGCCACCAGGGCCCGTCGGGGGCGACGGCCCACCCCTCGTCGGCCGCCACCCGGCGGGCCGTGGCCTCGTCCATCACCGGCCCGATCGGCTTGGTCGGGTGGGCGAAGGCGGGGTCGTCGGCGTCGACCACGGTCTGGGTGACGAGGGCGACGACGGGCCGCCCGGGCAGGGCGTTGCCGAGGTGCTGCTGGAGCCAGTAGCCGATCAGGCCCTGGGTCTCGGCCCCGAGGGCGTCGAACGGGTAGGGCCGGGCCAGCTCGGGGTCGTGGCTCGACTCGCGGGCCAGCAGCCCGACCTGGGGCCCGTTGCCGTGGGTGATCACGACCTCGTGCTCGGCCGCCAGCGGGGCCAGGGCCTCGACGGCGCGGAGCACGTTGGCCTCCTGGACGGCGGCGTCGGGCGGCTGGCCCCGCTCGAGCAGGGCGTTGCCCCCGAGGGCGAAGACGATGCGCATCTCAACCTCCCATGGTGGCCACGAGCACGGCCTTGATCGTGTGCATCCGGTTCTCGGCCTGGTCGAAGACGACCGAACGGTCGGAGGTGAACACGTCGTGGGTGACCTCCAGCTCGCTCAGGCCGGTCTGCTGGAAGAGCCGATCGCCGACGACCGTGCCCCGGTCGTGGAAGGCGGGCAGGCAGTGCATGAACCGGGCCTGCGGGCCGGCGAGCGCCATCAGCTCGGCGTCGACCTGGTACGGCAGGAGGAGGTCGATGCGCTCGGCCCACCGCTCGGGCGGCTCGCCCATCGACACCCAGACGTCGGTGTAGACGAAGCCCACCCCCTCGACGGCGCCGACGTCGTCGGTGACGAGCACCCGGGCGCCGGACTCGGCGGCCAGCTTGTCGGCCGTGCGCCGGAGGTCGGCATCGGGCTGGAGCGAGGAGGGGGCGCAGATGCGGACGTCCATCCCGAGGATGGCCCCGGTGACGAGCAGCGACCGGGCCACGTTGTTGCGCCCGTCGCCGACGAAGCAGACCGACAGCTCCGCCACCGGGCCGGGAGCGTGCTCGCGCATGGTGAGGACGTCGGCCAGCATCTGGGTCGGGTGCCAGTCGTCGGTGAGCCCGTTCCACACGGGGACGCCGGCGCACCGGGCCAGGGTCTCGACGACCTCCTGCGAGGCGCCCCGGTACTCGATCCCGTCGTACATCCGCCCCAGCACGCGGGCGGTGTCCTCGGCCGACTCCTTGTGGCCGATCTGCGAGCCGCTCGGGTCGAGGTAGGTCACGTGGGCCCCCTGGTCGTGGGCGGCCACCTCGAAGGCGCAGCGGGTGCGGGTCGAGGTCTTCTCGAAGATCAGGGCGATGTTGCGGCCGCCGAGGCGGGGCACCTCGGCCCCGGCCCGCTTGGCCGCCTCGAGCCGGCGGGCCAGGTCGACCAGCCCGAGCAGCTCGTCGGCGGTGTGGTCGAGCTCCTTGACGAAGCTCCGCCCTCGTAGGGATCCGGGCATGTCAGGCCTCCTCGCGCTCGATGGGGCAGGTCATGCAGCGCGGCCCGCCCCGGCCCCGGCCGAGCTCGCTGCCGTCGATGGTGATGACCTCGATGCCGGCGCGGCGGAGCATGGTGTTGGTGGTGACGTTGCGGTCGTAGCCGACGACGACGCCGGGCTCGACGGCCAGGAAGTTCGAGCCGTCGTCCCACTGCTCGCGCTCGGCGGCCCGGATGTCCTCGTCGGCCCGCAGCACCCGGACCTTGTCGAGGCCGAGGGCCGAGGCCACCGCCGCCCACATGTCGTCGTCAGGGGTGACGAGCAGCTCCTCGGGGCCGAGGGCCGGGCTGAGCGTCCACGACCGCAGGTCGGTGTCGAGGTAGGGGTAGGCGACGAAGGTGTCGACGTCGACCATGGTGGCGACGGTGTCGAGGTGCATGAAGGCGTGGGAGCGGGGCAGCTCGACGGCGATCACCCGCTCGGCCGCCCCGGCTCGGAACAGGGCCCGGGCCAGCGCCTCGACCGCCATCGGCGTGGTCCGCTCCCCCATCCCGACGAGGACGGCGCCGTGGCCGAGCACGTGGACGTCGCCGCCCTCGATGCTGGCCGGCAGGTGGTCGACGTCGTCACCGCCGAACCACACCGGGAAGCCCCGGCCGGCGAAGAGCGGGTGGTGTCGGTAGATGGCCCGCATGTGGATCGTCTCCCGACGCCGGGCCGGCTTGGCCATCGGGTTGATCGACACGCCGCCGTAGACCCAGCACGAGTTGTCCCGGGGGAAGAGGTGGTTGGGCAGCGGGGCGAGGACGAAGTCGTCGGGGCGGAGGCTGGCCCAGCGCAGGCTGTGGCGGGTCTCGACCGGGATCTCGTCGCGGAGCACGCCGCCGATCAGGTGACGGGCCAGCACGTCGGGCTCGAGCCCGTCGGCCACCTCGCGCAGCCGCTCGACCAGGCCGGGGCCGACGGTGTCGGCGGTGCACACCTGGTCGAGGATCTCGGCCCGGGCGGCGGGGACGGCGAGCGTCTCGGCCAGCAGCCGGTCGAGGTGGTGGACGACGATCCCCCGGTCCTCGAGGGCGCCGACGAAGGCGTCGTGCTGCTCGCGGGCCCGCTTGGCCCAGAGGATGTCGTCGAAGAGCAGCTCCTCGACGTTCGAGGGGGTGAGCCGGGCCAGCTCCAGGCCCGGGCGGTGGACGATCAGCTGGCGCAGCCGGCCGACCTCGGAGTGGACACCGAGCCGCATGGTCACGGCTCCTCTCTGGGCGCCAGGCGCCCGACGGGGAGGGCCCGCAACCGCACCGACAGGCACGTCACGCAGCCCTCCAGCTTCTGGAACTCGGAGATGTCGACCGGCACCGGCTCGTAGCCGAGGTCGGCGAACAGCTCGGCGCTGCGGGGGGCGTCGGCCGCCATCAGCAGGCGGCCCTCGCCGAGCAGCACGACGTGGGCCCCGGACTCCTCGGGGACGGGGAGGAAGCGGGGGAACACGCCGGGGTCGTCGACCAGCGGCGGGAAGCCGATCACGGTGCCGTCGGGCAGCGCCGTCACCGCCGACTTGAGGTGCAGGACCTTGGTCAGCGGGACGGCCACGACGGTCACCCCGAGCGGCTCGACGATGGCCCGCAGCTGGCGGATGCCCTCGCCGTCGGTGCGCCCGCCCCGGCCGACGTAGAGGGTGTCGCCGACCTTGAGGACGTCGCCGCCGTCGAGGGTTCCGGGGGCGACGATGCGGTTCATCGACGCCCCCAGGGACTCGACCACGACGGTCACGGCGCTGGTCTCGCCCCGCCGGCTGGGGGCGCCGGGGCGGGTGACGACGGCGACGTTGCGCACCATCACCACGGCGTCCTCGACGAACACCGAGTCGGGGCACTCGGGAGCGCGTGGGACCTCGATCAGGTCCCACCCGCAGGCCTCCATGGCCGCCCGGTAGCCGTGCCACTGCTGCACGGCCCGGTCGACGTCGACGGGGACCCGGTCGATGTGGGTCACCAGGCCCTCGGCCAGGCGTTCGACCGGGCGGCGGACCAGGGCACGGGGAGCGGTCATGGTGTCCTCCTCACCGGGCCGACGTGATGTCGACCAGCTCGGCCTCGGGCATGTCGGTCGCCTCGACGGGCGGGGCGGCCAGGCCGAGGCGCTCCCGCCGGGCCTTCAGGAAGGCGTAGAGCGGGACGCCGACCAGGAACAGGACCATCGCCTGGTAGACGGCCTGGTAGCCGCTGGCGAAGGTGACCCACAGCGAGAACAGCAGGCCGATCGTCGCCACCGTCAGGTCACGGGTGAGGGCCCAGCCGTGGACGGTGCGCCGGCCCGAGACCAGGTAGGCCAGCTGGGCCGAGGCGCTCAGGAAGTACGGGATGGCGACGGTCACGACCGACAGGTACACCAGGTAGGTGAACACCTTGAGGCCGGTCTCGCCGCTGTAGCTCCAGGCCATCAGCAGCGAGGCGACGACGGTCGAGGCCAGGACGCCGACCCAGGGCACGCCCCGGCTCGACTCCTTGGCGAAGACCGGGAGGAAGAGCCCGTCCTTCGCCGCCGCGTAGGGCATCTCGGCGGTCACCATCGTCCAGCCGTTGAGGGCACCGAGGCCGCTGATCACGGCGACCAGGGCGACGGCCTTGCCGGCCCAGCCGACGTCGAACATCTGCTGGAACGCAGCCACGAACGGCGCCCCGTCCTCGACCAGCCGGTCGTGCGGCACCAGCCCCATCACTGCGGCGGTGACGGCGACGTAGAGCAGGCCGCTGGCGGCGGTGCCGATCACCGAGGCCCGCCCCACGTTCCGGCGGGGGTCACGGACCCGACCCGCCGCGATCGAGGCGCACTCGACGCCGATGAAGGAGAACAGGGCCACCCCGGCGGCCAGGTTGACGGCGTCGTAGAGGTTCCCGCCCGAGGCGTTGAACGGGCCGAAGCTGGCGGTGTCGACGAAGAACCAGCCGAGCGTGCCCACCATCAGCAGGGGCAGGAACTTCAGGGCCACGGTCACGTTCTGGAACCACGCCATCTTGCGGACGCCGGCCAGGTTGACGAACGCCGGCACCCACAGCCCGGTGAGGGCGACGCCGAGGTTCGTCCAGGCCGACGGGTCCTCGATGCCGAACAGCGACTCGACGTAGAGGACCCACGACGAGACGATGGCGGCGTTGCCGGCCCAGCAGGTGATCCAGTAGCACCACGCCGTCAGGTAGCCGGCGAAGTCACCGAGCTCATGCCGGGTGTAGGCGTAGAGCCCGCCGTCGGTGCTGGGCACCCGGCGGGTCAGCTGGCCGAAGAGCACGCCGAGGAGCAGCGCCCCCACGGCGATGATCCCGAGGGTCAGGATCGACGACGTCCCGGCGCCGGCCAGCACCGCCGGCATGGTGAACACGCCGGTGCCGATGATGCTGCCGACCACCAGGGCCGTCGAGGAGCCGAGCCCGAGCCCCCCGTCGGGCGAGCCGGACCCCGGGCTCCGCTCTCGCGCCGCCCGGGGGTGGATGAGTCGATCGAGCGTGGCCGTCATGGCGCACCTCCTGGTCCGGAGGGGTGGGAGCTCCACCCCTCCCTGCGTGCACCGTGCGCCCCGGCGCCGGATCGCCCTAGGGCCGAAGGTCCCTTCCTCGGCGGGCGATCCGGTGGATGCGGTGGACGAGCCCGACCGGGTGGCCGAACATCAGCGGGCAGGCCCCGGCGACCACCTCGACGCCGGCCTCCTCGCACAGGGCGACGGCCTCGTCGGACACCGCCCCCTCGCCACCCAGGCCCTTGAACAGCCAGACGGCGGGCACGCCGGCGGCGATGCACTCCCGCACCACCTCGACGGCGGGGCCCGCGGGCACCACGACGACGGCGCCGTCGACCGGACCGGCGGCAGCGACCGAGGTGGCGCAGCGGTGGCCGCCGGCGAGCCGGGCCGTCGGGTGGACGGGGACGACGTCGTGGCCGTGGAGCCACAGGTCCCGGAGGATCGCGCCGCCCATGTTCCCCCTCTCGTCGGAGGCGCCGACCACCGCCAGCCGGTGCCGGTCGAGGAAGGCCTCGGCCCGGGCGGCGCTGACCGGGGCGTGGGTGAGGGTCGTGCTCATGGTGTGACCTCCTCGCTCCCCCATCGGCCACGGTACGGACGCCCGATCGGCGGTGGCAGGGCCGAAGGACCCTGGTGCGGGCGGTCCGGCGGGCCCATCCTCCGGGGACCGACCGACGGGACCGGCGCGGCCTGCGGGGGCGCCATCCCCGACGCCCGCCTCGCCCGGCGACGGGGCAGCGCGGGACCAACGGCCCTAGGCGCGCCGGCCGCAGGGGCGGACGATGGGGGCATGGACGAGACCACCCGCACCACCCCCGCCGACCGCCTGGGGCTCGAGGTCCTCGGGCCCGAGGAGTGCTGGGACCTGATCCGTCGGGCCCCGGTCGGCCGGCTCGCCTTCACCGAGGAGGGCGGGCCGATGATCCTCCCCGTCGTCCACGGCGTCGCCGGCCGCCGGATCGCCTTCCGCAGCGCCGACGGCGGCAAGCTCGCCGCCGCCCGCATGGAGGGCCCGGTCGCCTTCGAGGTCGACGCCTGGGACACCGCCACCCGCACGGGCTGGAGCGTCGTGGCCCGAGGCGTCGCCCGCTCGGCCCCCGACGACGCCCCCGACCTCGACACCCTCGGCGTCGAGCCCTGGCTCGGCCCGGCCGAGACCGGCACGTGGGTCGAGATCCTGGTCGACGAGATCAGCGGCCGGCGCCTGCCCTCGACGGACCGATCGACGGACCGATCGACGGACCGGGCGGTGGGGCGATGAGCGGCGCCACCGGCCCCCGGCCGGCCGTCGTGGTCGGTGTCGACGGCTCGGACCCGTCGCGTCGGGCCGCCCGCTGGGCCGCCGTCGAGGCCGCCGCCCGGGGCACGACCCTCCGCCTGGTGAGCGCCTGGCAGGCGCCGGTCCTCACCACCTGGGCGACGCTGGCCACCCCCGGCGTCGACCCCACCGTCTTCGAGCGCAGCGCCCGCGAGACCCTCGACGAGGTGGTCCGCGAGCTGCGCGCCGCCTTCGGCGACGGCGCCCCGGAGCTCGCCGCCGAGACCGTCGAGGGCCTGCCGCGCGACGTCCTGCTCGGCGCCGCCCGGGGCGAGGCCCTCCTCGTCGTGGGCACCCGCGGCCGGGGCGGGCTGGCCCGGGCCGTCCTCGGCTCGGTGTCGGCGGCGTGCGCCCACCACACCCCGGTGCCGCTGGCCGTCATCGGTGAGGGCGCCCCCGACCCCGGGTCGGGCGACCTGGTCGTCGGGTTCGACGGCTCGCCCGGCGCCGAGGCGGCGCTGCGGTGGGCGGTGGTCGACGCCCGGGCGACCGGGGCCGCCGTGCGGGTCGTCCACGGCTGGGCGGCCCGCGTCGGCGAGCCCGACGGCATCCCGCCCGACGGGACCGTCGTCGGCGACCTGACGGCGGCGGTCGAGCGGGCGGTGGCCGACGCCCTCGCCGGGCTCGACGCCCTCCCCCGCATCACCGTCCAGGTCGTGCCCCGGGCGGCGGCGCCGGCCCTCGTCGCCGGGGCCGAGGGGGCCGGGGCCCTGGTCGTCGGCACCCGCGGCCACGGCGGCTTCGTCGGCCTGCTGCTCGGCTCGGTCAGCCAGGCCTGCCTCCACCACGCCCCCGGGCCGGTGGTGATCGTCCCCCCGGCGCAGTAGGGCCGAAGGTCCCACGGCGGCAGGACCGGCGGCCCTGACCGCCGTCGTCGCCGGGGCGGACGATCGCCCCATGAGCACCCTCGATGTCCTCCTCCTCGAAGCCGCCCCTGGCGACGGCGCCGCCGACGTCTCGCTGCTGGAGGAGGCCGGCCACCGCGTCCACCGCTGCTTCGACGAACCGGCGGCGGGCGCCGTCCACCCGTCGGGCTGGACGCCCTGCCGGGCCCTGACCGCGGGCGTCTGCCCCCTCGACGACGCCGTCGACGTCGCCCTGCTGGCCCGGCGGGGCGTCACCCCCCGTCCCGGGCCCCGCGAGGCCGGGGTCCGCTGCGCCGTCCGCGCCGGCGTGCCCGTCGTCGAGGACGGCGGCGACCTCCTCGACCCCTTCGCGGCGTGGATCAGCCGCCGGACCGACGGCGCCGGCGTCGTCGCCGCCTGCGAGGCCGCCGCCCGCGAGGCGATGGCCCCGGTGCTCGCCCGCCTGCGCACCGGCTGCGCCCGGCTGCTGCGGGCCGAGGGCGTCGACCCCGAGGCCGTCGACGCCACCTTCACCGTCGACCGCGACCACCTGGTCCTCCACCTGAGCGGGCCGCCCCTCTCGCCCCGGGCCGCCCGGGCCCTGTGCGACCGCGCCCGCGACGCCCTGCGGGCCGTCCCCCGCACCTTCCGCCGCGTCGACGTCGGCTACCGGACGACCTGAGGGCCCAGGGCCCCCCGGTTCGGGACCAAAGGCCCTGCTCCCGGGGACGGGACATCCGTACGGTCGAAGACGACCCACGAAGGAGCGACCATGACCACCGAGACCACCACCAGCCCCGCGACACCGACGGATGCGATCACCCTCCGGCGCCGCACGATCGACCGGATCCTGATCGGCTTCGGCGTGATCGCCACCCTGGCCTTCCTCGTCGCCGGTGGGCTCCTCACCTGGGGCTCGCAGTTCAGCGAGGACTACGTCCACGACGAGCTGAGCTCGCAGAACGTCACCTTCCCCACCGCCGAGGAGCTCGAGGCCGAGGGCCGCGACGACCTGGTCGAGCACGCCGGGCAGGACGTCACCACCGGGGCGGAGGCCGAGGCCTACGCCAGCTACATCCAGGGCCACCTCGAGGGGATCGCCGACGGCAAGACCTACTCGCAGATCGACGACCGGGGCGCCCGCGCCGCGGTCGAGGAGGCCCGGGAGAGCGGGGCCAGCGAGGCCGAGATCGCCGAGCTGCAGGCCACCGCCGACCAGCTGACCGGCCAGCGTGACACCCTCTTCAAGGGCGAGACCCTGCGAGGCCTGCTGCTCTCGGCCTACGCCTGGTCGACGGTCGGCATGATCGCCGGCTACGCCGCCATCGGCGCCTTCGCCGCCGCCGCCCTGATGGCCGCCCTGGTGGTCGCCGGGTTCATCCACCTGGCCCGCCACCACCGCACCACCTGAGCCCGCTGCGCTCCCAGCGGCTCCACGATGGGCCCCGCCCCCGGGCGGGGCCCATCGTCGCGTCCGGGGCCTAGGCTCCGGGCCGTGACGACGTGGGGTGACTTCGCCGCGGCCGAGCCGGACCTCGCCGACCGGGTGCGCGCCCTGCTCGACGCCGGCCGGCACAAGACGATCGCCACCCTGCGGGCCGACGGCTCACCCCGCATCTCGGGCATCGAGTGCGAGATCGCCGACGGCGAGCTCCGCTTCGGCTCGATGACGGGCGCCCGCAAGGGGGCCGACCTCCGTCGGGACCCCCGCTTCGCCCTCCACGGGCCCACCTTCCACCCCGAGGAGGGCAAGGAGGGCGAGTGGCCGGGCGAGGCCAAGGTCACCGGGCGGGCCGTCCCCGCCGGGCCGGTCGGGGCCGACGGCGACGACGAGGCCCCCGAGGGCGAGATGTTCGTGGCCGACATCACCGAGGTCGTCGTGACCGGCCTCGACCCCGCCGCCACCATGCTGGTCGTCGAGTGGTGGACGCCCACCGGGGGCCGCCGGCGGGTCGAGCGGGAGTAGCCGGCTCCGGGGTGGGACCTGCCGCTAGCCGACGTGGAGGCGCCGGGTGATGTCCTCCTTGGCGGCGGCGAAGTCCTCGTAGTCGAGCCCGCCGTCCTCGAAGCGGGCGTGGAGGGCGGCCAGCTCCTCCAGCAGCGCCCCCTCGTCCACCGGCGGACGGACCTCGACCTCGGGCTCGGCGGCGGCGCGCTCCAACCGGCGCTGCGCCTTCTCCTCCGCCTTCTCCTTCTTGGCCTTCTCCCGCTGGCGCTTGGCGAAGCTGGCGGCGCTCATGCGGGCCTGCCGCTGGCGGCTCTCTTCGACCTGGGGACCATCGGACGCTCCTTGCGCTGGGGGTCGATCGACTCGTGTCGGTGCCACCCGGAGGACGCGGTCGGTCGGCCCGCACCCTAGCGGCGCCCACTCCGCCCCCCACCCCTGCGAGCTCGGTGGGATCCGTGACACGTGGGTGTCACGGGTCCCACCGAGCTCGGGGTCAGTGGTCGCGGAGGGCGTCGACCAGCTCGGACTTCGACATCTTGGAGCGGCCCTCGATGCCGATCTCCTTGGCCCGGTCCATCAGCTCGTCCTTGGTGCGATCCTCGTAGGACTCGCCCTTGCCGCCCTTGCGGCCGGTCTCGGAGCGCGACGTGTTCGACGAGGCGTTGGCGATCCGGGCCGCCTTCTCCTTGCTCTCCCCCTGGCGGCGCAGCGCCTCGTACTGCTCGTCGTCCTTCACGCTGGGTCCGTGGTCCTTGGCCATGGTCGTACCTCCTGGGGATGGGGACGACCCGCGCCCTCCCCCGCCCCACCGCCCCCCAACCGGCTCGGCTCGCATCGGCCACCATGGGCGCCGTCGCCCGGCGAGAGGAGCCCGATGGGTCGCCCCAACCTCGTGTTGTTCATGACCGACCAGCAGCGGGCCGACTCGATCGGCGCCTTCGGGAACGCCACCGCCCACACCCCGCACATCGACACCCTGGCCGCCCGGGGCGTGCGCTTCACCCAGGCCTACTCGCAGCACAGCGCCTGCTCGCAGAGCCGGATCTCGATGATGACGGGCTGGTACCCCCACGTCGCCGGGCACCGGACGCTCGACTTCCTGCTCCAGCCGTGGGAGCCCAACGTCCTGACCCAGCTGCGGGAGGCCGGCTACTTCGTCGCCTGGCCCGGGATCCGGGGCGACACCTTCGCCCCCGGGGTCACCGCCGCGGTGACCGACTTCCACGGCTACACCGTCTCCCCCTCGGTCGAGGCGCTCGCCGCGTCGCACGAGGACCGCTACCCCGAGGGCCACCGGCTGCGGCACAGCTTCCTGATCGGCGCCCTCGCCGGCGCGCAGCACCTCACCCCCGACGAGGCCGCCGTCCGCACCGCCATCGACCTGCTCGAACGGAGGCTGCCCGAGCCGTTCGTCCTCCTCGTCACGCTGATGGCGCCGCACCCGCCGTTCGCCGTCGAGGAGCCCTGGGCGTCGCTCCACGACCCGGCCGCCATGCCGGCCCCCATCGCCCCGCCCCCCGGCAAGGCAGGGTTCATGGCCGAGCTCCGCCGCCGGGCCGGGCTCGACGCCCTGCGCCCCGAGGACTGGGGCGCCATCCGGGCCACCTACGCCGGGATGGTGTCGCGCCTCGACGACCAGCTCGGCCGGCTCCAGGCCGCCCTCGACCGGGCCGGCGTGGCCGAGCGCACCGTCACCGTCTTCCACACCGACCACGGCGAGTACCTCGGCGACTTCGGCCTGGTCGAGAAGTGGCCGTCGGGGCTCGACGACTGCCTGCTCCGCAACCCGCTGGTCGTCGCCGGGCCCGGGGTCGTCGAGGGTGGGGTGCACGACGGGCTGGTCGAGATGCTCGACCTTCCCGCGACCCTCTGCGAGCTGGCCGACACCGAGCTCGCCCACCAGCACCTCAGCCGCAGCCTCGTCCCCGTGCTCGCCGACCCGACGCGCCCCCACCGGGACCGGGCCTTCAGCGAGGGCGGGTTCCGCATCGACGAAGCCCCCCTCAACGAGATGCCCGCCCACCACCCCTACCTGCTCAAGGGCATGCTCCAGCAGGAGCGCCCCGAGCTCGTCGGTCGCGCCGTCGCCCTCCGCACACCGGAGTGGACCTACGTCTACCGGCTCTACGAGGACGACGAGCTCTACGACCGCCGGGTCGACCCGCACGACACCACCAACCTCGCCGACGACCCGGCCCACGCCGCCACCGTCCGCCGGCTGCGCGACGAGACCCTCGCCTGGCTCGTCGCCACCAGCGACGTCATCGCCCCGACTCGCGACCCGCGGATGGAGCCCGCCCTCCTCGACCAGCTCCTCGGCACCACCCGTTCGGAGTACGCCGGCCCACCGTAGGCGGAGGCCCTCGACGCCAACGCCAGCCACCCACCGTTCTGGCCATCCCCGTGGACCGCTGAGGTCCATGGGGGTTGCCAGAACGGTCAGGGGGCGGCGGTGGAGGTGTGGGTGCCGCGGTGGAAGACGAGGGCGTGGGTGTCGCGGGTGGGGGCCAGGGCGGTGACCCGGCCGAGGACGAGGAGGTGGTCGCCGGCGTCGAGCTCGGCCTCCAGGGCGCAGTCGATCCAGGCCACGGCGCCGGCCAGGACGGGGGCACCCGAGGGCGACGGGGCCCACGTGACGGCGGCGAAGCGGTCAGCGCCGGGGGTGGCGAACACCCGGCACACGTCCTGCTGGTCGGCGGCCAGGACGTTGACGCAGAAGCCGCCGGCGCCCCGCATGGCGGCCCACGACCCCGAGGTCCGGGCCGGGAAGAAGCCGACGAGGAGCGGGTCGAGCGACACCGAGGTGAACGACCCGATGGCCAGCCCGAGCGGGCCGTCGGGCCCCATGGCGGTCACGACGACCACCGGCGTGGGCACGTGGCCGAGGACCGAGCGGAAGGCCTCGGCGGTGGGGGCGGTCACGCCCCGCCCCCGACCCAGGCGACCGTCACCGGCTCGCGGGTGATCGGGGGCGGCTCGGCGTTGGGCCAGCCGAGGTAGACGGCGCCGATCACCGTGGTGCCGGGCCCGAAGCCGAGCAGGGCGTTGGCCTCCTCGCAGACGGGCACGGGCGGCGAGCCCCAGAAGCTGGCCAGCCCGGCGGCGGTCGCCCCCAGCAGCAGGTTCTGCACCCCGGCGGCGACGGCGCAACGGTCCTCCAGGTGGCGGAACGGGTCGTCGTCGGGGGCGCAGCCGACCACCAGCACCACGGGGGTGCGGGTGTACTTGGTCCGGGTCTTGGCCACCTTGGCCTCGGTGGCGGTGCCGGCCCGCGCCAGGGCGTCGGCCCAGACCCCGCCGAGGGCGGCCCGGGCCACGCCGGTGCACGCCGCCACCCGCCACGGCCGGGTGCGCTTGTGGTTGGGGGCCGAGGCCACCAGCCCGCACAGCCGCTCGACCAGCTCGGGCGGCACCGGCTGCTCGCGGTCGACGAGGAGCGAGGACCGGCGGGCGGTCGTGAGCCGCTCCACGGTGGCGAGGTCGTGGGAGGACAGGGGCGGGAGGGTGGTGGGCACGATCAGCCTCGGACGAGGTAGATGGCGGAGACGACGACGCCGACGGCGATGACGACGACCCGCAGGCGGGCAGGGGGGATGGAGCCGGCCAGCCGGCCGCCGACGGCCCCGCCGAGCAGGCCGCAGGGGGCCATGACGGCGGCGACGTCCCAGGCGACGGTGCCGGACACGGCCAGCAGCGCGGCGGCCGAGGTGTTGATGACGAAGGCGAGGACCTGCTTGGTGGCGTTGACCCGGTTGAGCGGCCCGTGGGCCAGCACGCCGAGCACGGCGATCAGCATGATCCCGAGCCCGGCCCCGAAGAACCCGCCGTACAGGGCGGCGCCGAAGATCCCGGCCAGCTCGAGCGGCGAGGTCGTGCGGGGCTCGGCCTCGTCGGGGGCACCGATGGCGAGGCGGCGGCGAAGGGGGTCCTGGGCGGCGAGGAGGGCGCACGACAGCAGGATCAGGAAGGGGACGACGCGGCGGAAGGCGTCGTCGCTGGTGACGAGCAGGAGGACGCTGCCGACCACGCCCCCGACCCCGGCGACGACGGCCCGGGCGACGAGCGTCGAGCGCTCCCCCACCAGGTCGTCGCGCTGGGCGGCGGCCCCGCCGAGGTAGCCGGGGCACAGCGACACCGTGTTGGTGGCGTTGGCCTGGACGGTGGGCACGCCGACGGCGGTCAGCACCGGGAACGAGATCAGGGTGCCGCCACCGGCGATGGCGTTGACGGCCCCGGCGGCGAGCGTCGCGCCCCCGATGGCCAGCCCGGTCCAGAGGCTGAGGTCAGCCACCGAGGACGGGCCCCAGGTCGGTCCGGGTCGTCAGCTCGCCGGGGGCCAGGGCCACGTCGGCGAAGGGCACCCGGGCGAAGTGGTCCTGCTGCTCGAAGGGGACGGTGGCGTCGATGCCGAGCTTGGTCCGCATCCCCCGGTTCGACACCCGGACGTACTCGTGGCCCCGGGCGCCGGGGATGGTGACCAGGTCGCGGGAGGCCTCCATCCGGGTGGCCACGGCGTACTCGACGTCGACCGGGTCGTGGACGTCGATGTCGTGGTCGACCACGGTGACGAGGTCGAGGTCCTTGAGGGCGGCGAAGGCGGCGAGCATGGCGTTGCGCTGGAGCCCGTCGTGGCTGGGCGACCGCTTGGCCACCTGGACGACGAGGTGGAAGCGGTGGAGCCCGCCGGCGGTCAGGTCGACGTCGGTGACGATGGGGACGGCGGTGCGCAGGGCGTCGAGGGCCGAGGCCTCCAGCACGTACTTGCGCAGCATCACCGTCTCCCGCCCGGCGCCGTTGATGGCGAAGTAGACGGGGTCGCGGCGGTGGGTCACGGCGTCGACGGTGATCACCGGGGCCTGGCCCTGGTCCGAGCCGTAGCCGACGAACTCGCCGAAGGGCCCCTCCAGCGCCGTCTCGGTGGGCGAGATCCGGGCCTCCAGCACGATCTCGCAGTGGGCCGGCACGAGCAGGTCGCTGGTGACGGCGCGCACCATCTCCAGCGGCGTGCCCTGGATGCCCCCGGCGGCGGCCAGCTCGTCGGCCTCCTCGGGCATGCGCGACCCCATGAAGGCGGCGGCGTAGAGGAGGGAGACGTCGGGCCCGATGCAGATGACGACGGGGAGGTCCTCGCCCCGGGCCTGGGCCCGCTGGTGGGCGGCGAGGAGGTGGCGGCCGTGGTCGAGCTTGATGGCGGTGCGGTTCCCGCCGAGCAGCTGGAGCCGGTGGTACGAGGCGTTGGGCACGCCCGTCTCGGGGTCGCGCACCAGCACGACGCCCGAGGTGATGAAGCGGCCGCAGTCGCCCGGGGCGTGGTGGAGGACGGGCAGCAGGGCGCCGAGGTCGATCCCCTCGGTGATCACGACGTCCTGGGCCGGGCCCGACTCGACGACGACCGGTGGGGTGGCCTCGGTGATGGCCCGGGCCATGGCCCCCCGGATCAGGTCGCGGTCGCCCCCGAAGGCGGCCTCGACGTTGGGCGGGCTGGCCAGCAGGTTGCCGACCACCGGCACGTCCGACCCGGTGACCGACGTGAACAGCAGGGCCTGGTCGCCGTCGTGGCGCTTCATCAGCCCGGCCAGCTCCAGGTGCGGGTCGACGGGCCGGTCGACGGTGGCGAGCCGGCCGGCCGCGGCCAGCCGCCCGAGCACGGTGCGGAACCGGAGGTCGAGGACGCCGACGGCGCTCACGACGACGGGTCGCGGTAGCGGAGCTCGAAGGTGACGGCGCCGTCGGGGCTGGTCCACGGGCCGTGCTCCATCCCCGGCGGGCGGCAGGCGTACATCCCGGCGGTGAAGGTCTCGCCCAGGCGGAGGTCGTGGATCGACCCCGACACGATGAAGACCTCCTCCCACACGTCGTGGGTGAGCACGCCGTTGGGGCTGGTGTCGGCGCCGGGGGCGAACTTGAGCAGCCGGGTGACCCAGCCGCTCTCGTGCGACCCGGCCAGCACCACCTCGGTGAGCTGCCCGGTGGCATCGCCCTCGAGCGGCACCCACTCGAACCCCTCGGTGGCGTCGGGGTCGAGGAACTCCAGCTCGGGCTTGGCGAAGGGGGGACGCGCCGCCGTGCTCATGCGTCCACCCCGGCGAGGCAGCGGTCGACGAGGTCGCCGGCGGCGTCCCAGCCGTAGGTGCCGAAGGCCCGCATCTGCACGACGGCGGGGTCGCCGGCGTAGAACATCTCGTACTGGTGGTGGCGGCCGGCGAACTCGGAGCCGATGGCGTCCCACACCAGCTTGAGCAGCTCGACCCGCCCGGCCGAGTCGACCTCGGGCCAGCGGATGAAGCGGTCGATGTCCTCGGCCGTGGTCGGGTCCGAGTACGACGCCGCCGACGACGGGAGCTGGATCACCCCGCCGCCGCTCATCTCCCGCAGGGCGGTCAGCACCTCGTTCATCAACGTGGGCTGGAGGGTCATCGCCGCGTAGAGGGTGGCGTGGTCGGGGATGGCCACGCCGTAGCCGTCGAGCGACCAGGCCGCCTCGGCGGCCCGCACCATCCCCTCGGGCAGCTGGGCCTTGCCGGCCAGCGTCCCCAGCCTGAGCTTGGTCTTGGGGTCGCCGATCGAGCCGCTGCCCTCCGCCATCCGCCGGGCCAGCCCGGCCATGAACCGGAGCTTGGTGGCGAAGCGGATCTGGGCCTGGGTGTTGCCCAGCGAGTGGGCCGCGGTCCGCTGGAACTGCCCGCCGACGATCGCCCGGTCCTTGAGGGCGAAGACGTGCTCCCACGGCACCAGCACGTCGTCGAACACCATCAGCGAGTCGGTCTCGTCGAAGCGGCTGCTCAGGGGGTAGTCGTGGCCGCCCGGGTTGCCCTGGGCGTAGGAGCGGCGGGAGTAGATCCGCAGGCCGGGGGCGGCGTTGGGGACGACGCAGGAGATGGCGTAGTCCTCGGCCCCCTCCGGCAGCGGGACGATGCAGCTGACGAAGACGTAGTCGCTCATCACCGAGCCGGTGCCGAGCATCTGGGCGCCTCGCAGGACGATGCCGTCGTCGCGCTCGTCGACGACGCTGACGTAGACGTTGGGGGCGTACTGCTGGTGGGGCGGCTTCGACCGGTCGATCGTCGGGTGGATGATCGTGTAGCTGAGGTAGAGGCTCTCGTCGCGGGCCTTCTCGTAGAAGCGCTGGACGTTGTCGGCGAAGCGGTCGCCGTCGGAGGCGGCCTGGCGGAACAGGTCGAGCGAGCCCGAGAAGCCGGCGAAGAAGCTGGCCACGTGGTCGGGCGTGCGGCCCATGAAGCCACAGGTCTCGGCGGCCCAGGCGGCGATGGCCCGGCGGCGGAAGGCGAGGTCGTCGCCGTCGCGGGGGGTCAGCCACCAGGCGTGGACGGGAGCGCCGTCGGCGGGCGAGGGATAGGTGTAGAGGTCGCGGGCGGCGGGGTCGGCGGCCACGTCGTAGAGGTGGGCCATGGTGTCGACCACGCCCGAGAAGGCCGGGTGCTTGGTGACGTCGTCGACCTTCTCGCCGTCGAGCATGACGGTGCGCCCGTCGCGCAGCGCCTCCTTGAAGTCGGATCCGGTGCGCATGGTCAGGACCTCCTGAGGGGGGAGACGGAGTACGAGAGGTGGATCGAGCGATCGCGCCCGGGGTCGTGGAGCTCGGCCCGGAAGGCGTCGGCCGGGCGGATGCCGCCGATCACCGGCACCGTCCCGGTCAGCAGGGCGAAGCGGTCGACGGCGAGCGGCGGGGCGCCGGCCAGCAGGTCGGGCGGCGGGATCAGGTCGGCGCACCGGCCGTCCTGGTACGGCACCTCCTCGCCGGCGACGGTGATCCAGCTGCGCAGGACGAGGTCGTCCCAGCGGCCGTCGACGTCGGCGAGGGGCCAGGAGTCGGTGGCGATGGGCGTCGGGCAGGCGCCCTTGGACAGCCCGATGTCGAGGGCCTCGGCGGCCCGGTCGGTGTGGTCGGAGGCGAGGGTGACCCGCACGTCGTCACCGTCGACCAGCAGGCAGACCTCGGCCTCGCCCGAGGTCTGGTCGCCGGCCACGACGATCTCGTCGGCGGTGGTGGCCACCATCGGGGGCAGCACGAAGTAGGCCGGGATGGCCTCGGGGCGGGGCACGCCGATGGCGGCCAGCTCCTCGATGTGCTCCAGCACGTGGGCCCGGTCACGCCCGGTGTACCCGGCGACGACGACGGCATCGAGGTTCATGCTCGCTCCTCCGGCCAGCGGGGCGAGAGGTCGGTGTCGATGCCGAGCTGGTCGCAGATGCGCATGACGCTGTGGTCGATCAGGTCGTCGATCGAGCGGGGCTTGACGTACAGCGACGGCACCGGCGGGAAGATGATCGCCCCGGCGTCGGCCGCCATCGAGCAGAGCCGCAGGTGGCCCCGGTGCAGCGGCGTCTCCCGCAGCACCAGCACGAGGGGCTGGCGCTCCTTGAGGCGGACGTCGGCGGCCCGCACGATCAGGCTCTCGTCGTAGCTGTTGGCGATCCCCGACAGGGCCTTGATCGAGCAGGGGGCGACGACCATGCCGTGGACCCGGAACGAGCCCGAGGCCACCGAGGCGGCCAGGTCCTCGTCGTCGTGGACGACGTCGGCCTTGGCCACCGCCTCCTCCATCGTGATACCGAGCTCCAGCTCCAGCGTGCGGGCCGAGCCCTTGCTGACGATGGCGTGGGTCTCGACGTCCTCGACGCCCTGGAGGATCTCCAGCAGCCGGGTGCCGAAGACCGACCCGCTGGCGCCGGTGATGCCCACCACCACACGGCGCCGCGTTGCTGGCCTGGTTCGCTCGCTGCGCTCGCTCACAGCTCGTACACCTTGGGCTCGAGCTGGTTGACGCAGCGGGACCCGTCCTCGGTGATCACGAAGGTGTCACCGCAGAAGACGCCCCGGATCACGTCCTCCGAGCACGGGTGGATCTCGACGCAGACACCCATGCCGGGGGCGAGGGTGACGTCCTTGTCGGGCCGGTGGCTGGTGCCGACGAAGGGGCCGGCGTCGAGCGGGTTGAACACGCCGTGGACGTAGGGGGCGACCACCGTGTAGCCGGCGTCGGTGATGACCTTCCCGGCCTCGCGCAGGTCGGCGGCGGTGGTGCCGGGCCGGAGGACGTCGATGATGGCGTGGTACGCCTCCAGGCAGACCTCCAGCATCCGCTTGTAGTCGTCGGGCGGCGGGCCGAAGGTGATCGGCTTGCCCGTCTGGGCCTCGTAGCCGTGGGGGTCGCGGGCCCCGAGCTCCAGCAGCAGGACGTCGCCGACCTCGATCTCGCGGTCGATGGGCCGGGGCCGCTGGAAGGCGCTGGTCGGCCGGAACATGTTCTCCGAGGCGGCCAGCACCATGCACGGGTTCTCGGCGCCCTCGGCGCTGAAGACGTCGTAGATGATGTTGAACAGGTCGACCTCGCGCATCCCCGGGCGCAGCCGATCGATGATCGCCTGGACGGCGGCGTCGCCGATGCGGCCGGCCTCGTCGAGGCACGCCAGCTCCTCGTCGGAGAGCACGATCCGCTTGAGCCAGAACTCGTCGGAGAAGCGGGGGAACTCGGCCTCGGGGAAGGCCTCGGTCAGGGCGACGTGGTGGTCGTGGCTGATGTCGATGAACGGCGCCGGGGTGACGATGCCGATGCGGCCCTTGCCGAGGTCGAGCTCGCGCAGCCGGTCGACGATCACCCCGGCGGTGTTGAGAGCGCCCCGCACGTCGGTGACGACCGAGCGGGCGATGCGGTCGGGCAGCCGGGCGTTGAGCCCGAGGATGGCCAGCATCGGGTCCCCCTCCTTGGGGAACACGCAGGTGCAGTCGAGCTCCATGGTCCCCATGAAGTTGGTGACCCAGCGGATGTTGGCCCAGCCCCGCTCCCAGATGGAGTTGTTGCCGGTGATCAGCACGGCGTCGAGGTCGTTCTCGGCGAGGAACTCGCGCACGACGGCGTGGCGGCGGGCGAACTCGGCGTCGGAGAACGTCGGCCAGTCGTAGAGCGAGCGGTCGATCGGGAACGGGTAGCGGATGCCGCGGGAGGTGGCGGGGTCGATGAGCGTCATGGGGGGAGGTCCTCTCTCACCAGGCCAGGGCGGTGGAGCCCCGGCGGTGGTCGGCACCGGCCACGTGGACGCGGGGCCGGGTGGGGGGGTCGGTGGGCGTGCGGGCGGAGCCGGCGACGGTGCAGCTCCCGAAGTGGTCGTCGTCGCCCGGGGGCAGCACGGTGACGGCGTGGCCCCGGCGGCGGAGCTCGGGGGCGTGGCCGGCCAGCTCCTCCTCCAGGTAGACGGTGTCGTCCTCGGGCGAGACCCGGGGCATGCCGTGGACCCAGCGGGGGGCGGTCACGGCGGCCTGGACGTCCTCGCCGCCGTCGATGGCCCGGAGCAGCACCTGGAGGTTGGTCTGGACCTGGCCCCGGCCGCCGGGGGTGGCGCCGGTGAAGGTCGAGCCGTCGGGGCGCTCGACCACGTAGGCGTGGAGGGTGTGGATCGGGCGGCGGCCGGGGGCCAGGGCGTTGGGGAGCCCGGTGCCGGGCGTGAGGTTGGCCAGCCGGTCGTTGAGGACGATCCCGGTGCCGGGCACCAGCTCGCGGGCGCCGAAGGTGTTGAACAGCGAGTGGATGAAGGAGATCGACGTGCCGTCGGGGGCGCTGATCGACAGGCAGGTCGTGTCGGGGCCGTCGGGGGCGGCGGCCGGGCCCAGCGGCGCCGGGCTGCCCCTCCGGGCCAGGGCCACGCACAGGTCGTCGACCACGTCCTCGGCCAGCAGGTCGGGGTTGGCCCGCTCGGCCGGGTCGCCCAGCCGGGGCAGGGCGGTGCCGTAGACCAGCCGCTTGAGCCGGACCAGGAGGTCGATGGCGTCGACCTCGGACGGGAGGCCGTCGGGGTGGAGCCGCTCCACCACGGCCAGGCACAGCAGCAGCAGGACGCCCGAGGACACCGGGCCCGGGACGGTGACCCGGTGACCCCGGTACGTCGTGCTCAGGGGCTCGGCCCACCGCCCGTGGTGGGCGGCCAGGTCGTCGCCCCGCAGGACGCCACCCCGGGCGGTCAGGTGCTCGACGATCCTCTTGCCGGTCTCGCCCGAGTACACCTCCTCGCGGCCCTCGCGGCCGATGGCGGCGAGGGTGGCGGCCAGGTCGGGCTGGCGGAGCACCCGGCCGGGCGCCACCCCGTCGGCCAGCAGCGGCCGGAGGGTCTCGGCGGCGTCGAGGTCGGGGATGGTGGCGAGGGTGGCGGCCAGCCGCTCGTCGAGGGCGAAGCCGTCCAGGGCCAGGTGCACCGCCGGCTCCAGCAGCGACTCGAGCGAGCGGGTGCCGTGGGCGTCGAGCAGCAGCGACCAGGCGTCGACCAGGGCGGGCACGGCGACGGGGACCGGGCCGTAGCGGGGGGCCTTGGTGCCGGGGGCGACGGCGTCGAGGATCCCGTGGGGGGCGGCGCCGGTGCCGTTGAGGGCCGAGACCGTCCCGTCCGGGCCGCGCAGCAGGGCGAAGGCGTCGCCGCCCAGCCCGCACCACGGCATCTCGACCACGCACTGCACGGCCGAGGCGGCCACGGCGGCGTCGGCCGCGCTCCCCCCCGTGCGCAGCACGGCGCAGGCCACCTCGGCGGCCTGGGCGCTCCCCGCCGACACCGCCCCGTGGGCCCCGGTCTTGAGGTCAGCGGACAACGGCCACGACCTCGATCTCGACCAGCATGTCGGGGTTCTTCAGGCGAGAGACGAAGACCGAGCTGCGCGACGGGCGGCGCTCGGGGAAGCCGGCGGCGTAGGCGGCGTTGACGGCGGCCATGTCGGTGACGTCGTCGCGCAGGTAGAGGGTCACCTTGACCGCCCGCTGGAGGCAGGAGCCGGCGCCGTGGAGGATGTCGTCGAGGTTCTGGAGGGCCTGGGCTACCTGGGCCCCGACGTCGCCCATCTCCCCCGTCTCCCGGTCGCGGCCGGCCTGGCCCGAGGTGTAGACGAGGTCGCCGACGACGGTGGCGTGGGGGAAGGGGCCGGTCGGCGCCGGTGGCCCCTCGACCAGGACGGCCTGCGGCTGCGGGGCCATCAGCGGGCCCGGAGGGCGGTCGGCAGGGGCACGATGTCCTCCCAGTGGTGGCAGGCCACGTGGTGGTCGCGGGCGTGGTCGCCGGTGGCCTTCTCCAGCTCCGGCACCTCCTCCCGGCACCGGTCGGTGGCGTAGGGGCAGCGGGGGTGGAAGCGGCAGCCCTGGGGCACCTCGTGGAACCCGGGCACGTCGCCGTGGATGTGCTCGTTCACCTCGGCCAGCCGCTCGGGGGCGTCGGCGTCGGGTCGCAGCACCGACGCCAGCAGCCCCCGGCTGTAGGGGTGGAGGGGCCGGGCGAAGACGTCGTGCACCGGTCCCTGCTCCACGATGCGCCCCAGGTACATCACCGCCACCCGGTCCGACAGGTGGCGGACGACGGCCAGGTTGTGGCTGATGAAGAGGTAGGCGACGCCGGTCCGCTCCTTGAGGTCCTGGAGCAGGTTGATCACCTGGGCCTGGACCGAGACGTCGAGGGCCGACACCGGCTCGTCGCAGACGATCAGCTTGGGCTCGGTGATCAGCGCCCGGCCGATCCCGACCCGCTGCTGCTGGCCGCCGGAGAGCTCGGCCGGCTTGCGATCGCCGAGCTGCGGGTCGAGCCCGACGCTCAGCAGCATCTCGTCGGCCTTGGCGTCGCGGGCGGCGCCCTTGGCCAGGCCGTGGACCTTGAGCGGCTCGGCCACGATCTGGCGGATCGTCATCTTGGGGTCGAGCGAGCCCCGGGGGTCCTGGTAGATGACCTGGAGGGTGCGACGCAGGGCGCGCATGCGGGACCGGGACACCGAGGTGAGGTCCTCGCCGTCGAAGGTGACGGTGCCGGCGTCGGCCTTGGCCAGCTGGAGGATCAGCCGGCCGAGGGTCGACTTGCCGCAGCCGCTCTCCCCCACCAGCCCGAGCGTCTCGCCCGGCTTCACGTGGAGCGAGACGCCGTCGACCGGGCTGATCTCGCCCCGGGGCGTCTCGTAGGTGACCTTGGCGTCCTCGATGGAGAGGACGGGCACGGCGGCCGGCTCCGGCTCGGGGGCGGCCGGGGCCACGTCGTCGGGGGCGAGCATCGTCATGGGTGGACCTCCTGCTCGTCCCGTTCTGTCCATCCCCGTGTACCGCTGAGGTCCATGGGGGTTGACAGAACGGGGGTTTCGGCCTTCCAGCACCAGGCGGTGTGGCCGGGGGCGATCTCGGTGAGCGGCGGGGTGTGGTCGTCGCAGCGGTCGATGCTGCGCTCGCAACGGGGGGCGAAGCGGCAGCCGGGGGCGGCCGAGACCCACACCGGGGGCTGGCCCGGGATGGGCCGGAGCCGGTGGTGGGTGCGGTCGTCGAGCTTGGGCACCAGGCGGACCAGGGCCTCGCTGTAGGGGTGGGCCGGCGTCTCCAGCAGGGGCTTGGTCGGCGCCCGCTCGGCCAGCCGGCCGGCGTACATCACCTGGACGGTGTCGCAGAGAGCGGCGACGACGCCGAGGTCGTGGCTGATGACGAGCATCGCCATCCCCATGTCCCGGCGCAGCTCCAGCAGGAGGGCGAGGATCTGGGCCTGGACGGTGGCGTCGAGGGCGGTGGTGGCCTCGTCGGCGATCAGCAGCTGCGGGTCGCAGCTGATCGCCATGGCGATCATGATCCGCTGGCGCATGCCGCCGCTGAAGCGGTGGGGCAGGTCGTCGGCCCGGCCCCCGGGGTCGGGGATGCCGACCCGCTCCAGGAGGTCGATCGCCTTGCGCCGGGCCTCCTTGCGGGTGACGTCCTTGTGGAGCCGGATGGCCTCGGCGATCTGCTCGCCGACCGGCACCACCGGGTCGAGGCTGGTCAGCGGGTCCTGGAAGACGACGCCGATGCGGCCGCCCCGGACCTTGCGCAGGTGCGACGGGGAGGCCCGCAGCAGGTCGACGCCCTCGAAGGTGGCCCGGCCCGAGAGCCGCACCTTCGACGCCGGGCCGAACAGGCGCAGCATCGACAGGGCGGTGACGGTCTTGCCGCTGCCGCTCTCCCCGACCACGCCGAGCGACTCGCCGGGGTCGAGGGCGAAGGTGACCCCGTCGACCGCCCGCACCTCCCGCCGGGGCGTGAGGAACGAGCAGTGGAGGTCCTCGACCTCCAGAAGGGGTCCGGACGTACCGCGCATCAGCGGGCTCCTGTCTCGGTGAAGCGGCGGGCCAGGCCGTTGAGGGCGAACACGGTGAGCCCGGCGAAGAGGCCGGGGAAGACGGTCGGCCACCAGGCGACGGTCAGGTAGGTGCGGCCGCCCGAGATGAGCAGCCCCCACGTGACGTCGGGGTCCTGGACGCCGGCGCCGATGAACGACAGCCCGGCCTCGGAGAGGATCACCTGGCCGGTGCTGATGGCCAGCAGCACCCCGACCCGGGAGGCCAGGTTGGGCAGCAGGTGGCGGGCCAGGACCGTCCGGGTGCGGCAGCCGATGGTGACGGCGGCCTCGACGAAGGCGGCGCTCCGCATCCGCAGCGTCTCGCCCCGGATCAGCCGGGCGAAGGTGGGCCAGATGTAGGTCGGGAGGATGGCGATCAGGTTCCAGACGCTCGGCCCCAGGCTCGACAGCAGGAGCAGGGCCACGAGGAACATCGGCATCGCCGTCTGCGCCTCGGTCAGCCGCATCACCACCCGGTCGACCCAGCCGCCGAGGTAGCCGGCCAGCATCCCGAGCAGGCAGCCGATCGACGCCCCGATCAGGGTGGCGGCCATGGCGATGAAGAGGGTGAGGCGGGCGCCGGCGATCACCTGGGACAGCACGTCGCGGCCGAGCTCGTCGGTGCCGAAGACGTGGAGGCCCCGCGACCCGCTCTCCAGGGGCGAGAGGAACTTCTCCCGGGGCACCTGCTGGGTGTGGTCGTAGGGGCTGATCAGCCCGCCGGCGACGGCGAAGGCGCCGATGAGGACGAGCACGGCGACCCAGCCCCACCACCCCCGGCCCCGGACCTTCGACAGCCAGGACCGGTGCCCGAGGCGGATCGGGTCGTCGACGATCACGACGGTGGCCATCAGCTGACCTCCACCCGCTTGTCGATGGCGGCCGACATGACGTCGACCACCAGGTTGGCGACCACCACGAAGATCCCGGCGACCACCACCCCGGCCTGGACGACGTGGAAGTCGTGGCGCTGGGCCGCCTCGGTCACCAGCTTCCCGATCCCGGGCCAGGCGAAGGTGAACTCGATCAGGAAGACGGTGCCGCCCCACATCCGGGCGTACTCCCAGCCGACCATGGTGGCCAGCACCACGCCGATGTTGCGGAGGATGTGGCGCAGGACGACGGCGTAGTAGCCGAGGCCCTTGCTCTGGGCCACGGTGACGTAGCTCTTGTCGAGCTCGTCGAGCGTGGCCGACCGCACCAGCTGGAACAGCCGGCCGCCGTGGTGGATGCCGAGGGTGATCCCCGGCAGCAGGTAGGCGCTGACGTCGTTGCCGGGCAGCACCGACACCCACTTGAGCTGGACGGCGACGACCAGGATCAGGATCTGGCCGAACCAGAAGTAGGGGAACGAGACCCCGGCGGTGGCGAGGAAGGTGCCGACCCGGTCCACCAGGGACCCGGGGCGGACCCCGGCGACGATGCCGGGGACCACCCCGAGGAGCACGGAGAACAGCAGCCCGGCGATCGTGAGCCGGATGGTCGAGGGCAGGCGCTCCACCACCAGCGGCAGGGCCGGCTGGTTGCGGGCGATCACCAGCGACTCCCCCAGGTCCCCCCGGACCAGGCCGGAGTAGTACTCCCCGGCCTGCGCCACCAGCGGCCGGTCCAGGCCCAGGTTCGACCGGATCCGGTCGACCTGCTCCTGGGTGGCCTCCGGGGGCGCCAGCGACTCGGCCGGGTCGCCCACGACGGCGCCGAGCAGGAAGATCGCCGTCAGCACGAGGAAGAGGACGATCAGCCCGTCGCGGAGCCGGTTGAGGGCGAGGCGCTTGCGCCGCCGCTTCCGACGGGGCACGGGGACGGCCCCGTCGGGAGCGACGGTGGGTTCGGGGGGGAGGGTGGTCGCAGCCATGGTGGATCCGGAGCGTCGGGCCCGGCGGGCCTAGCCCTCGACCGCCATCTCGGCGACGTAGTACTCGTCGTCGGGACGGGGCTCCCACACCAGGCGCTCGGAGGTGCCGTAGAGCAGGTTCTGCTGGAGGAGGTAGATGGCGTAGGGGTCGTCCCGGAGGATCGCCCAGACCTCCTGGTAGGCCTCGGCCCGGGCCTCGTCGTCGAGGGTGCTGGCGGCCGCCTGCATCAGCTCGTCGACCTCGGGGATGCAGATCTTGGAGCTGGGGCCGTCGCAGGTGATGTGGCTGAGGATCCGGCTGCCGTCGGCGAACTCGTTGGAGTTCCACCCGTACTTGAGGTCCATGGCGCCGGGCTCGGTGCCGGGGATGCGACCGTCCTCCCGGTACTGGTTGAAGTCGGTGCGGATCACCTCGGTCTTGACGCCGACCTCGGCCAGCTGGCCGGCCAGGAACTCGACGGTCTCCTCACCCTTCAGGTACCGGGCGATCGGGACGTTGAGCTCGAGGGTGGTGTCGAAGTCGTAGCCGGCCTCCTCGAGCATCTCCCGGGCCCCCTCGGGGTCGTAGGGGATGGGGTCGAGGTCGGGGTTGAAGCCGAGCATCCCCTCGCTCAGGTTCTGGGCGTGGTTGGGCTGGGCCTCGCCCTCGTAGACCGTCTCGGCCAGGGCCTCCTTGTCGATGGCCATGTTGATGGCCACCCGGACCTCGGGCGACTCCAGCGCCGGGAGGTAGGTGTTGAAGGCGACGTAGCTGAACTCCGACCCCGGCACCGAGATCGTCTCGGGGGCGAGGTCGCGCTGCTCGGGGAGGATGTCGATCACCAGGTCGACCTCGCCCGACTGGAGGGCGGCCAGGGCGGTCTGGTTGTCGGGGACGATCTTGACGGTGAACTCGTCGATCTCGGGCTCCTCGCCCCAGTAGTCCTCGTTCTTCTCGGCGACCATCTGCGAGCCCCGGTCCCACCGCACGAACTTGTAGGGCCCGGTGCCGATCGGGTTGGCGTCGAGGTCGTCGGCCGACTCGGGCGACACCATCGGGATCTGGGTGGCCTGGATCGGCAGGGTGGCGAGGGTGCCGTCGGTGAGGATGTCGACGGTGGTCTCGTCGACGACCTCGGCGCCGGTGATGCCCTCGATGTACGAGGTGCGCTGGGTGTCGAACTCCTCGTCGAGCATGCGCTCCACCGAGAACACGACGGTCTCGGCGTCGAACGGCGTGCCGTCGTGGAAGGTGACGTCGTCGCGCAGGGTGAAGCGCCAGGCCGAGTCGCCCTCGGCCTCGAAGCTCTCGGCCAGCCGGGGGACGACCTTGCCCTCGGAATCCCGGCCCAGCAGCGACTCGTAGAGGTTCGAGGTGAACACCCGGGCGTTGCGGTCGTTCACGAGCTGGGCGTCGAGGGTGTCGGGCTCGGAGGTGACGCTGATGGTGACCGAGGTGGTCCCACCGTCGCCGTCGCCGCCCGAGCTGGCGGAGGCGTTGTCGTTGCCGGCCCCGCCACAGGCGGCGGTGGCGAGGAGGGTGGGTACGAGGACGGCCAGACAGGCGCGTCGAAGCAGGGGGTAGCGGGTCATGGGTGGTGGGCTCCTGGAGGATCCGGTGCGGCGGTGGAGGAGGTCGGGGGCGGCGGACGTGGTCAGCCGCCGCCCCCGGGACTGGTGGGGTGGTGGTCGTCGCGAGATCCGCCGGGACCGCGCTCGCCGAACGCCACGACGGCGCGCTCGGCGACCTGGCCGTCCTGGTCGGGCCGGCCCCCGCCGACGCCGAGGGCGCCGATGCAGGCTCCGTCCAGGATGACCGGGTGTCCCCCCGGGTTCAGGGTCACGCCCTGGGGGATGACCTCGGTGAGGCTCTGGGCGAACAGGGGGCGGTCCTCCCACTGCTCGAGCAGCACCGTGGTGGGCTTGCGGAAGGCGGCGGCGAGCCGGGCCTTCCCCATGGCGAGGTAGGGGCCGTGCCAGCTCTTCCCCCGGGCCAGCGCCACCGGGTGCCCGGCGGCGTCGACCACGGCGGCGGTCACGGTGAGGCCCATCTCCCGCCCGACGTCCCGGGCGATGGCGATCAGCTCCAGGGCGTCGTCGGTGTCCATGTCAGGCCTGCGCCGTCTCGGTGCCGAGCGGAGCGCTCCCGTCCGGGCCGGGCGTGTTCCAGGGCGTGGTGGTGAGCCGCAGGTACTCCATGGCGTTCTCGGCCATCAGCTTGCGGGTGGCCTCCTCGCCGAGGAGGTCCTTCCAGGCCAGGACGTGGTCGACCGAGTCGGGGAACATGCACTCGGGGTGGGGGAAGTCCGACTCGTACATCAGGACGTTGGGCCCGAGGATGTCGACGACCGACTTGGTCATCTGGGCGCCCTCGAAGGCCTCGATGGCGCAGAAGAGGCGACCGGCCTCGACGAACTCCAGCGGGGTGTGCTTGAGCTCGGGCGGGACGGTGCCGCCCTTGACGAAGCGGATCTGCTTGTCGAGCCGGATGATGAAGTTGGGCAGCCAGCCGTGGCCCGTCTCGACGCAGCCGACCTTGAGGTTCGGGTACCGCTCCAGCATCCCGGAGATCAGCACGTAGCCGAGGAGGCGCTGGGCGCCCCAGACGTGGGCCGCGGTGCGGGCGAAGGCGGCGTTGCCCCACACGTCGCGGTAGCCGGGGAAGTAGGGCGCCTCGTAGAAGAAGGAGTGGTGGACGATCGGCAGCTCGGCCTCGTTCATCACGGCGAAGATCGGGTCCAGGTCGGGGTCGTCGACCGGCAGGCCCTCGGGCAGCACCGGCCAGACGCCGGCCACCCAGTCCTGCTCGACCAGCTTCTCCAGCTCGGCGGCGGCGGCCTTCGGGTCACCGGCGTGGGCCAGGGCGATGCCCTTGAGCCGGCGGCTGTCG
Source organism: Iamia sp. (assembly GCA_035765045.1). Classification (GTDB taxonomy): domain Bacteria; phylum Actinomycetota; class Acidimicrobiia; order Acidimicrobiales; family Iamiaceae; genus Iamia. Next base: position 29,222 of record DASTYI010000002.1, on the reverse strand, counting down.
GTGCCGCAGTAGTCGGTCATGTAGCGGTGGTAGGCCCGGTGCATCGACTTGGCCAGCTCGATCTCCAGGGCCGAGCTGCCCGGCGCCCAGGTGCCGGGGATGATCAGGTCGATGTCGACCCCCTCGACGTCCATGTCGAGCAGCCGGCCCTCGGGGTTGTCGTGCTGGATGCGCTCGTGGACGGGCTTGCGGGCGTCGTTCGACGTGCGCCCCTCCAGCGCCCCCCGGGCGCCGGCGCCGACGGTGGCCTCGTCGGCCTCGCCCAGCTTGCGCCCGGCCATCCGCTCGAAGGGGTACGGGTTGACCCGGACCACGCCGTACTCGGTGGTGGGGTGGCCCCGCCCGGCGACCGGCGTGGTCATGCGGGTGAAGGGCTCGAGCTCGGCGGCCCGCGCCTTCAGCACGTCGTCGGCGTACCGCATGAGCACCTCGATGCTCGGTGTGACGTGGGTGTCCACGTCGATGACCTTGTAGCCCTGGCGCATCAGCCGTCGCTCCTGGTGAGGGGGGTGGGGTTCGGGATCGCTCCCGGGGTGGCGGCGCCGTCGGGGCCGGGGAGCTTCCCGGCGCCGGCCAGGCGCTCGATCAGGGTCCGCTCGACACGGTCGAGCAGCTCGGTGTTGGCCCGCACGGCGGCCTCGGCGTCGCGGGCCTCGATGGCGTCGACCACCGTGCGGTGGCCCTCCCAGCCGGTGATCGGCTTGCCCTGGCGGGCCGGGGCCTGGCCGGCGAAGACCCGCCAGAACCCGGGGAGCTTGAAGAAGAGGTGCTGGGCGTCCTCGTAGACCTGCTGGAGGACGGCGTTCTTGGCCAGCCGGACGATCGTCAGGTGGAAGGCGACGTCGGCGGCGTGGTACTCGGGCCCGGTCACGTCGCGCATCGCCTCCAGGGCCTCGCGCAGGACGACGATGTCGTCCTCGGCCCAGCTCCGGGCGGCCAGCTCGACGGCCTTGGCCTCGAGCGCCTTGCGGGTCTCGAAGACGTCGGTGACCGAGAGCCGGGCGGCCAGGGCGGCGTAGTCGACCTCGTGGTCGGGGATGCGGTTGCGGTCGACGACGATCAGCTGGCGCCGCTCCCGCACGAGGAAGCCGGCGGCGATCAGCCCGTGGAGGGCCTCGCGCACGGTGGTGCGCCCGACCCCGAAGGCCTCGCACAGCTCGCGCTCGACCGGCATGGCCTCGCCGGGGGCGGGGCGCCCCGAGAGGATCTGCTGGCGGAGCTGGACCGTCAGCCGGTCGACGAGCGTCTCCCGCTCCAGCTTCAGGTTGGGCACGTCGTCGAGGTCCATCGGTGATCCCTCCCGCGTAAGAGACTGTCAAGCAGTTTGTCTGACAATCAGTCGGTCAGAGGTCACCCTACGGACGTCCGGGGGACCCGTAAAGGGGCTCTTGCGACGCTCGCTGGCGCGTCGACGCGAAAGTCAAGGGTCAGATGTGTGTCATCCGTCGCTCTGACCAGGGCCGATGGCGCGGGCCAACGCCCGGCGACGGCCACCCGCCGGGCCTGTGAACATCAGGTTTCGGGCCCGCCTCGCCGGAGGCGGCGCCGGCCTACAGCCGAGCGGCGAGGAGGCGGCGGGCCTTGGCCGCCACCTCCCGGTCGTTCTCGGCCAGCTCGTCGAAGTAGGCGGCCAGCTCCTCGTCGTCGTCGGCCCGGGCGTCGCCGGCGAAGTGCTGGTAGCGGGCGCAGTCCTCGAGCGCCTGCTGGAGCAGCAGGACCAGGTCGTAGGTGCTGTCGGGCATCCCGGTGTCCATGGCGGCGCCGCTCCCCCGTCCCGCCGGGGGCAACCGTCGTCGGCTCACCCCGCCAGCCAGACGGTGCTGCGCCGGCCCCGGGCGGCGAGGGCGGCCAGGGCGTCGACGTCGGCCGGGTCGGCCCCCTGGGCGACGAGCACGGCGCCGCCGTAGCCCTGGGCGTCGATCGGCTGGCCCGGCGGCGCCCCGACCTGGCGCCGGATGCGCCGGATCAGGTCCCCGACCCGCACCCGCTCGGCCGTCGACAGCGGGTCGTGGACGGCGATCCGCCGGGCCCCCGGTCGGGGCGGGCGCGCCGCGAAGGTCGGCGTGACGAGGACGACGAGCAGCTGCCGCCCGTCGGTCCCCTCGACGACCCGGTGGTCGCCCATCTGCGGGCGGAAGGAGGCGGGGAAGGCGACGTCGTGGCCCGCCACGGCCAGCCCGACCCCGACCCCGGTGGCGACGGTGCCCCAGTCGTCGCCGTGGACCACCACGAGGTAGCGGCCGGCACGGGGCAGGTCGGCGAGCTGGTCGAGCAGGTCGGCCGCCGCCGCGCTGGGGACCGGGGTCGGGACCCGGCGCTCCCCGTCGGCCAGCCCGGCGGCCGAGACGGCCACGGCCCCGGCGACCACGACGGCCACGCCGGCCCGGGGCCCGAGCCCGCGCGTCAGCCACCGGGCCGGGCCGGCGACGACGACCGCCCACCCGACGGCGCCGACGGCCCACGTCCACCGGTAGAGGTAGGAGGCGACCACCAGGTCGACCCGGGTGGCGGCGGCCACGGCGGCGACGACGGCGGCCCCGGCCACCACGCTCGCCGCCTGCAGCCCCCGGTCGCCCCGGCGGTGGGCGGCCCGCCCGGCGAGGGCGAGCGCCGCCGGCAGCACCCCGAGGGTCCACGCCGGGCGCCGGCGGGTCAGGTCGCCCCCACCCCGGACCCAGGCCGGCACCACGCCGAGGTGGTCGGCGGCGTGGCCGAGGGCGGTGGCGGTGTCGGGCCGCGGCGCAGCCGGGTCGCCGAGCCCGGCGGCGAGGGCCCGCAGGTTGCCGGGGTCGTGCGTCGCCTGGTCGACGAGCGGGCCCGACCAGGCCAGGGCGGCGAGGATGACGGCCCCGGCCAGCCACCGCCGGTCGGGGACCCGGCGGGCGGCCACGACGAGGGCGGCGCCGGCCAGCACCGCCGCCCCCGCCGTCGGGACCGGGCCGACGTGGGCCTGGACCGCCCACGACAGCGCCAGCACGGCCACCGGCAGGGCCCGGTCGACCGCGCTGGCGGCGGCGGCCACCGCCACCAGCCCGGCGACCAGGGCCAGCGTGCCGACGTACGGGTTCCAGAGGTCGACCAGCCCGGACGGCCCCATCGCCCGCTGGACCAGCAGGAGGGCGGCGGCCAGCGGCGCGGCCAGCGCCGTCCCCGCCAGCCGGCGGGCCAGGACGACGGCCGCCGCCGCCGAGCCGGCGTGGACCAGCCCCACCGTCGCCATCACCCCGGCCGTCCCCCGGAGCCGCCAGCCCGGGGCGCAGACCCAGAACAGGAGGGGGCCGGGGTGCGACCAGCCGCCCCGGGAGTAGGGCCCGACCAGCGGGGTGCGAGCGGTGCCGACATCGGCGATCCGGGCCAGCTCGCCGGCCTGGTCCCCCACCGGCGCCCACCCGTGGGCCACGGCGGCGACCACGGCGACCAGCGCCGGGGCGGCCACGGCGGCCGCCAGCCCGAGGTCGACCCGTCGCTCCGCCCGCACACCTCGGGGACGTCCCGCCCCGGCGCCCCGGGTGACATGGCGCCACGAGAGGTTGACATGACGCCATGAAGACGTCATTGTGACGCCATGGACCTCGTCCCCTATGTCGCCCGCATCCAGCGGGACCTCATCACGGCCGCCGAGACCGGCGACGACACCGGTCGCACCGTCGCCGAGCGGATGGCCGCCGCCACCGAGCCGGCCCTACGCCTGGCCCTGCTCGATGCGCTGGTCGAGGCGAGCGGCGAGATCAGCGAGACCCTCGGGCCCGGCGCCGTCGAGGTCCGGCTGCGGGGCCACGAGGTCGGCTTCGCCGTGACGCCGCCCGACATCACCGCGCCACCGGCCGCCCCCACCGGCGGCCCGGCCGACGAGCCCGAGGACGACGACGGCTCGGTCGCCCGGCTCAGCCTGCGGATGCCCGAGCGGCTCAAGCAGCGGGTCGAGACGGCCGCCGACACCGCCGGGCTCTCGGTCAACGCCTGGCTCGTCCGCTCGATCTCGGCGCTGGTCGACACCCCGACCGCCCCCCGTCCCCCCACCCGCTCGATCACCGGCGGCCAGCGCCACACCGGCTGGGCCCGATGACCACCACGACCCGAGAGGCCGCCATGCGCACCTTCCCCACCCCGCACCCCGTCGACGTGCTGGTCGACGTCACCGGCTTCGACCTCCGGGTCCGGGCCGCCGACGTCGCCGAGGCCACCGTCGAGCTGCGCCCCCACGACCCCGGCAAGCCCGCCGACGTCGAGCTGGCCGAGCGCACCACCGTCGACCTGGTCGACGGGCGCCTGGTCCTCCGCTCCCCCCGCACCGTCCGGGCCCGCCTCCGCAACCTCGTCACCGCCGGGCCGCGGGCCGACGTGTCGCTCACCGTGCCCACCGGCTCCTCGCTCGAGGTCCGGGGGTGGGGTGACATCGCCGTCCGGGGTGAGCTCGGCGCCGTCGACCTCGACACCAGCCTGGGCGACATCGCCCTCGACCGGGTGGGCCGGCTGCGGGCCAAGACCTCGATGGGCGACATCCGGGCCGACGCCACCACCGGCCCGGCCGACGTCCGCACCTCGGCCGGGAGCATCCGGGTCGAGCGGGCCACCGCCGGGCTCACCGCCCGCACGGCGGCCGGCGACGTCTTGGTCGGCCACGGCGACGGCGAGCTCCACCTGACCACCAGCGCCGGCGACGTCCGGGTCGACCGGGCCCTGGCCTCGGTCTCGGCCACCACCTCGGCCGGGGACGTCCGGCTCGGGTCGGTGCGCCGCGGAACGGCCACGGCCACCTCCTCCTACGGGAGCATCGAGATCGGCATCGCCGAGGGGACGGCGGCCTGGCTCGACGTCACCACCCGCTGCGGCGCCGTCCGCAGCGAGCTCGACCAGAGCGACGGGCCCGGCGACGCCGATCGCACCGTCGAGGTCCGCGCCACCACCGGCTTCGGCGACGTCGTCCTCCGCCGCTCGTGAGCGCCACCCCCACCCCCACCCCGGCCATCGAGGTCCGCGGCCTGGCCAAGCGGTACGGCGACAGGGTCGTGCTCGACGGCATCGACCTCGACGTCCCGGCCGGCACCGTGCTCGCCCTGCTCGGCCCGAACGGCGCCGGCAAGACCACGGTCGTCAACATCCTCTCGACCCTCGTCCCCGCCGACGGCGGCACCGCCCGGGTCGCCGGCCACGACGTCGCCACCGACCCGGCCGCCGTGCGGCGCTCGATCGGGGTCACCGGCCAGTTCGCCGCCGTCGACGACCTGCTGACCGGCGAGGAGAACATCGCCCTCGTCGGCCGGCTCCTCCACCTCCCGGGGGACGAGCTGCGCCAGCGGACGGCCGACCTGCTCGACCGGTTCGGGCTGGCCGCCGTGGCCGCCGACCTCCCGGGCACCTACTCGGGCGGCATGCGCCGGCGGCTCGACCTGGCCATGGGTCTGGTCGGACGCCCGCAGGTCCTCTTCCTCGACGAGCCCACCACCGGGCTCGACCCCCGCAGCCGCCGGACCCTGTGGGACATCGTCCGGGGCCTCGTCGCCGACGGCGTCACCATCCTCCTCACCACGCAGTACCTGGAGGAGGCCGACCAGCTGGCCGATCGGGTCGCCCTCCTCGACGGCGGTCGCATCGCCGCCGCCGGCACCCCGGCCGAGCTCAAGCGGCGGGTCCCCGGCGGACGCATCACCCTCTCCTTCGCCGACCCCGACGCCCTCGACCGGGCCGAGCAGCTCCTCCGCCCCCAGGCCGTCGACCGCCCGGCCCTCAGCCTCGACGTCACCAGCGACGGCGGGGCCGCCACCCTGCGCGACGTCCTGGCCCGGCTCGACGCCGCCCGCATCCCCGTCGAGGAGCTGGCCACCCACTCCCCCGCCCTCGACGACGTCTTCCTCGCCCTCACGGAGGTCTCCCGATGACCAGCGTCGTCGCCATCCAGGACTCGGTCACCCTGTTCCGCCGCCAGGCCCGGCGCCTGCGCCGCTACCCCGAGATGACCCTCCTCGTCATGGGGATGCCGGTCATCTTCCTGCTCCTGTTCGTCTACGTCTTCGGGGGCACGCTCGGTGCCGGGCTCCCCGGGGGCGGCACCCGGGGCGACTACGCCGACTACGTCGTCCCCGGCATCCTCCTGATGGCGGTGGCCACCGTGGCCCAGGGCACCTCGACCTCGGTGGCCATGGACATGACCCAGGGGGTGATCGCCCGGCTCCGCACCCTGCCGATCGCCCACGGCGCCGTCCTCACCGGCCACGTCCTGAGCAGCGTCCTCCAGTGCCTCGGGTCGCTGGTGGTGATCGTCGCCGTGGCCCTGGCCGTCGGCTTCCGGCCCGCCGCCGAGCCGCTCGGCTGGCTCGGCGCCGCCGCCCTCCTCACCGCCCTGTCCCTCGCCATCTCCTGGCTCTCGGTCGCCTCGGGCCTGGTCGCCCGCACCGTCGAGAGCGCCAGCAACCTGCCCATGCCGCTCACCCTCCTCCCCTTCCTGGGCAGCGGCTTCGTCCCCACCGACTCGATGCCCGCCGGGTTGGCCGCCTTCGCCGAGCACCAGCCCTTCACCCCGATCATGGACAGCACCCGGGGCCTGCTCCTCGACGATCCGGTGGCGGGCCGCACCCTGGCCACCGCCGTCGCCTGGTGCGCCGCCCTCACCCTCGCCGGCTGGCTCGCCGCCCGCCGCGCCTACGCCCGCCCGCCCCGGGCGTGACCGGTCAGCCCACGAGGGCGGCGTAGCGGTCGGAGGTGCGGACGCCCTCGACGACGGTGAGGAGCGAGCCACCGCCGGCCAGCCAGTCGACGGCCGGGCGGGCGACGGCGGGGCTCGGCGTCGTGCCGGTCAGCGCCGTCCACACCAGCGAGGTCTGGACCATCGGGGCCAGCAGCAGCCGCCCCTCGGCCGACTCCGAGAACGAGGTGACGACCCGTCCCCGCGCCATGCCCCTGGCCATGCGGTCGACCCAGTAGGCCCGGCCGGCGGCGTCGGCCTCCCGCCCGAAGACGTTCCGGTACAGCTGGCTGACGAAGGCGCCGTCGGACAGCGAGCCGTACATGGCGCGGAACTCGGGGGTGCCGGCGAAGGCCGACGACATCGGGTCGAGGCCGGTGCCGGCCCGCCGCCGGGCCACCCACCACCCCAGCCCGGCCTGGTCGGGCAGCCGCCCGAAGTAGGCGGTGTAGAGCCGGGCCACGGGGGCGACGTCCCGGGACCAGCGGGGCGTGCCCAGGGCGCTGGCGACGATGTGCGCCGGCGACGTGCCCTGGTCGATCACCGCGCTCCACAGGGCGACCTCCGTGTCGGTGGCCGGGCGCCCCTCGACCCCGGCGACGAACCGCCGCACCAGCGACGGCGTGTCGGCGAACGGGAAGACGGGCGAGGTCCGGGGGGTCAGCTCGGGTGTCGGCGGGGTGCGGGGACCGGTGCCGGCCTGGTTGCGGACGGCGACGGCGAGCTGCACGGGCTGGTCGAGCGGGAGGTGGTCGAGCGAGGCCGACGCCCCCGGGGCCCGGAGGGTGCCCCCGGTCGGGACGGCGGCGCCGGGAGCGCACTCGGTGATCACGACCCAGCGGTGCGGGGCGACGGCGGAGCCGGCCGGCGGCGTCCACCGGAGCCCGATGCGGCCCTGGCCCGGTGCGGTCGCCTCGGGAGCCGTCGGGGCGGCGGGCAGGTGCTGCTCGACGTACTGGGTGGTGTGGGTGAGCGTGCGCACCGGGACGGGCGCCGAGCGGGCGGTGACCGAGCCGCTGGTGGCGGTGAAGAGGTAGGTGCGGTCGGGGGTGGCCTGGCCCTGCGAGCGGCACCGGAGCGTGAGCCGGGCGCCGGCGGCGAGGGTGCCGATCCGGCCCGGGCAGGTCGCCCCCGGGGCGGCGACGGTGACCCCGGGGCGGGGTGCGTGCCCGGTGTTGGTGACGACGACGGTGAACCCGACCCGGCTGCCGTCACCCGGCCGGACCTCGACCTGGTCGGCGGCGGCCTCGACCGCCAGACGGTGGGCCGGCGGCGGGCCGGCCGGGTGGCCGGCGCCGCCGGGCGAGCCGGCCGCGGTGGCCGAGGCCCGCCAGGCCGACGGGCCGGTGCCGGCGGTGGCCGGGTCGGTGCGCTCCAGGGTGGCGGTTCCGGCGGCGGGCGCCGTCGGCCAGGGGGCGGTCGTCCCGTAGGCGGCCTGGCCCCGGGTCGCCCCACCGGCGTCGCGGACGGTCACGGTGCCGCCGCCGTCGGCCACCCCAGCGGCCAGCTCGCCGGCGACGAGGGTGCCCGACGGGCGGGCGCCCGCCGTCGCCTCCTGGTCGCCGGGCACCACGAGGAAGCCACCGGCGGGCAGGACGGTGCCGGGCGGGAGGGTGGCGGTGGCGGCCCCGCCGAGGGTCCAGCCCGAGAGGTCGATGGCCTCGTTCGCCGGGTTGTGCAGCTCGACGAGGTCGTGGCCCGGGCCCCCGGCGGCGGCGTAGGCGATCTCGCTGACGACGACCGGCAGCCCGGCGGTCGGGGCGGCCGGCACCTCGCCGGCGCGGCGCCGGGTGACGAGCAGCTCGGTGGCCCGGTCGGCGACGAAGTCGGCCAGCTGGGCCCGGCCCTGGGCCGGCGTCTCGACGTGGCCGTAGCGGGCCCGGTCGGCCTCGGCGTCCGGCTCCACCAGGGCGTACAGGGCGTCGGTCCGGTCCTCCAGCTCGCCCCCGGTGAGCAGCCGCTCGGCCAGGGTCCGCACCCGGCGGAAGTACATCTCGGCGAACAGGGGGTCGGTCCGCAGGGCGCTGACCAGGTCGGCGGGCCCGAAGGGGAAGACGTTGCCGGTGCGGAACCCGAGGGTCGGGGCGGGGCGCGACGGCATCCCCATCGTGAAGTCCATGTCGGACGGGGCGAAGCGCCAGCGGCCGGTGGCCGGGTCGCGGACCACGAGGAAGTTGTGGACGGTCTGGTCCCAGTGCTGGAGCACCGCCCCGGTGGCCAGGAACTCGACCAGGGCGGGCACGTCGAACAGGTCGCGCAGCCGGGCCGTGCGGGCCGCCGTCGGCGGGGCGTCGATCGCCTGCACCAGCGCGTAGAGGCGGGCGTAGGAGTCGCCCGGGCCGGCCAGCTTCTCGAAGCGGGGCACCAGGGCCTCGGGCGAGCCCTCGTCGACGAAGATGCCGTCCTCGTCCTCGGGCTCGTAGACCTCGGCCCCGGGCTGGTCGAGCCCGGTCCGGGCCAGCAGCGGGTCCTCCCACTCCTCCAGCAACGTGAACAGGCCGAAGTGGTTGCCGTTGCGGTGGACCCGCACCTTGGCCCGCTGGGGGACGTAGGGGTTCGACTCGGCGTAGACGTCGAAGCCGACGACGCCGGTGGTGCCCATCGGGTCGCGGCGATCACCGTCGAGGACGAACTCGTCGACCGGGTCGGCGACGATCTCGGGGGCGACCAGCGGGTGGTCGCCGGGCATCTTGAACTTGAAGTTGACCTTGGGGTAGTGGCGGCTGTTGCCCTGGCCCCGGACCTCGACGCCGTCCCAGACCTCCGTGCCGTAGGCGATCACCGCCGGCACGTAGTCGTTGGTCTCGATGTTGGCCATCAGGGTGGCCAGGTCGGCCGGGGCGATGAACCACTGGAGCAGCGGGAGGGCGGTGGGCGGGGCGGGCGGCGCCACCACGAACCCGAGGCGGGGGCGGGAGTCGCCGGCGTCGGGCACGGTGGCGGTGACGTCGCCGGCCGTCGCCCGCACGCGGTAGCGCACCAGGGTGTTGGCCGCCTGGGCCGGGATGGTGGCCTCGTAGGTGCCGTCGCCGGCGTCGACCATGGCGATCGTCGTCGGCGGGCCGAAGCGGACGACCACCTCGAGCTGCACTGACGTCGCCCCCGTCACCGCGGCGGTGACGGTGATCGGCTGGCCGGCGGTGACCGTGCCGACCTCGACCGCCCCGATCACCGGGGTCGGGCCCTGGCCGAAGCGGGTGTTCCGGGCCCCGGGGGTGGGCGCCGGGTCGGAGGCCGCCCACGCCGCGGCGACGTCGTTGTCGCCCTCGGGGTCGATCAGCTCGAGCGACGGGCCGTCGCCGTCGGGGCTGGCCGGCCAGGGCGACGAGTCGGAGTAGGTGACGGTGTCGAGGACGGTGTCACCGTCGCTCAGGGTCACCGTCTCGCCGCCGTTGGACAGCCCGCCGGTGAAGTCGAGCGCCGGCGCCGGGGCGCCCGGGAAGGCGGTGGCGTGGTCGGCCGGCACCTCGGCGGCGACGACGTACCCGCCGGGCGGCAGCGTGGTGCCCTCGGCGAAGCAGCCACCGATGCCGGCGGTGAAGCACGCGCCCCCGAGGTCGACGGCCGCACCGCCCGGGTTGTGGAGCTCGACGAAGTCGAGCCCGTCGGTGGGCGGGTGGTAGTGGAGCTCGTTGATCACCACCGACCCCTCGGCCGCGCCCGCCGCCGACCCCAGGGGCAGCCCGGTGACCAGCACCAGGGCGGCCGTCGCCAGACCGATTCGCCGAACCCTCCACGCCATGGCCGGGCAGCCTTGCAGATCCCACCCGCCCCACCGTCATCCCGACCCCCGTCACGGGTCGGCCCGAACCCGGTTCGGACCCGCCCGGGGGGTGAGTGGGGGACGGTGACCCCCGCTCCGCGCCCGTCCTCCCCTGCCGCGCCCCGGGTCGGGCTCGTCCTCGGCGCCGGAGGCCTGGTGGGGCAGGCGTACCAGGCCGGCGTGCTCGCCGCCCTGGAGCACGACCTCGGCTGGGACCCCCGCACCGCCGAGGTCGTCGTCGGGTCCTCGGCCGGGTCGATCACCGCCACCCTGCTCCGCCTGGGCGTGCCGGCGTCGGACCTGGCCGCCTTCGCCGTCGAGGCCCCGCTCTCGCTCGACGGGCGCCTGCTCGACCAGCTCGGCGCCGAGCCCCCGGCCTTCGCCCCCTTCGCGCTGCGGGACCTGCTCCGCCCCTGGCACCTCCCCTCCCCGGCCCTCCTGGCCCGGACGGCCCGGCGGCCGTGGGCCTTCCGCCCCTCGGTGGCGGCGCTGACGCTGGTGCCCGACGGCAAGGTCGACATCGAGGGCGAGGCCGAGGCGCTGGCGTCGGCCACCGAGGGCGCCCCTGGCCCGACGGGCTGTGGATCGCCACCGTGCGCCGCCGCGACGGCGGCCGGGTCGTCTTCGGCCGGCCCGGGGCGCCCCGCACCACGCTGGCCAAGGCGGTGACGGCCTCGTGCGCCATCCCCGGCTACTTCCGGCCGGTCCGGATCGACGGCGTCGAGCACGTCGACGGCGGCGTCCACTCCTCGACCAACGCCGACGTGCTGCGCACCGAGGGCCTCGACCTGGTGGTCGTCGTCTCCTCGATGTCGGCCGCCGGGGGGTGGGCGGCGAGCCCCGACGCCCTGCTCCGCCGGGCCGTCCACCGCCGGCTCGACCGGGAGGTCCGGCGGCTGCGGCGGGCCGGCACCACCGTCGTGCGGATCGAGCCCTCGGCCCGGGTCGTGCGGGCCATGGGCGTCAACGCCATGGCCGACGACCGGGCCGACGAGGTCGTCCAGCAGGCCTTCCTCGACACCGGCCGCCGCACCGCCGACCCCACCGTCGCCCGCCACCTCGCCCCCCTCGCCGCCCGGGCCGCCCACCGCCAGGCCCTCGCCAGCTGAGGGTCCCCCGCGCAAGAAGGCCGACCGCCTCTGGCTCCCCGCTGACCCCCGGCGGGGCCGGGCTACTGTCCGGCCGTGCGGTCGGGGGTGCGACGGGGGTGTCTGGGTGTGGTGCTCGCCCTGGTGCTCGGGGCGTGCACGTCCGCGTCGGAGCCGGCTGCGGCCCCGACCGAGCGGGTCGACGACCGGTTCGACGCCTACGGGGGATCGACCGAGGTCGCCCTCGACGCCACCGGCTGGTTCCGGACCGAGGAGGTCGACGGCCGCTGGTGGCTGGTGACGCCCGACGGCCACCCGTTCTGGTCGGCGGGGGTCAACGGCGTGCGCCCGACCGGCACGCCCGACCGGGACGGGAACACGCCCTACGCCGATGCCGTCGCCGCCGCCTACGCCGACGAGCAGGCCTGGGCCGACGCCCAGGTCGAGCGGTTCGGCGAGTGGGGCGTCACCACCCTGGGCGGCTGGGGCGAGGAGGCCCAGCCGCTGTTCGCCGGCCGGGTGCCGTACACCCACGTGCTCGACCTGGCCCGCGACGTCGACGAGCAGGGCCGGTTCGCCTGGGCCGACCTGTGGGACGAGGCATGGGCCGACGGCGCCCGGGCCGAGATCGCCGAGGCGACCGCCGCCCGCCGGGACGACCCCTGGCTGGTCGGCTGGTTCACCGACAACGAGATGCCGTGGGGCATGGGCCTGTCGGGCGACGGCCTGGTCACCATGCTCGACCTCGACCTGGGCCGCCCGGCCGACGCCCCCGGCAAGCAGGCCCTGATCGCCTTCCTCCGCCAGCGCTACGACGACGACCTCGGGCGGCTGGCGGCCGACCTCCCCGCCCTGGCCGCGGCGTCGTGGGACGAGCTGGCGGCGCCCCGCCCCCCGGTCCAGCTGGCCCCGACCCCGGGCGGCAAGGCCACCCAGGTCGCCTGGGCCACGGCGGTGGCCGAGCGCTACTTCGCCGTCGTCGGGCCGGCCCTCCAGGAGGCCGACCCCGACCACCTCGACCTCGGGGTCCGGTTCGTCGCCGTGGCCACGCCCCGGCCGGTGCTGGAGGTGGCGGCCCGGTCGGTCGACGTCGTCTCGGTCAACTTCTACGAGCTGACCCCTGCCTTCGACGCCACCGTCCTCGACCTGGCCGAGGAGATCCCGCTCGTCGGCACCCGGGACACGCTGGCCGGGTTCGGGGCGGCGGGGAAGCCGGTGCTCGTCAGCGAGTACGGCTACCGGGCCGCCGACGCCGGGCTCCCCAACACGACGCCCGCCATCTTCGTCACCGTGCCGACCCAGGCCGACCGGGCCGCCGCCGTCCGCAACTACGGGCGCTGCCTCCTGGCCACGCCCTACGTCGTCGGCGCCCACTGGTTCCTCCACGCCGACCAGCCCGCCGCCGGCCGGGCCGACGGCGAGGACCAGAACCTCGGCCTGGTCGACGCCGACGACCGCCCCTACGAGGAGGTCACCGCCACCCTGGCCGACCTCCACGACGAGGCCTACGCCCGTCTCGACCCCGAGGCCGACCCGCTCCCCTGCACCCCCGTCGGCGCCCAGGCCTGACCCGCCGGTCGCCGATCAGGAGGGCTTCATGGTGCCGATCCGGATGCGGTTGCCGAACGGGTCCCGGATGCCGAAGTCGACGCCGTAGTCCTTCTCGGAGATCTCGTCGGTGAAGTCGACGCCGGCGGCCCGGAGCCGCTCGAACTCGGCCTGGGCGTCGTCGACCGACAGGGCGAACCAGCCCGCCGCCGCCCCCTTGGCCACCAGGGCCCGGACCTGCTCGGCGGTCGCCTCGTCCATCGACGGCGGCCCGGGCCGCTCGAGCAGGACCTCCCGGCTCCGGTCGCCCGCGGCGCAGATCGTCAGCCACCGCATGAACCCGAGGTCGATGTCGGTGTGGACCTCCATCCCGACGGTGCCGACGTAGAAGTCGAGGGCGGCGTCCTGGTCGGCGACGAAGACGGACGAGAGGCGGATCGAGGTGCTCATGGGGCCGACGCTAAGCAGCGTCGACCCGACCCGCTGTTCCGGAACTGCTCGATGTGGCCGGCCGGGTCCACGACTTCACGAAGCAGGTCGGCACCCGGCCGTCGCCGCGGACGGGGGCGGCGTCCCGGTACTCCGAGGGGGTGCACCCGACGATCTCGCGGAAGGTGCGGCTGAAGGTGGCGAAGCTCGTCCACCCGACCTCGACGCACACCTCCGAGACGGTGCGATCGGTGCGCCGCAGCCGCTCCATCGCCCGTTCGATGCGGCGACGCTGGAGGTAGCGGTGCGGGGTCTCGCCGAAGGCCGCCTTGAAGGAGCGGGTGAAGTGGGCCGGGGACATGTGGGCGACGGCGGCCAGCGCCGGGACGTCGAGCGGCTCGCGGTAGTGGAGGTCGATCCGGTCGCGGGCCCGCAGCAGCGCTCGGTTGTGCTGCTCCTCGGCGGCTCCCACGGCCGGGACCCTAGCGACGGGTCCGGTCCGCCGACCCGCCCGAGTCGCCTCCCGGCGGCCACTGCGTCGCCCCCCGGCAGGTCGTCGGAGCGGCTTCACTGGCGGGCGTGACGACGACGGTGATCGACGTGGGCGACGTGCGGCTGACGCGGGTGCTGTACCTGGAGGCCGCCATCGACCCCCTGGCGACCGGCCTCACCCCCGACGAGGTGCGGGCCGTGCCGTGGGCCGAGCCGGGCTGGGCCGACGACGGGCAGGTGCGGGCGGCCAGCTGCGCCTGGGTGGTCGAGGCCGGGGGCCGCCGGATCGTCGTCGACCCGGCCGGCAACCTCGACGAGATCATCCACGACCCCGGGTCGACCGCGCTCCACCAGCAGGCCTACACCGACGCCTTCGCCGCCGCCGGGCTCCCCGTCGACACCATCGACACCGTCCTCCTCTCCCACATCGAGTCGGTCGGCCTCGGCGCCGTGCGGGACGGCGACGGGTGGCGGCCCTTCTTCCCCCGGGCCCGACTGCTCCTGAGCGACGCCGCCCTGGCCCACGAGGACGCCGCCCCGATCGGTGGCGACGTCGGGGCCGCCGTCGCCGCCCTGCGCCACGCCGGCCTGGTCGACACCTTCGGTGACGGCGACGAGGTCGCCCCCGGTGTCCGGGCCGAGTGGACCGGCCTGCACAACCCCGGGCACTGCGCCTTCCACGTGGGCGCCGGGGCCACCTTCGTCGGGCACCTCGCCGTCACCCCCCTCCACCTCGCCACCGGCCCGTGCGCCCCCCAGCACGCCGACCCCGACGGGGCCTGGCACTGGCTCCAGGACGTCAAGGCCGACAGCCGGGTCCTCGTCGGCCCCCTCTGGCCCAGCCCCGGCGCCCTCCGCTGGAACCCCGCCGACCACCCCGATCCCCCGACCTGACCCCCGGCGTCAGAGGTCGGCGACGGGGTCGGGGGGAGATCGGTTCGACAGGACGGGCGTCCACCCCGGCCCGCCCACCGGCGGGTCCCGGTCCGCCGGGGCGGTCAGGCGCCCTGGACCTGGTCCTTGGCGTCGCGGGCCTGCTGGGTGACGCCCTCGGCCGCGCCCTGGGCCTCGTCGCGGACCTCGCCGGCGGCGTCCCGGGCCTGGTCGCGGACCTCGCCGGCGGCGCCCTCGGCCTGCTCGCGGACCTCGGCCACGGCGTCGGTGGCGGCGGCCTTGGTCTCCTCGACGGCCTGCTGGGCGCCCTCCTTGGCCGTGTCGGCCACCGACCGGCCGATGGCCTTGGCCTCGTCCTGGAGGGCGGGCAGCACCCGCTCGGCCACCTGCTGCTCCTCCCGCGACGGCGGGGCCATCGAGCCGATCAGGACACCGAGCCCGAAGGCGACGGCACCGGCGGCGATCGGGTTGCCCTGGGTGCCCTCGGTGATCCGCTGGGGCGCCTGCTGGACCTGCTCGCCCACGGCGGACACCGCCGACGAGGCCCGGTCGCCCATCGACGAGGCGGCGTCGCCCATCGACGAGCCGGCCGAGCCGGCGGTGTCGCGCACGCCCACGGCGGCGCTGCGGGGCACGCCCATCACCGTGTGGCGGACCCGGGTCGAGGCGGCGCGGACCCGGTCGACCCGACGCTCCACGATCCGACCGGGGCTCACCCGGTCGCCGATGGCGTCCATGGTGCCGGTCATGCGGTCGCGGGTCTCTTCGATGTCCCGCCTCAGCTCCGTCGTTCGCTCAGCCACTGTGCGTCCTCCTCGAGGGTCTCGATGGTCTGCTCCGGCACGGGATCGATCTCCCGCGCCTTGTTCCGCCCCTGCACCCCGAGCGCGGCGGCGATAGCGCCGAGCACGATGGTCACGATCAGGAACGCCAGCCAGGTGGGCAGGAAGCTGTCGAGGGCGAAGCCCAGGAACATCACCAGCGCCACCCCGGCGAGGAGCCCGACGACGGCGGCCGCCCCGAAGGCGGCGCCGGCCCGTCCGGCCTTGCGGCCCTCCTGCTTGAGCTCCTCCTTGGCCAGCTCGACCTCGTCGCGGAAGAGCCGGGTCATGTCGCCCGTCAGCTCCGACAGGAGCTCGGGCAGCGAGCGCTCGGCCCGCAGCGGTTCGTCGGGCGAGGGGGCGACCATCAGGCGCCCACCCATCCCGAGGCCGACCCGCCCGGGTCGGTGCCCGGCGCGGCCGGCGGCGGCAGCGGGGCCGGGGGCGGCGGCGGCAGGGTCGGGGCCCCGGCGGTCGGACCCGCGGCCGCGCCGATGTCGCCGGCGCCGACCGGGCCGCCCGAGCCGGACGGGCCCCCCGAGGTGGACTGCGCCTCGCGGCCGGCCCGGGCCATGCGGCCGACGAGGATGCCGGCGGTGGCGGCGCCGGCGAGGAAGAGCACCGGCCGGCGGCGGGCCAGGTCGCTGACCTCCGCGACCACGCCCTGGAGGCCGAGCTCGTCGACCCGGTCGGCGACCTGCTCGATCCGCTCGCTGGCGCTTCGGGCCATGTCCCGGGTCCGCCCGGCGTCCTCCGGGCGCCCCTCGACCAGGGCGGTCAGCTCCTCGGCGGTCGTGCGGGCCTGCTCGGAGAGGGTGCGCAGCCGCTGCTCGAGCTGCTCGCGCACGTCGCCGGTGGCGGAGTCGAGGACGGTGCGGGCCTGGTCGATGGCCTGGCCTCCCACCGTGGCGACCTGGTCGGACGCGACCGAGGCCACCTCCCGAGCCTGCTCGGCGGCGGTGGACGCCACCTCCTGGCCCTTCTCCACCGCGGTGCTGGCCACCTGTTGGCCCTGGTCCATCGCCTCCTGGGCGGTCTCCTGGGCCGCGCCGCGCGCCGCCTCGGCCTTCGACGTCTCGGTGCTGGTATCGGTCATCGGACCTCCTCGTGAGTGCGCTCCGCTCTCCTCGGGGCCGGGTCCGAAACGACGTCGGGGTCGCCCCGGCGGGTGATCCGGCGCGGCGGCGGGCCGGCGGCGTGGCGCAGCCGGCCGTCCCGGTAGCGGACGCCGCCGCGGAGCCGGGCGCCGACCGCCAGCCACGACGTGACGGCCCGCTCCCCCACCCACAGCGGGGCCCACAGGGCGGCGGTGGGCGGGAACGACGCGCGCCCGTCGTTGCGCCGCCGCCCGACCTCGGCCAGGGCCACCGCCCCGACGGCGAGGGCGACGACGGCGCGGCGCCCGCCGACGACGGCGATCGGCAGCAGCGCCAGCTCGGCCGCCAGGTGCGCCGGCCGGGCCATCTCGTCGTAGGCCTGGCGCACCCGCTGGCCCCAGAAGTGCGTCGCCGTCGGTGGGACCCGGTCGACGACCAGCCGCAGGTCGACGGCGACGGTCCCGCCCCGGCGCCGGAGCTCGCGCTCCAGCTCGAGGTTCTCGAACAGCACGTCGCCCCGGTAGCCCTCGGGCAGGAGGGCCGATCGGCGCACCACCACGGTGCCGGGCCAGTCGCCGCCGAGGGCCCGCTGGATCAGCGTCCGGCCGGTGTCCCACCGGGCGACCAGGGTCATCTCGGTGTAGCGGTTCTGGGGGCGCAGGGCGGCCAGCTCGGTGCCGGCCATGACGGCGTGGGCCCGCTCCAGCTGGTGGCGCTGCCAGACCACGTCGTCGTCGGCGACGACCAGGATGTCGTGGCCGGCGGCGCGGGCGCCGGCGAGGACGCCACCGACCTTGCCCATCGGGGTGCGGTCCTCGTCGGCCAGGCGGAGGTGGCGGACCGCCGACGGCCACTCGCGAGCGTGGGCGTCGGCCACGGCGGGATCGGACCCGTCGACGACGATGACCTCGGCCACGTGCTCGGCCAGGGCGCCCAGCCGGGCGCCGAGGTCCGGGTCGGGGCGCTCGTGGCGGACGGGCACGACGACGCTCAGCGGGAGCACTTCGGGTGACATGGCCGCCCGGGCTCCCCGGGCCGCCCCCGTTGACGCAGGTGCCGGTTCACCCCGGCCCGGCCCGGGGAGCGGCGCGGCCATGACACCGACCCTGGAGGTGGGCGGCCACGCCCGCCACGACGACCCGACGACCGGGCGGCTGACCTTCGTCGGCACCGCCACGGTGATCCTCGAGCTCGGCGGCCTGCGGATCCTCACCGACCCGAACTTCCTCCACCAGGGCGACCACGCCCCGCTCGGCTACGGCCTCCGCAGCGAGCGCCTGACCGAGCCGGCGATGGGGCTCCCCGAGGTGCTCCCGGTCGACCTGGTCGTCCTGTCCCACCACCACGGCGACCACTTCGACGAGGTGGCGGCCGAGGGCCTGCCCCCCGGCACGCCGATCATCAGCACGCCCCACGCCTGTCGCAAGCTGGCCCGCCAGGGCTTCACGAGCACGTGGGCGCTCGAGCGCTGGGGCACCCAGGAGGTGCGGTTCCCCGGGGGCACCCTCGCCGTGACCGCCCTCCCGGCCAAGCACGCCCCCCAGCCGATCCAGAGCCTGCTGCCGCCGGTGATGGGCAGCCTGCTCGACCTCCGCACCGAGGCCGGCCGCCACCGCACCTACCTCAGCGGCGACACCCTCCCCCACGACGCCCTGGCCGAGATCCCGAGGCGGTACCCGACCGTCGACCTCGGCGTCTTCCACGGCGGCGGCACCCGGATCGCCGGCATCACCCTGACGATGACCGGCCCGCAGGTGGTCGACGCCATCGAGCTGATCGACCCGGACCACGCCGTCCCCGTCCACCGGGACGACTACACCGTCTTCCGGAGCGGCACCGACGACCTCGTGGCCGCCCTCGCCGGGCGCCGGCTCCGCCCCGAGGTGCACCTGCTGGCCATCGGCGAGTCGATGACGTTCCCGATCGCCGCGCCCTGACGCCCCTCAGCCGGTCGGCTGCGGGTCGATCGCCACGTCGAGGCCGGCCATGTCCAGCATCCGGCGCAGCCGGGGCGAGGTCCGCGCCAGGGCCAGCGAGCGGGCGCCGTCGGCGGCGCCGATCGAGGCGAAGGCGTGCAGCCCGGCCGAGTCGCAGAAGCGCAGGTGGCCGCAGTCGATCACCAGGTGCTGGCTCCCGGCCGCCACCAGCGACCGCCCGACGTCGAGCAGCGCCGGCGCGCTGGCGCTGTCGAGGTCGCCGTCCAGCCGGAGCAGGGCCGTGCCGTCGGCCGAGAGGACGCCGATGACGAGCCCGGTGGCCCTGATCTCGATGCCGCTGCGGATGCGCCGGCCGGCGGCCGTGGGGGCGAGGTCCATGCGAGTGCTCCTTCGACGTGATGTCGATCGAGCTCGCGGTTGAACCCACGGCCACGGTAGTCGGCCCCTGTCAGGAGGGGAACCCCCTCGGACGGGCGTTTCCCGGGCGACCGGGGCCGGCCCGGCTCGGTCAGACCAGCTGGTGCGTGAGGGCGGCGACCTCGTCGAAGACCCGTTTGATGTCGGGCAGCGACCGCGTGCCGTCGCGGTAGAGCTGCTTCGACATGTCCCGGTCGCCGAAGCGGAGCCGCCCCGAGTCGCTGTCGATGACGTCGGCGACCAGCAGCGTCCCGGTCGCGGGGTCGACGCCGCACTCGATCTTGAGGTCGACGTACGTCCCCCCGAGGCCGGCCCACGCCCGCTCGACGACCTCGAAGGTCCGCAGGGTCAGGGCGCGCAGCCGGTCGAGGAGGTCGGGGGTCACCATCGCCAGGCGGCTGCCGGACAGCGGCTCCTCGCCGAGGACGTCACCGGCGCGGCCACCGAGCCGGGCCGCCGCCTTCCGGTGCGGCACCCGCCGGCGCAGCACGTCACCGGCGAAGTCGAAGTCGAGGAGGGGGTCGTGGCGGGCGTCGTCCTTCTCGAAGACCTCGAAGACGAGGTCGGCCAGGACGGTGCCGTCGGCGACGTCGGGGTGCCGGTCGAGGTAGCCGCCGGTGGCGATCCGCCGGGCCACCAGCTCGACCGGGATCATCTCCACCCGGCGGGCCCGGAAGGTGACGGCGTCGACCTGCTCGATGAGGTGGGTCGGCACGCCGTGCTCGCCGAGCAGGCGGAAGATGTTGCACGTCGTGGTGGTCGACGCCGCCGCCTTGCCCTCGATGACGTCGCGCCTCTCGCCGTCACCGGCGGTGATGTCGTCCTTGCTGCGGATCAGCACCGTGCCGTCGCCGGCGTCGATGACGACCTTGGTCTTGCCCTCGTCGATGGCTCGCATGAGTCGCTCCTTCTCGCGGTCGAACACCGACGCCGGCGCGTCGGGCAGGGGCACCAGGCGGTCGGGGCGGACCGCCCGGACGCCGTCGATCTCGTCGGTGGCGGCCCGCAGCCGCTGCCGCACGCGGTTGAGCCGCGACCGCACCGTCCCCGTGGGCACGCCCAGGGCGGCGCCGACCTCGCGGTAGGTGAGGCCCTCCCAGGCGTGGAGGAGCAGCGCGTCGCGCTCGATGCCGGGGAGCTCGTCGAGCACCTTCGCCAGGGCCCGGACCGTGACCTCGGCGTCGACCGAGGCGGTCACGGCGTCGGCGTGGTCCCGGGTGTCGCCCTGGTCGAGCACCCGCCGGAGGGCCCGGAGCTCGGCCGCCCGGTGGCGGTGGTGCTTGCCCAGCAGGTTGGCGGCGATGCCGTAGAGCCAGGGCAAGGCCGAGGCGCGGTCGGGGTCGTAGCGCCGCCGGGCCTCGAAGGCGGCGAGGAAGACGTCGCTCAGCAGGTCACCGGCCTCGTCGGGGCCGATCCGCCGGCCGAGGAACCGGTAGACGGCCGGGGCGTGGCGGTCGAAGACCTCCCCGAACCGGCCGGGGTCGACCAGCGACGCTGCCACCAGCTCGGCATCCGACGATCGGGTCACACCCCATGATTACCGCCAGCGCCGATCGCGGTTCGCGGGCCGGGGGCGGGTCGGCGTCGGCCCCGGGCGGGCGGGGAGGTGCCCGCCATGGCCCCGGATCGCCCCGCCCTCGTCGCCGACGCCCTCGTCGACCGCCTCCTCCGCTGGGGGATCGGGCGGGTCTTCGGCTACTCCGGCGACGGGATCGACCCGATCCTCGCCGCCATCGCCCGGCGGGGTGGCGACCTCGAGCTGGTGACCGCCCGCCACGAGGAGTCCGCCGCCCTCATGGCCACCGGGCACGCCAAGTGGACGGGGGCGACGGGGTGCTGCCTGGCCACCCACGGCCCCGGGGCGATCCACCTGCTCAACGGGCTGTACGACGCCAAGCTCGACAAGCGGCCGGTGGTGGCGATCATCGCCCAGCAGCACCGCACCGCCATCGGCAGCGGCTACCAGCAGGAGATCGACGCCGCCAGCCTGTTCAAGGACGTCTGCGGCGCCTACCTCGCCACCGTCACCACCCCCGAGCAGCTCCACCTCGTCGTCGACCGGGCCGTCCGGACCGCCCAGGCCCGCCGCCAGCCCACGGGCGTGATCCTGCCCCACGACGTCCAGCAGATGGAGGTGCCCGCCGAGCCGCCGCACGCCCACGCCGCCATGGCGACCTCCGTCGGGTGGTCACCGCCCCGCGTCACCCCCGACGACGATGCCCTCGACGCCGCCGTCGCCGTGCTCGACGCCGGCGAGCGCATCGCCATCGTCGCCGGCCAGGGGGCGGCCCGGGCCGGCGAGGAGCTGGCCGCCGTGGCCGAGCGGCTCGGGGCCGGCGTGGCCAAGGCCCTGCTCGGCATGGCCGTGCTCCCCGACGACCTCCCCTACGTCACCGGCCCGATCGGCCACCTCGGCAGCACCGCCAGCGACCTGCTGGCCCGCGAGTGCGACACCCTGCTGCTGGTCGGGACGAACGAGCCCTACACCGAGCACCTGCCCGCCCCCGGCCAGGCCCGCGCCGTCCAGATCGACATCGACGGCGCCAACCTCGGCGCCCGCTACCCGACCGAGGTCAACCTCTGCGGCGACGCCGGCGAGACGCTCCGGGCGCTGCTCCCCCGCCTGGCCGCGCGGGACCGGTCGGGCTGGCGGGCCCGGGTCGAGGCGGCGGTGGCCGAGTGGTGGGAGATCCTCGACCGCCGGGCCCACCGGGACGCCGAGCCGCTCAACCCGCAGCTCCTCTTCCACGAGCTGTCACCCCGGCTGCCCGACGACGCCCTCCTCGCCGTCGACGTCGGCTCGACCACCTACTGGTACGCCCGCCACATCCGCGTGCGGGGCACGATGGCCGGCCACCTCTCCAGCACCCTCGCCTCGATGGGCTCGGCCCTGCCGTACGCCGTCGCCGCCAAGCTCGCCCACCCCGGCCGGCTCGTCGTCGCCCTCGCCGGGGACGGGGCCATGCAGATGAACGGCATCAACGAGCTGATCACCGTCGCCCGCCTGTGGGAGGGCTGGGACGACCCGCGGCTGCCGATCCTCGTGCTCGACAACGGCGACCTCGCCGAGGTCACGTGGGAGCAGCGGGAGATGGAGGGCGACCCGAGGTTCCCCGCCTCCCAGGCCGTCACCCCGGTCCCCTACGCCGAGTGGGCCCGGCTGCTCGGCCTCGACGGCACCGTGGTCGACGACCCGGCCGCGGTCGGACCGGCCTGGGACCGGGCGCTGGCCGCCGATCGCCCCTTCCTCGTCCACGCCCGGGTCGACCCCGCCGTCCCGCTCACCCCACCCCGCTACCCCACCGGCACCGACGCCCTCCTCGCCGGCCTCGACCAGGAGACCGGCCCCGTCGCCCGGCGCGCCTGCCGCCTCGTCCTCGCCGAGCTCGAGGACCAGGGCGAGGCCCCTCCCAGCTGAGATGCGCACGATCGCATCGGTCGGCGCCTCGATCGTCGGTCCGACGGTCACCCGGCGGGGTGGCCGGGCGCCCGGTCCCTCAACCCGGCGGCCGAACCGCCGACGGGCGGGGGGATGCGGACGGCGCGCACCCCCGACGGCCGGCCGACCCACCACAAGGTGGTCGTGATCGGCGTCTTCCTCCTCGCCCTCCTGGCCGTGGTGGGCTCGGTGGCGGCGATCTCGGTCCGGTCGGTCGAGCGCGACCTCCGGGTCATCGCCCAGGACGAGGGCGCCATGCTCGTCGAGCTGCGGGACATCCACCACCTCGTGCTCCGGGCCCAGCTGGCCCTGGAGCAGGCGGCGACGGCCTCCTCGGACGAGCGGGCCCGGATCGTCGACCGCTTCGACGGCCTGCTCGACGAGGCCCTGACCCGCTGGGACGCGGCGGCCGACCACCCGCTCGCCCGCCGCATGCCCGAGACCGCCGCGGCCGTCGACCGCTGGGCGGCCACCGCCTCGGTCCTGCGCGAGGACGTGGCCACCGGCGACGGCGTCGACCTGGCTCTGGTCCGGAGCGCGTTCGAGGACCTGTCGACCGCCTTCGAGGCCAGCACCGTGCCCCTGACCCAGCGGGTCGAGCAGAAGGCCGACGACGCCCTGGCCCGGGCCGACCTGGCCCGCCGCATCCTCATCGCGGTGGCAGCGCTGGGCCTGGCCGTCGGGGCCATCGTCATCCGCTCGACGTTCCGGAGCTCCCGCCAGCAGCACCACGAGATCGCCCGGCGCGACCGCGAGCGGGACCGGGACACGGCCCGGGCCCAGCTCGAGACCCGGCTGGCCCGCGCCTTCGACCAGGCCCGCACCGAGCCGGCGGCCCTGCGCGTGGCCGAGCGGGCCCTCGGCGAGCTCGAACCGGACCGGCCGACCGAGCTGCTGCTGGCCGACTCCAGCCGGGCGCACGTCGAGGTCCGCCTGCGCACCCACCGGGAGGAGGGCCTCCCCGGCTGCGGCGTGCCCAGCCCGGCCGACTGCCCGGCGGCGTCGCGCGGCCAGACCATGGTGTTCGAGACCAGCGACCACTTCGACGCCTGCCCCCACCTCGACGGTCGCCCCGACGGTCCGCTCTCGGCGGTCTGCGTCCCCGTCTCGATCGGCGGCTCGGCCGAGGGGGTCCTCCACTCGACCGGCCCCGATGGCCAGGTCGCCGACCCCGAGACCCTCCACCGGCTGCGCACCGTGGCCGCCCGCACCGGCGACCGGGTCGGCGTCCTGCGGGCCTTCAGCCGCAGCGAGGTCCAGGCCTCGACCGACCCCCTCACCGGGCTCCTCAACCGCCGCAGCTTCGAGGACCAGGTCCACCACCTGATGGGCCACGGCCGGCTCGTCGCCGTCTGCTTCGGCGACCTCGACCACTTCAAGGCGATCAACGACACCCACGGCCACGACACCGGCGACCGTGCCCTGCGCACCTTCGCCCAGACCTTCCGCACCGCCGTCCGGCCCAGCGACCTGGTCGCCCGCTGGGGCGGCGAGGAGTTCGTCGCCGCCTTCCCCGACACCGATGCGGCGACGGCCGAGGAGATCCTGGGCCGGCTCCAGGTCCAGCTGGCCCCCGCCATCGCCACCGCCGGCCTCCCCCACTTCACCGTCAGCTTCGGCGTCGCCGACCGGGCCGACGGCGACGACCTGGCGACCCTCGTGACGGCCGCCGACGGCGCGCTGCTGGTCGCCAAGCGCACCGGGCGCAACCGGATCGTCCTCGCCTCTCGCCGCCGGCCGGTGGCGGTCAGGTCGGACAGCGGGGGGTGAGGTCGTCGTCGCGCCGGGCGGCGCCCACGAAGATGGCGGCGATCACCGGCCAGACGAGCGGGAGGTTGCCGACCTTCATCAGCACGCCGGCGGCCTGCTGGTCGCTCGCCGGGTCGATGCCGCCGACCCTCGGCGCCAGCTCGTAGAGGCCGTAGAGGGGGGCGTCGGCGAAGGTGAGGAAGCCGCCGGGCACCATCGGCACGAGCCCGGCGGCGAGGAAGAGGTAGCCGGCCTGGATCAGCGGTCGGGCCCGGTCCTCGGCGAGGGGGCTGACGATCGGGAGCCACATGACGAGCCCCCCGAGCAGCCAGACGACGTCGAGGGCGAACGACCCCGGTTGGGTGGTGCGGACGGTGTCGACCGTCCACGGCGCGTGGGTGAGGAGCAGGACGGCGTTGGCCACCACGGCGGCGACCAGCGGCCGGGCCAGGAGGGCCAGCGCCCGCCGGGACCGACCCCGCACCACGGCGCCGGCCAGCTCGGCGGGCACGGCGAGCAGCAGGAGCGGCGCGGCGAAGAAGGTGTAGAGCATGTACTGGGCCATGTGCGCCGAGGCGAGGTAACCCGAGCCGAGGGCGCCGACGGGCCAGTCGGTGGCCACCCACAGGAACAGGAGGCCGGCGATCCACGCCGCCCGCTGGCGGCCGGTGAGGCGGACGCCGGCGCCGCGGGCGACGAGCCAGCCGCCGACGGCCAGCACGGCCATGAAAGCCCACACCCCCGGGTAGGCGCGCGGCGTCCACGACCACGGCACCCGGGTGGCCGAGCACCACCAGGTCACGAGCCGCCCCCCGTCAGCAGGCCGGTCGCCTCGTCGGCGGTGACGACCCGCACGTCGACGGTCACGTCGTCGCCACGGTCGAGGTCGATGCGGAGGCGGATCGGGGTGGTGAGCGAGACCGGCTCGACCAGGTCCTCCAGCATGATGTGGGCGCCGGCGGGGGCGAGGGCGTCGTCGGTGCCGCCCGCCACCTCGATGCCGTCCGTGGGCGCCATGATCGACAGGCCGTCGCGCTCGGCCGTCTGGTGGAGCGACACGTCCCGGGCCAGCCCGGCGCTCTCCCCCACCAGCTCGGCCCCGACGATCCGGTCCGGTCCGCCGGGGTTCTCGACGTCCAGGTAGACGGCGAGGGCCATCGTCCCCTCGGTGGTGAAGGCGTCGGCCACCGCGACCTGCGGCGCCGCGGCGCGGGCAGCGCCACCCCCGCAGGCCGCCAGCGCCACCACGACCACGGCGGCGAGCGCCCTTCTCACGACGGCTGCCACTCGCCGCGGGCCAGGACGGGCAGGTCCTCGATCCAATCCTGCTGGCGCACCCCGAACGGGTAGACGACGTGCGAGAGGTCGTCGGGGGTGTAGGCGATCACCTGCGACGCGTGCCCGACGAGGTAGTCGCCGCCGGGCTCCTCGGGCTCCTCGGCGATGGCCACGGGGACGGCGGCCGCCTCCTGGGCCCGCCGCAGCTCCTCCTCGGTGCCGGTCAGCCCGACGAAGCCCGGGTCGAAGCGGTCGAGGAACGTGCGGATGGCCTCGGGGGTGTCGCGCCGGCGGTCGACGCCCACGAACACCACCATGGGTCGCGGCACGCCCGGGCGGTCGAGGGCGAAGGCCAGGTTGGCCAGGTGGAGCGGGCAGACGTCCGGGCACGACGTGTACCCGAAGAACAGCAGCGTGAGCTCGCCCGCCGTCTCCTCGGCGAAGTCGTAGGGCCGGCCGTCGGTGTCGGTCAGCGTGAAGTCCGGCCGCGGCTCGGGGGCGCCGAGGACGGTGCCGTTGAGGCCCGGGTCCGCCGGCGCGTCGCCCGGGTCCTGGGCCCGCAGGGCGACGGCGATGCCGAGCAGCAGGACGGTGACGGCGACGACGACGAACGGCGCCCGGGGCACCGGGGGCCGCGGCCGGTCGGCAGGGGGCGCGACGTCGTCCTCGACGAGCGGGGCCTCGGGCATCAGGGCAGCTCCTGGATGTGGGCGACGAGAGCGGCGACCTGCTCGGCGTCGAGGTTCAGGTCGGGCATGACCGGCAGGAAGCCCTCGACGATGTCGGCGTCGGGGTCCTCGATCGACCGGGCGAGGTAGGCGCCGTCGGCCTCGACGGTGGTGCCGTCGGCCAGCGGCACCGTGGCGCCGGCCAGCCCCTTCCACGTCGGGCCCTGCCGGCGCTCGCCGTCGGTGCTGTGGCAGCTCGTGCACCCGAGCGACGACGCCAGGGCGGCGCCGTCGGGGCGGCCGCTGCGGGTCGGGGCGTCGCCACCGCAGCCGGCCAGGCCGAGGGCCAGGGCGAGCGGGACCCCGATCCGGAGCATCACCGTCGCGTGCATGCCGTACCGGTCGTCGCCCACCGGGACCGAGTTCCCGCCGCTCACCCGTAGAGGCTGGGGGGGCGCTGGATGCAGGGCATGCAGCGCTCGGCGTCGGGGACGAGCTCGAGGCGTTCGATGGGCAGCGCCGCCCCGCACGTGACGCAGGTGCCGTAGGAGCCGTCGTCGAGGCGACCGAGGGCCTGTTCGAGCGAGGTGCGGGCGGCGCGGTGGGCGTCGGCCTCGGGCCCGGGCGTCAGGGTCTCGGCCTGGCGCTCGTTGGCGTCGATCGCCTCGACGAGCACCTCGCGCATGCGGGCCAGGTGGGTGGTGGTCATCATCGGGAAGCTCCTTGGTGGTGGTTGTGGGGGGAGGAACGGCGGACGCGGGCCGTGACCGCGCCCAGGGCGCCGAGGCCGGCGAGGGGGTCCTCGCGCTGGCAGGGGCAGCGCCGGACCCGGGCGATCAGCCCGATGCCGACGCCGGCGACGACGAGCAGCACCGCGGCGAGGGCCGGCGCCGTCATCGGGGGACCGCGGCGAGGAGGGGCGGCGCCGCGACCCGGTGGTCCGGGACGAGCGCGGCGGCGCCGTGGTGGGCGAGGAACCCGTCGGGGAGGGCCACGACCGACCCGCCGGCCGCGGCCACGCGCGCCGGCAGCGGGCCCATCTCCGCCCGGGTCGCGTCCTCGACGAGGAGGACGTCGGCGGCCGAGGGCGAGGCGCCGCGCACGGCCGCCGGGCCGCGGACGGCGCTCCCCCGGTCCACGGCGAGGGCGAGGCTGACCATCGCCGACCGCTGCCGGGCGTCGAGCGACCGCCTCATCGTGCGCTGGGCGAGGGCGGCGAGCGTGGCCGCCGCCGTCTCGGAGTGGTCGCCGGGCAGGTGGCCGACGACCCGGTGGTCGGAGCCCCGGCGGCGGAAGTCGGCGACGAGGCGGTCGTCCCCCGCGACCAGGAGCGGGGTCCGCCCCGGGAGCGCCGAGCGGAGCAGCAGCTCGGCCCGCTCCAGGCCGACCTGGGGCTGGAGGCCGAGGGGGTCCCACGGCGGCCGGGGCTCCCACAGGGTGGCGCCGTCGGAGCAGATGAGACGGGCGCCCCGGGCCGCCAGGCGGAGCACGGCGAGCCGGCCGAAGGCCCACGACGCCTCGACGACGTCCTCGTAGGTGGGTGGGGGCCCGACGACGATCCGATCGGTGGTGGGGTGGCGCAGGGTCAGGTGCCGCCCCTGGTCGCCGCTGGCGATCAGGGCCAGGCCCTCCCGGGCGGGGCCCCGTGACGCCCGCTCGGCCAGGCCCCACAGCCGGCGGACGAGGCGGGCCCGGGCCGGGGCGGCCAGGGCCTCGTGGGCCAGGCGGCGCTCGGCCCCGCCCACGAGGCGGGCGAGACGGCGCCGGTCGGCGCCCCGGAGGTGGGCGGCGGGCCGGGTGGCCATCACGACGGTGACGACGGTCGTCGCCGGGTGGCTGGTGATCAGGGGACCGGCGAGATCGACGCCGGAGGGTCGGGTGGGGCGCGCCAGCGCCATGGTTGCTCCTCGGTGGGGGACGGGCACACGGGCGCACCCGACCTCGGCCGGGGCGCGCCGCTCGCTCGACGCCGGGTGCGTCGAGCCGGTTCGGCACCTGTGCGTCGGCGGCCCCGGGGGCCGGTCGACGGAGGCTCAGATGCGGGTGGGCGGCGCGCCGAGGAGGAGCGAGCGCCAGTCCGCCCGGCGCTCGAACGCGGGCACGATGAACCCCCGATGTGAGCACGCAGCCGTTGCCGTCATGCCCCGGACCATAGCGCCGGCCCCACCGAACGGCGCCCGCCTTCGCGTGCGTGCGGACCCCATGCCCCCAGGGCTCCCTCTCCTGCGCGAGGGTCTAGCCCCTCCCGGACCACCGAAGGAGCCCTCGATGAGCGAACCGAAGGTCGACCGGGCCACCAGCGTGGTGACGGGCGCCAACACCGGGCTGGGGCGGGCCACCGCCCACGCCCTGGCCCGCCGGGGCGACCGGGTCGTGTTCGCGTCGCGCTCGGAGGTGGCCACCCGCCCGGTGATGGAGGCGATCGCCGCCGACACCGGCAACGACGCCCTCGACCACGTCACCCTCGACCTGGGGGACCTCGCCTCGGTGCGACGGGCGGCGGCCGAGCTCGACCGCCGCGGCGGGCCGATCCACGTCCTGGTCGCCAACGCGGGCGTCGCCGGCCAACGGGGCCTCACCGCCCAGGGCTTCGAGCTGGCCTTCGGCGTCAACCACCTCGGCCACTTCCTGTTCGTGACCGAGCTGATCGACCGCATGCGGGCGTCGCGCCCGGCGCCCGACGGCGGCCCGGCGCGCCTGGTCGTCGTGTCCAGCGGCAGCCACCGCGACGCCAAGCAGGGCATCGACCTCGACGCGCTCCGGCAGCGCACCCCGAGCATCACCGGCCTGCCCGAGTACGCCGTGTCGAAGCTGGCCAACGTCCTGTTCGCCCAGGAGGTGGCCCGGCGCATCCCGGCCGACGAGCTGTTCGTGGCGTCGCTGCACCCGGGCAACCTCATCGGCACCGATGTTGGTCCGG
>DASTYI010000001.1:0-3202 GCA_035765045.1 Iamia sp. | reverse complement strand
CCCGGCGGCCCCGGCCCCGGCCCGGGTCCCGGTGCGGGAGCGGGTGCGCCGGGCGGTGAGGGCGCCTTCTTCGACCAGGACGAGGGGTGACCCGGGTCCGCACCCTGGAGCACATCGCCGACGTCCGTCGGCGGCCCGGGGTGCAGCGCCCGGTCGTCCGCACCTTCCCCGCCGAGGCCCTCGGGCCCATCGGCACCTCCAGCGCCACCGTCCCGCCCGACGGCGAGATCGCCCTGGACGGCACGCTCGAGGCCACCGGGCTCGACGTCGTCCTGGTCGGCACGGCCACCGCCCCGTGGGAGGGCGAGTGCCGGCGCTGCCTCCAGGACGTCACCGGCACCCTGGAGGTCGACCTGCGGGAGGTCTTCTCCCCCCACCCGGTCGAGGGCGAGACCTGGCCGGTCGAGAACGACAGCATCGACCTCGGCCCGGTGCTCCACGACGCCGTGCTGCTCAGCCTGCCGCTGGTGCCCCTGTGCTCCGACGACTGCGCCGGGCCCGATCCGGACCGCTTCCCCACCCGGGTCGAGGGCTCCGCATCGGCCCTGGAGGCCGACGAGGACGCCGACGAGCCGGCCGCGCCCCGGGGCGATCCCCGCTGGTCCGCCCTCGACGACCTGACGTTCGACGAGTAGCCCCCCGGCCGGCTTCGTCGGGTTGCGGGTTGCGCCGCTACCATCTCTCCCTTGTGCCTGGGCATCCCCGGGCCCCGAACGAGCGAACCAGGAACGACTGCGATGGCCGTCCCCAAGAAGAAGACCTCCAAGGCCAAGAGCCGCAGCCGCCGGGCCAGCGCCTGGCGCCTCGACGCCCCGCCCCGGAGCACCTGCCCCCGCTGCGCCGCCGTGAAGCTGCCCCACCGGGTGTGCGGCAACTGCGGCTGGTACAAGGACCGCCAGGCCCTCGACGTCGACTGAGATGAGCCTTCCGGCACCCATCGCCGTCGATGCGATGGGGGGCGACAGGGCCCCTGACGAGATCGTGGCCGGCGCCGAGCGCGCCGCGTCCGAGCTCGGCCTGCCGATCGTCCTGGTCGGCGACCCCGACCGGCTGGAGACCTCGCTGGAGGTGCTCCCGGCCTCCGAGGTCATCGAGATGGACGACGACCCCGGCAAGGGCGTGCGCCGCAAGAAGGACTCCTCGCTGGTGCGGGCGGCCGAGGCCGTGCGCGACGGCCGGGCCTCGGCCATGGTCAGCGCCGGCAACACTGGGGCCACGTGGGGCGCCGCCCTGCTGCGCATGGGCCGGATCAAGGGCGTGTCCCGCCCGGCCATCGCCACCCCGCTGCCCCGACCGGGCCACGACCTCCCCGTCGTCCTGCTCGACGCCGGCGCCAACACCGACGCCCAGGCCGAGTGGCTGCTGCAGTGGGCCCAGATGGGGGCCGTGTTCGCCCGCGACCGGTTCGGCACCGAGACCCCGCGGGTGGGCCTGCTCTCGATCGGCGAGGAGCCGGGCAAGGGCGACGCCCTGCGCAAGGAGACCTACGCCCTGCTGGCCGACGACGCCTGGGCCACCGCCGCCGGGGCCGCCTTCGCCGGCAACGTCGAGGGCCGGGACCTGATGGCGCCCGGCGTCGACGTCGTCGTCACCGACGGCTTCACCGGCAACGTGGCCCTCAAGAGCCTCGAGGGCGCCATGCGGTCGCTCGTCGGCGCCATCCTCGGGGCCTTCGACACCGACGACGCCACCAGGGCCGCCGGCGACACCTTGATGCCAGCGCTGCTCCCGCTCTACGGCCAGCTCGACCCCGACGCCACCGGCGGGGCCATGCTCCTCGGCGTCGACGGCGTGTGCATCATCAGCCACGGCTCGTCGTCGGCCACCGCCATCGTCAACGCCTGCCGGGTCGCCGCCGAGTCCGTCGAGTCCGACCTCGTCGGCAAGCTCACCAGCACCTTCGGCTCCTGACCGTTCACAAGCGCACAAAGTCGCGACCCTGCTAGGGTCTCCCGGCTGTCCGCCGACCCCGTCCGCCGACCAGGGAGACAGAGTGCCCGCCGAGACCCACAGCCAGCAGGCGCCGATGAGCCGCCAAGAGGTGTTCGAGCTGATCCGCGACCGGCTGGTCGACATCCTCGAGATCGACGCCTCCGAGGTCCACGAGGGCGACTCGTTCGCCGACGACCTCGACGCCGACTCGCTGGCCCTGATCGAGCTGGTCGAGGCCCTGGAGGAGGAGGTCGGCGAGCGCACCGTCGGCTTCCGGATCGAGGACGAGGACCTCGAGGACCTCAAGACCGTGCGCGACGCCGTCGACTACGTGTACGCCCGGGTGGGCGAGAACGCCTCCTGAGCTCGAGCGACACGGTCCCCTCGGTCGCCCCCCTGGCCGACCGCATCGGGCACTCCTTCGCCGACCCCGGGTTGCTCGAGACGGCGATGTGCCACCGGTCGTGGTGCGCCGAGAACCCCGGCGGCCCGTCGAACGAGCGGCTCGAGTTCCTGGGCGACGCCGTGCTCGGGGCGGTGGTGGCCGAGGAGCTCTACCGCACCTTCCCCGACGCCGACGAGGGGTGGCTGTCGCGGGCCCGGGCCACCGTCGTCCGGGCCACCACCCTGGCCGAGACGGCCGAGGGGCTCGACCTGGGCGCCACCATCCGCCTGGGCAAGGGCGAGGAGGCCACCGGGGGACGGGAGAAGCCCTCGATCCTGGCCGACGCCCTGGAGGCGGTCATCGGCGCCGTGCACCTCGACGGCGGCCGCGACGCCTCCCGGGCCGTGGTGATGCACCTGCTCGGCGACCGCATCCGCACCGCCTCGGGCGAGCCCGGGCACCTCGACGACAAGAGCCGGCTGCAGGAGCACGTCAGCCGGGTGCTGCGCGAGGTCGTCTCCTACCGGGTCACCGACACCGGGCCCGAGCACGACAAGACCTTCACCGCCACCGCCCGCGTCAGCGGCACGCCGTGGGGTGAGGGCGTGGGCCGGTCCAAGAAGCAGGCCGAGCAGCTCGCCGCCCGGGCCGCCTACGACGCCCTGATCGCCGCCGACCCGCCCGCCCCCGAGCTGGCGGCCGGCGACGGCCCCGAGATCCCCGCCGTCGCTGTCGACGCCACCGCCGACGGCGCCGACACCGGCGACGATCCCGATCCCATCGACCCGGCCGCCACCCCGTCGGCCCCGAACGAGAAGACCCCAGATGCCTGAGCTGCCCGAGATGGAGACCCTTCGCCGCGACCTCGACCGCGAGGTCGGCGGC